>NZ_JARVSY010000015.1:0-184266 GCF_030208925.1 Rhodococcus sp. MEB032
CTTCGGGTGGCTACCAGGGCAACCGCGACGGCGAGAGCCGCGGCGGATACCAGGGTGATCGCTCGAGTGGTGGTTACCAGGGCAACCGCGACAGCCGCCCCTCGACCGGATACCAAGGAAACCGCTCTTCGGGTGGCTACCAGGGCAACCGCGACGGCGAGAGCCGCGGCGGATACCAGGGCAACCGCTCTTCCGGTGGATACCAGGGTGATCGCTCCAGCGGTGGTTACCAGGGCAACCGTGACAGCCGTCCGTCCTACGGAGACCGCGACAGCCGCCCCTCGACCGGCTACCAAGGAAACCGCTCTTCGGGTGGTTACCAGGGCAACCGTGACGGCGAGAGCCGCGGCGGATACCAGGGCAACCGCTCTTCCGGTGGATACCAGGGTGATCGCTCCAGCGGTGGTTACCAGGGCAACCGTGACAGCCGTCCGTCCTACGGAGACCGCGACAGCCGCCCCTCGACCGGCTACCAGGGCAACCGCTCCTCCGGCGGATACCAGGGAAACCGCGAAGGCGGCGACAACCGTGCAGCCTCGACCAGCGGTGGCGGCTTCCGCAGCCGCACCGACCGTCGTAGCTATGACGGATTCGACGGCCCGAAGCGCGATCAGCGGTAATACCTGGGCTGAGCTGCGGCTCGACAACTGAACACTGAGAACCTTCCGGCTGTGCCGGAAGCTGTATCGAGACGGATGCAGGTCACTGCAATTAAAGTGATCTGCATCCGTGTTTTGTATGCACGGTCTGATGTTCACGCGCGTCGCGGCCGCACCGTTTTCGGCTGCGCACAGCGCAGGATTTCACAGCCGCGGACCGAGAGGGAAAGCTGTAAGCATGTCAACCACTAGCACCGAATCACCCCGAGCTCAGATCGGCGTCACCGGCCTGGCCGTCATGGGTTCGAATATTGCCCGCAATTTCGCCCGCCACGGTCACACCGTTGCCCTGCACAACCGCAGCATCGCGAAGACCGATGCCCTGATCGCCGAGCATGGTTCCGAGGGCGATTTCGTGCGCACCGAGACCGTCGAGGAGTTTGTTGCCGCACTTCAGAAGCCGCGACGCGTCCTGATCATGGTCAAGGCCGGCGCCCCGACCGATGCTGTCATCGAAGAGCTCGCAAACGCCATGGAGCCCGGCGACATCATCATCGACGGTGGCAACTCGCTCTACACCGACACGATCCGTCGTGAAGCGGCGATCCGCGCCCGCGGACTGCACTTCGTCGGCGCCGGTATCTCCGGTGGCGAAGAAGGCGCACTCAACGGTCCGTCGATCATGCCGGGCGGCCCGAAGGAGTCCTACGAGGCTCTCGGCCCGCTTCTCGAGTCCATCTCCGCTCACGTCGACGGCACCCCGTGCTGCACCCACATCGGCCCCGACGGCAGCGGTCACTTCGTCAAGATGGTGCACAACGGCATCGAGTACGCCGACATGCAGCTCATCGGCGAGGCGTACAACCTCTTCCGCGACGCTCTGGGCTACGACGCCGGTCAGGTTGCCGACGTCTTCACCGAGTGGAACAAGGGCACCCTCGAGTCCTACCTGATCGAGATCACCGCCGAGGTGCTCCGCCAGGTCGACGCCGAGACGGGCAAGCCGTTGGTCGACGTCATCGTCGACGCTGCCGAGCAGAAGGGCACGGGCCGCTGGACGGTCAAGTCCGCTCTGGATCTGGGCGTGCCGGTCACCGGTATCGCCGAAGCCGTGTTTGCTCGCGCACTGTCCGGTAGCCGCAATCAGCGCGCTGCAGCTCAGGCGCAGGGTCTGGCTGCCGGCTCTCTCGGCGACAAGCCTGCTGACGCCGAGCAGTTTGCCGCCGACATCCAGGCCGCGCTGTACGCGTCGAAGATCGTGGCGTACGCGCAGGGCTTCGATCAGATCGCTGCCGGCAGCGCCGAGTACGACTGGAACCTCAAGCCTGCCGACCTGGCGACGATCTGGCGCGGTGGCTGCATCATCCGTGCGCAGTTCCTCAACCGCATCAAGGACGCGTTCGACGCCGATCCGAGCCTGCCGAGCTTGATTCTGGCGCCGTACTTCCGCGAGGCCATCGAGGCAGGCATCGACAGCTGGCGCCGCGTGGTCGCCACCGCGACGATGCTCGGCATTCCGGTACCTGCGTTCGCGTCCTCGCTGTCGTACTACGACGGTCTCCGCGCGGAGCGTCTGCCGGCCGCCCTGACTCAGGGTCAGCGCGACTTCTTCGGCGCGCACACCTACGAGCGCATCGACAAGCCGGGCAAGTTCCACACACTGTGGAGCGGTGACCGCAGCGAAATCGAGGCCTGATTCACAGCGGGTATCGGTAGATGCGGTCATCTGCGTCTACCGATACCCGGTAGCCTGGACAAATGCAGGAATCGACGATCGACTCGCCCACCTCGACCGAAGGGCGTTCGTTCGTCGACCTCGGAATCCCCGCCGTGATGGTGCACGCGTTGCGCCGAAGCGGCATCGATGCCCCCTTCCCCATTCAGTCGGCAACCATCCCCGATGTTCTTGCCGGTCGGGATGTACTCGGGCGCGGTGCGACGGGTTCCGGAAAGACTCTGGCCTTCGGGCTTCCGATGCTGGTGCGCCTCAAGGGTGGGGCGAGCAAGCGGAATCGTCCGCGCGGTTTGGTGCTCGCTCCCACCCGTGAGCTGGCGATCCAGATCCACAAGGCACTCGACGACGCCGCTACCGAGATCGGTTTGCGTGTGGCAAATGCGGTCGGGGGCGTTCCGATCAAGCGTCAGGCCGACATCCTTGCCCGCGGCGTCGATCTGCTGATCGCGACCCCCGGGCGCCTACTCGACCTACTCGACCAGAAGTCGGTGATTCTCGACGACGTCCTGATCACGACCATCGACGAAGCCGACCACATGGCAGACATGGGTTTCATCGACGAGGTTGCGAAGATTCTCGACACGACTCCGAAAGACGGTCAGCGTCTTCTCTTTTCGGCGACACTCGACGGCAAGGTCGACGATCTGGTCGCGGGTTACCTGCGCAATCCGGCGTCGCACTCGACTGCTCCCCCGGTTGCGACCGTCTCGACCATGGAGCATCACCTGCTTTTCGTCGACCGCGACGACAAGAGATCCGTTGTCGCACATATCGCTTCGCGCGCGGGGCGGACCATCATGTTCGTCAAGACCAAGCACGGTGTGGATCGTCTTGCGCAGCAACTGCATTTGATCGGCGTCTCGGCCGGGGCTCTGCACGGCGGCAAGACGCAGAACAATCGGACCAAGACCCTCGCGTCGTTCTCCGACGGGACAACACCGGTCCTGGTCGCCACCGATGTCGCCGCGCGCGGAATCCATGTCGACGACGTGACGCTCGTCGTTCACGTCGATCCCCCGGCCGAGGCGAAGGACTACCTGCACCGGGCCGGCCGGACGGCACGCGCCGGGGAATCAGGCGTCGTCGTCACCATCGTCACCGACGAAGAACGTGACTCGGTCGAGAAGTTGACCAAGCAGGCAGGCATCAAGGTTCACGGTGTGCGGGTTCGTCCTGACGATCTTGAACTCACGCGCATCACCGGTGCGATGGAGCCGACGGGAATTCCGGTCGAGGCTCCCGATACGACGGTTGCCGTCAAGCACACCGCCAAGCGTGGCCGTCAGGAACACGACACTGCAGGCCGGACCGCTGCCGGAGGCCGGATGAAGAAGGACGGCGACAAGCGCGCCGCCTCCTCGCGGCGCGTCACCGATCCGAAGAGTGTGAAGAAGATCCGTGCGGACGGCACTCCGGTCCCGACCCGTTCGGAGCGTCTGGCGTCCAAGGGCTTGACCCCGCGTCGCGGCGCACCCGGCGCAGGAAAGCCGTCTGCCGGAAATCGGGCGGGCAAGCGCGCACACTGAGGGAATGGGTGATCTTCCACTGATCTCGGTTCTCTGCGCACTTCTCGCTGCACTGCTCTTCGCGTGCGCTTCGGTCGCTCAGCAACGGGCGGCGTCCGCGGTTCCCGAGGGCGAGGCGTTGGTGGCGTCGTTGATTCGCAGTCCTCGGTGGTGGGCCGGGTTGATCGGTGACGGCGGCGGGTACGTCATGCAGGCCGTTGCACTGTCGTTGGGTTCGGTGTTGGTGGTGCAGCCGCTGATCGTGACCTCGTTGCTGTTCGCGCTGCCTCTCTCGGCCAAATTCTCGGGAATCCGCATCACCCGTTCCGCGTGGTCACTGGCGATCATGCTCGCGATTTCCTTGGCGATCTTCCTCGTCGTCGGCGATCCCACCGAGGGAGACAGCAATGCTCCATGGTCGGATTGGGCTGTGCCCCTGACGATTACGGTCGCAGTGGCCGTGGCCGCAACTGTCGGCGGCTTGTCCAAACTCGACGGCGGCTGGCGCGCACTGCTTCTCGGCTCTGCGGCAGGCATCTTCTACGGCGTCGCCGTCGCATTCACCAAGTACGTCACCGACCTACTCGGCCACGGCGTCGTCGGGGTGATTTCGGCATGGCAGACGTGGGCGCTGATCGCCTCGGGCGCAATCGGGGTCTACCTGCAACAGCGCGCGTTCCAGGTCGGGCCGCTGTCGGCGTCGCTACCCGCCCTGACGATCGGCGAGCCGATCGCGGCCATCTTCCTGGGGATGACAGTGCTCGACGAACGCCTTCGCGTCGACGGTCCCGGAATTGCTCTCATCGGGTGCGCCGTCGCCGTCATGATCATGACCACGATCGCCCTCTCCCGCTCACAAGCGCGCGATACCGAGGGCGCTACGGCGGAATCGACGGTAGGCTCGTGAAACGTGCAGTTCCTCGAAGGGCAACGCCCCCCATACGACCTGACCTACGACGACGTCTTCCTCGTCCCTAACCGGACCGAGGTCACCTCTCGATTCGACGTCGATCTCAATTCTTCCGACGGATCCGGAACGACCATTCCCGTCGTGGTCGCCAATATGACCGCAGTCGCCGGCCGCCGCATGGCGGAGACTGTCGCCCGCCGCGGCGGACTGGTCATCATTCCGCAGGACGTCCCCACCGAAGCTGTCGCCGAGACCGTGGCGTTCGTCAAGAGCCGCCACCTCGTCGCCGATACGCCGGTCACGCTGAGTCCGGACGACGCCGTCTCCGATGCGCTGGCGCTGCTTCCCAAGCGCGCTCACGGCGCGGTCGTGGTGGTCGAGGACGGTAAGCCTCTCGGTGTCGTCACCGAGGCTGCCTGCGCGGATGTCGATCGGTTCACTCGCCTCCGTACCGTCGCGATCACCGACTTCGTCACGGCCCCGGTCACCGCCACACCGCGTGAGGTCTTCGAACTGCTCGAAACCAAGCATGATCCGCTGGCGGTCATCGTCAACGAAGACGGGACTCTTGCCGGCGTCCTCACCCGCACCGGCGCGATCCGTGCCGGCATCTACGACCCCGCAGTCGACGAGCGCGGCGCACTCCGGGTCGCTGCGGCGGTCGGTGTGAACGGTGACGTGGGCGCCAAGGCCAAGGCACTCGTCGACGCCGGTGCCGACGTGATCGTCGTGGACACGGCTCACGGTCACCAGCAGAGAATGATCGATGCACTCACCACCCTCAAGGCGCTCGATCTCGGCGTCCCGTTGGTCGCAGGCAACGTGGTCTCCGCACAGGGAACCCGTGATCTGATCGCCGCAGGCGCGGACATCGTCAAGGTCGGCGTCGGACCCGGAGCCATGTGCACGACTCGCATGATGACCGGCGTCGGACGCCCGCAGTTCTCGGCCGTCGCGGAATGTGCTGCAGCGGCACGTGAGCTCGGCAAGCACGTCTGGGCCGACGGCGGCGTTCGACACCCCCGCGACGTTGCACTCGCCCTCGCGGCGGGCGCGTCGAACGTCATGATCGGCTCGTGGTTCGCCGGCACATACGAGTCCCCCGGCGATCTCAAAGTCGATCAGGCGGGCAACGCGTACAAGGAGAGCTTCGGTATGGCCTCCAAGCGCGCTGTTGCCGCTCGCACAGCCACCGAAACGGCTTTCGATCGCGCCCGTAAGGGATTGTTCGAGGAAGGCATCTCCAGTTCGCGGATGCGTCTCGATCCCGAGCGCCCCGGAGTCGAGGACCTGATCGATCAGATCTGTTCCGGCGTGCGCAGTACCTGCACGTACGCGGGTGCGCGCTCTCTCGAGGAGCTGCACGAGAAGGCCGTTCTGGGCGTGCAGTCCGCCGCCGGATTTGCCGAAGGACGGCCGCTTCCGTCTGGTTGGTGAACCACGTTCTGTGACTGTCGGCGGGTGCTCGGGTCCCTACTCCTGGGCACCCGCCGGTATCATTGGATCCGTAAACAGAAAACAAAACTCGGTCGGGTGCCCTTCGGCGACCCGACCGAGCCCGCTACAGCCGAGAACTACTCGGCTCTGACGAAAGGAACCCGGTGCCCGAGGCACCCACACACTTACCCGGCGCTACACCCGTCGTTTTATCCGAGGAATCTTCTGATTCCGCCGGTTCGGAGGGCTCCTCTAGCGAGCCGGGAGACAAACCCGGCGGCCCCCGTGCACATCTCAGGTGGCGATGACACATGGACATCGTTTTCACCATTCTCAGCCTGGTCGGCTTCATCGCGCTGACTGCAGGCACCGCCCTCTTCGTGGCGGCCGAATTCTCACTGACCGCGCTCGAACGCAGCACCGTCGACGAAGCTGCTCGTGGCGGCGACCGACGCTCGCGGCAGGTTCAACACGCGCACAAGACTCTTTCGTTCCAGCTCTCCGGCGCTCAGCTGGGCATCACGATCACAACCCTGATCACCGGTTACCTGGCCGAGCCGGTCCTGGCACGGTTCATCACACCGGTCACGAAGGCCGTCGGGCTCAGTGAATCCGCGGCCTCGACAACGTCTTTGATCCTGGCGCTCGTGATCGCGACCTCGTTCTCCATGATCTTCGGTGAGCTCGTACCGAAGAACCTCGCAATCTCCAAGCCGATGCCCACCGCCCGCGCGACTGCGGGCCTGCAAGCAGGGTTCTCGCTGATCTTCCGGTGGGCCATCAACGGCCTCAACGGAACCGCCAACTGGATCGTGCGACGCCTGGGCATCGAACCCGCGGAGGAATTGCGCTCCGCGCGATCACCGCAGGAACTCGGGTCCCTCGTGCGGACGTCCGCGCAGCGCGGGTCCATCGACAAGGGCACGGCGATGCTCGTCGACCGTTCACTGCAGTTCGGTGACCGCACGGCAGAAGAGCTGATGACTCCGCGAGTGAAGATCGAATCGCTGGAACTCTCGGACACCGTCGCAGACCTGATCGTGACGGCGTCGCGGACCGGCTATTCGCGCTTCCCGGTCGTTCGCGGCGATCTCGACGACACGGTCGGCGTCGTACACATCAAGCACGCGTTCACCGTTCCGGCCGAGCGCAGGCGCACGACGCGCGTCGACAGTCTGGCTCAACGTGTTCCCGTCGTGCCGTCGAGCCTGGACGGAGACACCGTCATGGAGCGAATCCGCTCGGACGGTATGCAGGTTGCGCTCGTCGTCGACGAGTACGGCGGAACTGCCGGCATCGTCACGATGGAAGACCTCATCGAGGAAATCGTCGGCGATGTGCGCGACGAACACGACGAACCCGAACTCGACGTGCAGCGCGTCGGCGACGGATGGTCGTGCTCCGGCCTCCTGCGCATCGACGAGGTCACTTCGGCTACCGGGTACACCGCTCCCGAAGGCGACTACGACACGCTCGGCGGTTTGGTGCTCACCGAACTGGGCCGCATCCCCGACGAGGGTGACGAGGTGGAATTGCCCGACGTCGACTCGTCCGGTGATTCGCGCGGAAAGTGGATTGCACGAGTGACCGGCATGGACGGCCGCCGTATCGACCGGGTGACCATCACGCCGGTCCCCGCTTACGTCGAACCCGAATCCGCAGACGACAGCAAGAAGGAGTCCGACGATGAATAACCTCTTCGGTGTACTCCTCACCGTCGTGCTGCTCGCCGGCAATGCATTCTTCGTCGGTGCGGAGTTCGCACTGATCTCCGCACGACGTGACCGTCTCGAAGCACTGGTCGCGCAAGGCAAGAAGCGGGCGCTCACAGTCATCAAGGCCGGTGAGAACCTCTCGCTCATGCTTGCGGCGGCTCAGCTGGGCATCACGATCTGCTCGATCCTCCTCGGTAAGGTCGCCGAGCCCGCCATTGCGCACCTCCTCGAGGTGCCGATGGAAGCCGTCGGCCTGCCCGACGGATTGCTGCACCCGATCTCGTTTGCCATCGCGCTGTCGCTCGTCGTCGTGCTGCACATCCTGCTCGGCGAGATGGTGCCCAAGAACATCGCGTTGGCCGGCCCCGAGAAGACGGCCATGCTGCTCGTTCCCGTGCATCTGGCGTTCATCAAGATCGCTCGCCCGATCATCGCGTTCTACAACCTGTGCGCGAACGGAGTGCTCAAGCTCCTGCGCGTCGAACCCAAGGACGAACTCGACGTCACGGTCTCGGCGGTGGAGTTGTCCGCGATGATCGGTGAATCGCGATCCGAAGGTCTGATCGACGCCGAAGAACACCGGCGGTTGAAGCAGGCACTCGAATCGACCGATCGGACCGTCTCCGAGGTCCTGATCACTCTCGACAAGGTGCGGACCATTCCCCTCACACCGTCGGGAACAACACTGGGTGAGATCGAGCGTGCGGTCATCGAGACCGGATACTCGCGTTACCCGGTGCGAGCGAGCGACGGATCGCTGGCTGGGTACGTGCACCTCAAGGACGTGCTCGACGAGGTGCTCGACGAGGCCGCTGGACCGGACACCGTCGTTCCGACGTCGGATATCCGGCCGCTGCCCATCGTTCCGCTCAGCACACCGCTGGCCGAAGCGTTGGCCGGCCTTCGTCGGGCCAGCTCGCACCTCGGCGCTGTCACGGACGCTGACGGAGTGGTGATCGGTATCGTCGCGCTCGAGGATCTCCTCGAGGAGTACGTCGGAACGGTCCGCGATGGCACGCATCGCGGCACGGATGCTGTTCCCGGACAAAGAAACAGCTGATCGATGACACGTTCGGTGCATTCACTCGCACTCGCGCAGAGCGAGTGGACGGCTCGGCGGGCACTTCACCTCGAGGAGGTGGAGAAGCTCGTCGAGCCGCACCGAGCGCGTCGTAGCGCCGGTATCTCTCACCCGGTGCACGACTTCCTCTTCACGTACTACAACTTCAAACCCGCCCAACTGCGCCGCTGGCACCCCGGGTACGGAGTCGCGCTCGAGAACGCCGCCGAATACGCAGCCTTCTCCGGCTACCGCGTCGACGAGTCGGGTACCGCGACGGTCGAGGCCTCAGTGCTGGAGCGTCGGCGTCACACAGTCGAATTCGTGTGGAATCTGTTGAATCAGACGTCTGCGCGGCCCGCTGTGCTGGGTTGCTTCGGCCTCCACGAATGGGCGATGGTCTATCGCGGGGGCGAGGACGCAATCCGTCACCAGTCGGTGCCGCTGCGACTCGGGTTCGCCGGTACCGACGCGGTCGTCGAATCCCTGCCACTCAAATGCACGCACTACGACGCGTTCCGGTTCTTCACACCGGACGCGGCCCCCAAGAACTCGCTCCCGCTTGCACGCGAAACTCAGATCGATCACGAACAGCCGGGCTGCCTGCACGCCGGTATGGACCTGTACAAGTGGAGCTTCAAATTGTTGCCACTCGTCGATTCCGACCTGGTGATGCGGTGCTTCGAACACGCGCTCCTGGCCCGTGAACTCGACATGCGCGCGAGCCCATACGACCTCGCCGAGTACGGGTACTCCCCCATTCGTATCGAAACTCCCGCGGGCCGCGCCGAATACGTGCGTCAGCAACAACAGTTGGCGGATCGTGCTGCGCCGCTCCGCGATACGCTGGCAGAGAAGTGCCGGGAGCTTCTCGGCCACTGAACTGCCGAAAGGCGTCGCATGGATCACGGGTACGGGTTCTATCTCGACGAATACCAGCGTGACGTCGGGGTGCACAGCGACGACCGACGCGGGCACATCGAATGCCCGGACTCGGCGGGTTTCCTTGCGGCGCACTTGCCGGTGTTCGACCTCGCTGCGGGCTCGGTAGCGGCGTTCGCCTCGGCGATTCATCGGTCAACCGGCCCGGGCGACGGATACTGGACCCTCGATCCCGAGCGCATCGCCGCGTCCTTCTCGAGCGATCGACTGTTCCGGATCGGCGGCGAGCCGATCAACGGGTTCTCCGAGCACTCGGGGTTCTTTGCCGCCCGCGACGGTTGGGTCCGCACGCACGGCAACTATCCGCACCATCGCGACCGCCTGCTCGCCGTCCTCGAGCTCGATCATGGATCACCCAAAGATGCAGTGGCGCAACGTATATCCGAACTCAGCGCCATCGAGATCGAGCAGCAGGCCGCCGAGATCGGAGCCATCGCGGTCCGTGTTCGTACCGAGACCGAGTGGCGCCTGAGTGAGCAGTGCGCAGCTGCGAGGTCTGAGCCTCTGGTATCCATCCGAGTACGCGACGAGGGAAAACCCCGCACGCATCCGACGCGCCCACGTGTTCTCGACCTGACCCGCGTCATCGCCGGTCCGGTCGCGACGCGTGCCCTGGCGTTGGTCGGCGCTGACGTTCTGCGGATCGACCCTCCGGCGATCCCCGAGATCGGATGGCAGCACCTCGACAGTGGACAGGGCAAGCGGTCGGCGCTTCTCGACCTGAAGTCCTCGGCGGGAGCGACAGCGTTCCGAGAACTCCTCGAAACCGCAGACGTACTGGTCACCGGCTACCGGCCGGGTGCACTCGAAGCGCTCATCGGGCAGGATCTTCCCGCCCACCTGATTCACGGGCGCGTCAGCGCATGGGGATGGGAAGGTCCGTGGGCGAATCGCCGCGGCTTCGACAGCATTGTGCAGGCCGCGTCCGGCATTTCGTTCCTCGAGGGCGGTGAGAACCCTGGCGCACTTCCGGCGCAGGCACTCGACCACTCGACCGGATACTTCCTGGCAGCGGGGATCCTCGACGCGTTGACGCTGCGCTCGCAGGACGGCCGTGGCCGCGATGTCGACGTGTCATTGGCCAGCACCGGGTCCCGTCTTCTCGACGCACCCGGCCGAACCGCCCATCCTGGTCTGCCGACGGCTCCCGGCCTGAATGTTGTTGTCAACCATGCCGACGTGACCACCGCACGACCCGCGCTGGCAGAGTTCGAGGACTACCCCGAACCGGCGCATCCGTGGGGATCGGATCGCGCGGAGTGGGCACACTGAGGGACCGGCACATTCAGGGCAAGATGGACCTGTGAAGTCACATACCTACACACTCGACCTTCAGTGGACGGGCGATCTGGGAACCGGAACGTCCAGCACGCAGGGATATTCGCGCAATCATGCAATATCCGCGGTCGGAAAGCCGGAACTTCTCGGCAGCTCCGATCCCTCGTTCCGCGGTGACGCGCAGCGATGGAACCCCGAGGAACTGCTCGTTGCCTCCCTCGCCCAGTGCCACATGCTCTGGTACCTCGGGCTGGCAGCTGCCGCTGGGGTCGTCGTTCTCGACTACAGCGATCAGCCGGTCGGCAGCATGATCGAGGAATCCGATGGCGGCGGCCAGTTCATCGAAGTGACGTTGAATCCGACGGTGTTGGTCGCGGAGGCGTCGATGGTCGAGAAGGCCCAGGAGCTTCACGGCCCCGCACACACGAAGTGCTTCATCGCTCGGTCGGTGAACTTCCCCGTCCTGCATTCCCCGACGATCCTGGTGGCCACCGATGAGTGACATGCACAAGCTCATCGTCGACGTCGACACCGGTATCGACGACTCGTTGGCGCTTCTCTATCTCCTTGCCAGCCCCGAAGCCGAGATACTGGGGATTGCGAGCACCGCCGGCAACGTTCCGGTGGAACAGGTCGCGGCCAACAACTTGAACTGGCTTGCGCTCTGCGGCGCCCCGGACATCGAGGTTGCACTCGGCGCCCGCGAGCCATTGGTCATACCGTTGCGCACCACCGAGGAGACTCACGGTCCGCAAGGAATCGGCCATGCGGTCCTCCCCGATTCGTGTCGCAAGCGCTCGGTCCGAACCGCCACCGACCTCTGGGTGGATCTCGTCCGGGAGTACCCCGGACAACTCACCGGGCTGGTGACGGGGCCGCTCACCAACCTGGCCTTGGCGATCAGACGTGAACCCGATCTGCCGTCTCTGCTGAAGCGACTGGTAGTGATGGGTGGGTCGTTCAACTATCCGGGCAACACGACGCCGACCGCGGAGTGGAACGTCTCGGTGGATCCGCACGCCGCCAAGGAGGTGTTCGACGCGTTCTCCGTCGTACCCGCGCACCGGCGCCCGATCATCTGCGGCCTCAACGTCACCGAATCCATCGAGATGTTCCCCGAACATGTGCGTCGGCTCGCCGAAGCTGCCGGGAGCACCCCGGAAGAGATCATCTCGCCTGACGACGGTCCCGACGTCCGCAGTTCCGCGTCCAACAGCGTGATCAGGCATATGTCCGACGCAATCCGGTTCTACATGGAATTCCACCGTGAATACGACCAGGGATTTCTTGCTCACATGCATGATCCCTTCGCTGCTGCCGTCGCGCTCGATCCGAGCCTGGCGACGCTGAAACCGGCAACGGTAGATGTCGAAACCGAGAGTCCACTGCTGATCGGAACGACGGTCGCGGACTGGGTCGGGCACTGGCAGCGTGAGCCCAACGCGGATATCGCGGTCAGAACCGATCCGGCGGAATTCTTCGATCGACTTGTCCACCGAGTGGGAAATTACGCCCGCGTCGTGGGTTGACCGAGCCGGTCACCGGCTATGCTCGCATGGACAGAACACCAACGAACGAGAACAAAGGACCTGACGTGCAGATTTCCAGCCACGATGCCTCCCCGGCATTTGCGCTCGGATTGATGGCGTTCTGGCCCACTCGTCGTAGCGCATGCTTCGATCAGGCGTGTTGCTGAGCGGCGATTTCTCGCTGCCTGCACCCCTGACTTTGTCGCTTCTTCGCTCGGAGTCTGTCTTCTCATGTTCAACCTTCTTTTGTTCACCCTTGTCGGCGTCGGCGCCCAGCTCGTCGACGGCGCCCTCGGTATGGCCTTCGGTGTCACCGCAACCACTCTGTTGATGATCGGTGGCCTCGGTCCGGCTCAGGCCAGCGCCGCTGTTCACCTGGCCGAGGTCGGCACCACCCTCGCTTCGGGTGTGTCGCATTGGAAGTTCAAGAACATCGACTGGAAGCTCGTCGCCAAGCTCGGTGTGCCCGGCGCAGTCGGTGCATTCATCGGCGCAACTGTGCTCTCGGGTCTGTCCACCGAAGCGGCAGTCCCCATCACGGCGACGATCCTGCTGGCCATCGGTATCTATGTGGCACTACGCTTTTCGGTCCGCCCACCGGCCGTCGCGGACGCTCGTACCACCCCGCACACTGCACGTTTCCTGTCCCCACTCGGCCTGTTCGGTGGTTTCATCGATGCATCCGGCGGTGGTGGTTGGGGTCCGATCACCACCAGCACGCTGCTCTCACGAGGAAAGACCGCGCCGCGCACCGTGATCGGCTCGGTCAGCGCCTCGGAGTTTCTGGTCGCGTCAGCCGCGTCGCTGGGATTCCTTGTCGGATTGGGACGTGAGTCGGCGGGAAACCTCCTCGTTGTCGCCGGTCTCGCGCTCGGCGGTGTCATCGCAGCTCCGTTCGCGGCGTGGCTGGTCAGCCGCGTACCTGCAACCTTGCTCGGAACGGCGGTGGGCGGCGTCATCGTGTTGACCAACGCACAGAAGCTGTTCAAATCTTTCGACATCACCGGGGCGGTCACAGTGGCCGGTTACCTGACCATTCTCGGCGCGTGGGCAGCGCTGCTGTTCTACGCGTGGAAGCGGTCCACGCTCACCCCGGCCGAGGCAGAAGGCGATTTCACGGGAGTCGAACTCGCTGTCGAGACCGAACTCACCGAGCCTGCAGTCAAACGCGAACGATAGCTCGTCACAGAAGAAATCCCGGGTATCCGCGCTCGGATACCCGGGATTTTGTTCTTTCCGCGCTAGTTGCTTCCGTCGAACGCGTCGAGAATTCGCCCCGCCGCCAACGCTGCCGTCAGCGAACCGTCACGCACGCTCTGCTCGACGTCGGCCCGGATCGCACGCACCCGATCGTTGCTCGAGAGCCTGCGTAGCAGCTGATCGTTGACCATCGTCCAGGTCCAATCGACCTGTTGCTTGCGACGCTTCTCCTCGAACTGTCCTGCTTCGGTGAGCACCTCACGGTGTTTGGTGACAGTTCCCCAGAACTCGTCCAGCCCGACACCTTCGAGACCGCTCATCGTGATGACGGGCGGCTTCCAGATGGCGTCGTGCGGGTAGATCAGGCGAAGCGCACCCGCCAATTCGCGGGCAGCGCCCTTTGCCTCGCGCTCATGCTTGCCATCGGCCTTGTTGACCGCCACCAGATCTGCGAGCTCGAGGACACCCTTCTTGATGCCCTGGAGCTGATCACCGGTACGAGCGAGGGTCAGGAACGTGAAGCAGTCCACCATGTTGGCAACAGTGACTTCGGACTGGCCGACACCCACCGTTTCCACCAGGATGACGTCGAAACCGGCAGCTTCGAGAAGCACGATGGTCTCGCGGGTTGCCTTGGCAACACCACCGAGCGTGCCGGACGTCGGTGACGGCCGGATGTACGCATTCGGTTCGACGGTGAGCCGAGCCATGCGTGTCTTGTCGCCGAGAATCGAGCCGCCGGTGCGGGTGGACGACGGATCGACCGCCAACACCGCAACCCGATGTCCCTTGCTCAGCAAGTACATTCCGAGCGCGTCGATGAAGGTCGACTTGCCGACGCCGGGAACGCCGGTGATGCCGATCCGGTGCGCTCCCCCGGCCTCCGGCAGCAACTTCAGTAGAAGTTGCTGCGCGAGGGCCCGGTGGTCGTCGCGAGTGGACTCGACGAGGGTGATCGCCCGAGCGAGGCCGGCACGCTGATTTCCGCGCACCGCCTCGGCGAGGGAATCAATGTCGATGGGCTGACGTGCCATCTTCAGTGACCCCCTTCTCAGCTGTTGTCGTGACCCAGTTGGGCGGAGAGCTTCTCCAACAATCCGCTGGCAGCGTCGGCGATGACGGTGCCGGGCGGGAAGATGGCAGCAGCGCCGGCCTCGTAGAGTTCGTCGAAGTCACCGGGCGGAATGACGCCGCCGACGACGATCATGATGTCGGGACGACCGGCCGCAGCCAGAGCCTCCCGCAGCGCCGGCACCAAGGTGAGGTGACCGGCGGCCAACGACGACACACCGACTACGTGGACGTCGTTGTCGGCCGCCTGATTGGCGACCTCTTCGGGGGTCTGGAACAGCGGTCCGACGTCGACGTCGAATCCGATGTCCGCGAAGGCCGTGGAGATGACCTTCTGGCCACGGTCGTGACCGTCCTGGCCCATCTTCGCGACGAGGATGCGGGGACGACGTCCCTCGTCCTCGGCGAACTTCTCGACCAGTTCCATCGCCTTGCTGATGTTGCTCACCGTTCCTGCCTCGTCGCGGTACACACCACTGATGGTGCGGATCTCGGCCTGGTGGCGTCCGTACACCTTTTCGAGGGCGTCGGAAATCTCGCCGACGGTAGCCATCGCGCGGGCGGCGACGACAGCGAGGGCGAGGAGGTTGTTCTCCATGCCGCCTTCGGTGGATGCGGCAGCGCGAGTGAGGTTCGCCAGTGCGGCCTCGACGGCTTCCGGATCACGTTCCGCGCGAAGACGAACCAACTTCTCGAGCTGTTCCTTGCGGACCTTGGAGTTCTCGACCTTGAGAACTTCGATGGTGTCGACCTCGTCGGGAACGTACTTGTTGACGCCGACGAGCGGCTGCCGACCGGAGTCGATGCGTGCCTGGGTGCGGGCGGCAGCTTCCTCGATGCGCAGCTTCGGGATGCCTTCGTTGATGGCCTGAGCCATTCCGCCGGCTTCCTCGACCTCTTCGATGTGCTTACGAGCCCGGTTGGCGAGTTCGTTGGTGAGCCACTCGACGTAGTACGAGCCACCCCACGGGTCGATGGGACGCACGGTGCCGGATTCCTGCTGCAGCAGCAACTGGGTGTTACGGGCGATGCGGGCGGAGAAGTCCGTCGGCAATGCGATCGCTTCGTCGAGTGCGTTGGTGTGCAAGGACTGAGTGTGGCCCTGGGTGGCAGCCATGGCTTCGACGCAGGTACGCGGAACGTTGTTGAAGACGTCCTGCGCGGTCAGGGACCAGCCGGAGGTCTGCGAGTGGGTACGCAGCGAGAGAGACTTCGCGCTCTTGGGATCGAACTTGGCAACAAGCTCGGCCCACAGGAGGCGTCCGGCGCGGAGCTTGGCGACCTCCATGAAGAAGTTCATGCCGATGGCCCAGAAGAAGGACAGGCGAGGTGCGAACTTGTCGATGTCCATACCGGCGTCGAGGCCGGCGCGGATGTACTCGACGCCGTCGGCGAGGGTGTACGCCAGTTCCAGATCGGCCGTCGCTCCGGCTTCCTGGATGTGGTAGCCCGAGATCGAGATGGAGTTGTACTTCGGCATTTCCGCGCTGGAGTACGCGAAGATGTCCGAGATGATCCGCATCGAGGGCTTCGGCGGATAGATGTAGGTGTTACGAACCATGAACTCTTTGAGGATGTCGTTCTGGATCGTTCCGGCCAGCTTGTCCGGAGTGACACCTTGCTCGCCTGCCGCAGCGACGTACAGCGCGAGAATCGGCAGCACGGCGCCGTTCATCGTCATCGAGACCGACACCTGCGAGAGGTCGATTCCGTCGAAGAGCTGACGCATGTCGAGGATGGAATCGATTGCGACACCGGCCATTCCGACGTCACCGGCAACGCGAGGATGATCGGAGTCGTAGCCGCGGTGTGTAGCGAGGTCGAAGGCGACCGAGAGGCCCTTCTGACCGGCCGCGAGGTTACGACGGTAGAACGCATTCGACTCCGCGGCAGTGGAGAATCCGGCGTACTGGCGAATGGTCCACGGCTGGTTCACGTACATGGTCGGGTACGGACCACGCAGGAACGGCGCTGCGCCCGGGAAGCTGTCGAGCGGGTAACCCGACTCGGCGGCGGCCGTGCGGTCCGCACCGGTGTACACCGGCTTGACGTCGATGCCTTCCGGGGTGGACCAGACAACCTGCTCGGCGGCGTAGTTATTGGCGTTGGCGCCCTCTTCGATGAGCGCCTGGGCCTGCTCGACCGACGGCGGTGTGGGTGCCGGAGACTGCGGGTCCTCGAGTGGGACCTCGGCGAAACTGCCGATCACGTGCTTGACCTCTCGTGTCGTCACTTGGAGCTTCCCGTCTCGATGAAGTCGAGCAGTTCGGTCAGAGCCGACACTGCGTCGATGCGGGCGGTGAGGAATCCGTCCGGGCGAGAATCGCCGGTCGCGTCGGCGACTGCCTTCTCCGGTCCTGCGAGCAGCACCTTGGCGATGCCGGCGGCGCGAAGTTCGGCGACGGCCGCTGCGGCGCTCTCGCCGTAGCGCTTGTCCGTGCCGCACAGCACGGCGACGGTGGCACCGGAAGCCTTGACTGCAGCGGAGATGGCTTCGGCGCCCACCTCGAGCGGGCCGGGGTTGACTGCGTCGATACCACCCGAAGCGAGCAGGTTGGACGCAAACGTGGTGCGCACGTTGTGTTCTGCAACCGAGCCCAGCGGCGCGAGAAGCGCAGTGGGACGGGCGCCGCCGGCGGCGAGGAACGCGTCCGAACGGTCACGAAGCGCTTCGAATGCAGCTGCGTAGCGGGCGACGGACTGGCCGGGCTCGACGGCTTCGGCGGACAGCGGCGTTTCGCCGAGGTTCGGGAACTCGTTGACACCGGTGACCGTGGTCTTGCGGTGTGCGATGTCGGAGTCGCGCTTGGCCTTGGTAGCGGCGATGCGACCGGAGACGATTCCCGCTTCGAGTGCCGCCAGATATCCGCCGGCTGCTTCGATTTCCTGGAAGAACTCCCACGCGGTGGCGGCGATCTGCTGTGTCAGGTCCTCGACGTACCAAGACCCGGCCGACGGATCGAGGACACGGCCCAGGTGCGACTCCTCGAGCAGGAGCAGCTGTGTGTTGCGCGCGATGCGCGAGGAGAAGGACTTGCTGACACCGAGGGTGCCGTCGGCCAGGGCGACGTCGAACGGAAGAACAGTCACTGCATCTGCTCCGCCGACGCCGGCGCCGAATGCAGCGAGGGTCGTGCGCAGCATGTTCACCCAGGGATCACGCTGAGCCATCATCGCGGCGGAGGTGACTGCGTGCTGCGGCGCTCCACCAAAATCGGAAGCTCCGCAGACCTGGGCGATGCGTGCCCATACGAGACGTGCGGCGCGGAACTTCGCGATGGTCTGGAACTGATCGTCGGTTGCCGCGTAGCGGAAAGCCAACTGCGACAACGCAGCACCGATGGTCAGGCCGCTCTGGGCGGTGAGTGCACGGAGGTACTCGAGGCCGGCGGCGATTGCGGCTCCGAGTTCTTCGGCGTCGCCGGCACCCGCGTTGTGAAAGGCCGTGCCGTCCACGGTGATCGCGTGCACGGTTTCCGCACGAGCGGCGGCGAGGGCGGCCAACTCGACTGCGCCTGCAAATTCGACGTCGGCTGCGCCGGAGAACGAACTGGTCAGCGGTGCTGCACCGAGGTGAACTCGGATACTGCTGCGATCGCTGACACCGTCGCCGGCTTCGCTGCGTGCATCGAGGAGTGAGATGAGTGCTCGGGCTGCATCGTTTGTCGCTGCGCCTGCATCGAGCGTGAGCGGTGCGAGGTCGAGAAGCACGCCCTCGAGCGCAGCGGCGAGGTCGGTGACCGGAACGCCGTCGGCGCCCACCTTCAACCAGAGTGCGCTGACTCCGTTTTCGAGGGCGTCCAGGATGGCGCGATTGGTCTCGGCCGCCGAGGCGGTTCCGAATGCAGCGGAAACCAACCAACCGGCATTGACATCACGGTGAGCGTCGACGCCACGCACGTACGGAAACGTGCCCGGCAAGCTCTGCTCGGGACGCTCGTCGCGTGGGCTGTAGAGCGGTGCGACAGTGACACCGTCGTAGGTGACGGTTTCGAGCAGTTTCTGTGGCTCGGGGCCCAGTTCTGCCGCATCGACTCTGCGGGACTTGGCGAGCACACCGGCTACGGAGCGCTGCCACTCCGCGTACGCCTGCTCGACAGCCTCGGCTTCTGAAGCTAATGACACTGTGTCCGCTCCCTCTCATTTTTTGCGTGAGCGCTTTACCGATAATCGGATTTGTTCGTTAGTTCTGTGATGCTAACCCGCGGTTGAGCCCAGATATCGTGAGGATCACGTCATGTTCTTCACAGGGCTGTTCGCGGCCACTTTCCGACCGGTCAGACGACGTGCAGATTCGGTCGTTCGTGCACGTGTGACCGGCCCTTACCTAGCGATTGTTCAGCATGTTTACGGGTTACCCGCGAGTTCGTTTCACTGGCCGGGACTGCAGGTGAAGGCCACTCCGAAAGCCTAGTGGTTTTCGTCACAGCGCCGTTTCATTGTCGCCTGGAGCACGTCGCTTTCCCGCCCCCGTGGCGATGTTCGACTCACGATTGCGGGTCGGCAGTCGGCCCGGTTCACCGTTCACAGGTAGCCTTGTGACCTGTGATGGGACGCCTGCTGGACCGAAGATTGATCGCAATAGTCCTGGTAGTGCTCGCTTTGTTCCTCGCAGCCCTCCTCGCCCCACATCCCACGGTGTCCCAGGTACGCGAGTGGGCGGACTCGGTTGGCCCGGCGTTTCCCCTCGTGTTCTTCCTGGTTCATTCGATAGTCACCGTCGCGCCGTTCCCGCGCACCGTCTTCACGCTCAGCGCGGGGGTTCTCTTCGGCTCGGCAACCGGCATCGCCCTTACTGTGGCGGCAACGACTGTGAGCGCCGTTCTGGCCCTCTACCTGGTCCGCGCCATCGGCCGCGACGTCGTGTGGCAACGGATTTCGAGTCCGACGATCCGGCGGGTGGACGAGCGGATCGAAAAGCGGGGGTGGCTGGCCGTCGGCTCTCTGCGCTTGATCGCGTTTGTCCCCTTCTCGGTGGTGAACTACTGCTGCGGCATTTCGTCGATCCGGATCGTGCCCTACATCCTTGCCACCGTCGTCGGCATCTTGCCCGGCACTGTTGGGATTGTCGTTCTGGGCGATGCGCTCTCCGGCGAAGCCGATCCTCGTCTCCTGATTCTGTCCGGGATCTGCATTGCGATCGGCATCGCCGGTCTGGTGTTCGACGCTCGCCGTCAGCCTTCACCGGGCGAAACCATCGTTGACAACGGTCAACCCCAAGAGGTTGATTTGATTGAGTCAACCCAAAACGATTGACTATTGAAAGTCAACTATCTAGCATTGACTAATGTTTGTACTGACGGTGGATCAGCGAGGTAGCCGACGGGATGTCGACCGCGTCGGGGACATCATCGACGACATGGCCGATTGCAGGCTCCTGCGGCCGTTCGAGCGCACAGCGGGCGACGAGATTCAAGCGGTGACCGACGATCCGGCGCTACTCGTCCTCGTCGCACTCGAGCTGATTCGGCGCGAGCACTGGAGTGTCGGGATCGGGATCGGTCCCGTCGAGCAGCCTCTCCCACGGCAGACCCGGGCCGGACGCGGACCGGCATTCGAAGCTGCTCGGATCGCCGTCGAGCGAGCCAAGCGAGCTCCGGCCAGAATTGCCGTCGAACAGGCGCCGGCGGATAGCTCACGCGACGAACTCGCCGCAGATGTCGATGCCGCGTTCACCTTGCTCGGAACGATCGTCACGAGACAGACGAAGGACGGACGCGAAGCCATCGCCCTGATGGACAGCGGACTCACTCAGGTCAGCGCAGCGGCCCACCTCGGAATCACCAAACAGGCCATGTCCAAGCGACTCCTGACAGCCGGGTGGCACGCAGAACTCGCCGGGCGCAGACTCGCAGAACGACTTTTGGTCAGACTCCAGCCCTAGACTGCTCACGCTCGCACCGGTACAAACTCGTCGACACAGCAGGGGGCTCGAATACATGGTCGTTCTGGCGTTGATCGCGCTCGCCGTCGCCGCCGCGGCACCAGCAGTTGCAGCGGCACTGGGACCGCTCAGTCGTGGTCGACTCGAAGTCCCCGAATGGGCGTCGTCCGTGGTGGCTCTTCCGGCGCTGGGTGTTGCCGCACTGGCATCGACCCGAACGACCCCGGTCACCGGTTTCGCTCTCGGGGCGACGCTTGTCCTGTGCGTACTTGCCGCCGCCACGGCCGGTGCACCGTTGGTACTTGCCACCTTCAAGATCGCGCGTCGCCAACCGGACGGGAGCCCGGCACCGGACGCCGGACCTCTTCGCGGCGGACGTGTGATCGGCATCCTCGAACGGCTCGCGGTGGCGGCATCGATTCTCGCAACCTGGCCGGAAGGCATCGCGATCGTCTTGGCAGTCAAGGGGCTCGCGCGGTACCCGGAACTTCGCGAACCTCATGCGTCCGAGCAGTTCATCATGGGAACCTTCGTCAGTGTCCTCTGGGCGATCGCCGTATGCGGAACGGGACGGGCACTCATCACGTAGGTGATGAGTGCCCGTCCCGATCAACGTTCGCTACGAGAGGCGTCTACTGGCGCTGGCCACCCTCGGGCGGCTGCCCCTGGTACGGGTACTTCTGCTGGAAATCTTCACGCTCGGGCGGCAGCGGCAACTGACCCGGCCAAGGATTTTCGCCCTGCTGTGGCAACGCGGGATCTACGAATCCAGGCTGCTCGGGCGCACTCTCACGGCGGTGCCTGACCGCAGCTGCCGGGTCTTCGACCGGTGTGCGTGCAGCAACTTCAGCAGCGCGCACTGCTTCCGCGATAGCCGGATCGGATTTGGTCTCGAACCACTCCGCCACCTCGGCTGAATCGTCCTCAGGATTGGGAAGATTCTCTTCGGCGGCCGGCGGCTCGTACCGGAAAACGCCATCCTGCCCTTGCGCGCCAAGCGTTTTGGCAAATCCCTTCAGCGCGTCACCGAAGTCGCTGGGTACGAGCCACACCTTGTTCGCATCGCCTTGCGCCATCTGCGGCAACGTCTGAAGATACTGGTATGCAAGCAATTCCGGAGTCGGCTTACCGGACTTGATTGCAGCAAAAACCTTCTCGATGGCCTTGGCCTCGCCTTGAGCCTGCAAGTACTTGGCCGCGCGGTCACCTTGAGCACGAAGGATCTGGGACTGACGCTCACCCTCGGCGTTGAGGATCGAGGCCTGCTTGTTTCCCTCGGCAGAAAGAATCTGGCTCTGCTTGGCACCCTCGGCGGTCTTGATAGCGGATTCGCGGTGACCTTCAGCCGTCAGAATCATCGCGCGCTTCTCGCGGTCCGCCTTCATCTGCTTTTCCATCGACTCCTGGATCGAGGGCGGCGGATCGATGCTCTTGAGCTCGACGCGGGCCACTCGCAGGCCCCAGCGACCGGTCGCCTCGTCGAGGACACCACGAAGCTGACCGTTGATGGAATCACGCGAGGTAAGCGTCTCTTCGAGGGTCATTCCACCGACGACGTTTCGCAGCGTGGTGGTCGCCAACTGCTCGACGGCAGCGATGTAGTTGCTGATCTCGTACACCGCAGCTTGCGGATTGGTGACCTGGAAGTACACCACCGTGTCGATGGACAGTGTCAGGTTGTCCTGGGTGATCACCGGCTGCGGTGGGAAGGAGACCACCCGCTCACGAAGATCCACCTTGGCGCGCACACGATCGGCGAACGGGATCAAGAACGTGAGCTGCCCGGACACCGTCTTCGAATACCTACCGAGCCGCTCGATCACCGCGGCTTCTGCCTGCGGTACCAGTGCTACCGACTTCGCGACCACCAAGATCACGAATAGCACCAACACACCGAGCACTATGAGTGCTGCCATTAAGGTCCCCTCCAGACGACTGCTGTTGCGCCGTTGATTTCCATCACCGTCACCTTGGTACCCGGCGGGTACACCTCGGTAGTGTCGTACGGCCTGGCAGTCCACACCTCGCCGTCCAACTTGACCTGCCCGGAATGCTCGCCCACTTCTTCCAGAACCAGAGCGTGCTTACCTTCGAGTGCCTGTATTCCGGTCGGGGTCGGCGGCGGACTACCGAAGCGACGCAACATGATCGGTCGCACGCCCAGGACGAGGGCGGCGGAGAACACTCCGAACATGACGGCGTCGACCCACACCGGGAAGTCGGTGACAGCACTGACACCGGCAGTAGCGAGCGCCCCACCGGCGAGCATCAGCAGGAAGAAATCCCCCACCAGTGCTTCGGCCCCGGCGAGCACCAGTGCTCCGATCAGCCAAATAAGTGCAGCCACAACACCATCTAACCAGAATGTGTGACCCAGGCCGCCGCTACGTCAGTTCGGCTCGGTAACGAAATCGACAAGTTGTTCGACTGCACCGATCAAAGGAGCTTCCAGATCGCGGAAGCTCTCGACCGAGTTGTAGACCCGCCGCCAGCCCTCCTGAGGTGTCCCCCAGCCCAGTTCGCGGCAGATTCCCGTCTTCCAATCCTCGCCGCGTGGAATCTTCGGCCAGGAGGCGATTCCGACAGATTTGGGACGAACGGCCTCCCACACGTCGATGTACGGGTGCCCGGTCACCAACACGTCCGGGCCGAGGCCCTGAGTCAGTTGGGTTTCCTTAGAACCGGTGACCAGGTGGTCGACCAAGACCCCGACGCGGCGGCCGGGACCAGGCCCGAATTCGGCAAGCCGCTCCCCCAGATTGTCGAGTCCTTCGAGATGTTCGACGACAACACCTTCGACGCGAAGATCGTGACCCCACACCCGCTCGACGAGGGCAGCATCGTGTACTCCCTCCACCCAGATCCGGCTGGGCAGTGCCGTGCGGGCGCGTAAGCCTTCGACTCGCGTCGAACCCGAAGCCGACCGTGCGGGTTTGGTGGACACGGGCTTGGGGGCCGGGCGTACGAGGGTGACCGGTGAGCCGTCGATGAGGAAGGCCGCCTCGCGCATCGCGAACAACCGCGTCCGGGAACGACCGTCCTCGAGTCGCACGAAATCGCCGTCGTACGTGCGCTCGAAACCGACTACCGCACCGCAGAATCCCGTCGCCGCATCCTCGACGACAAGATCACGCTCGGCCGCCACTTCAGGCGTCACGCGCTTCTGTTTGCGGGTATGACCCGCAAAAATGTCACCGTATCCGTTGCCACCGCTCACGCCGGATCACGCTAGGTCACAACGCCGGGGCCGCGCATGTCGCCACGCCGAACTAAACTTCACGGTCATGAGTTCTCCCAGCGCAACCCTCACCGTGTGGGCAGCGTCATGGCTCGCCGGCGACGCTGCGCCGGACGACGTCATCGACGCCCTTGCCGCGTGGGCACCGATGCACCTGATCGGCGCCGCCGATGCGGAAACCGCGGTCCGCCACGATCTCGAATGGCCGGGAGTCACGGCTTCCGGTGTGCCCACCCTGCTCAGAATCGCGCGCTCGGAGGCTGCCGAGGTCCGCCTGGTCCTTCCCACGGCCGGTGACGTACGTGGTCTGCCCACCGGGACCGAGTTCGCGCGCGCTGCGATCGCAACGGGTGAAGGGATACAGATCGGCGCCGTCGGCAAGCCGGGAGTCGGACTCGTGCCGTCGAAGGAAGGCCCGGACGTCCTGCGATGGACGGTCTTCTCCATTCCCACTGTGGCGGGCAGCGCCGAATCGATCGGACTCCGCGAAGCCGAATACGAACTGCGCCAAGCTGTTCGGGACGCAGCCGAGGTGCTCGGCGGGCTTCCGACCGTAGCCACCGGAATGCCTGGAAACGACGCTCGTACGCTGGTCGCCGAAGCCCTGCAGGCCCAGGCCGGACACCGCTGGCCGTCGACACTGTCACCTCGGCATTTACAGGTGATCGACACCGCCGACAACGTGGCAGCCATTCTCACCGTGGCTGCGTCGATATCGACCAATCAGGCCCCGAGCGTGTCCACTGCGCAGAGGCGTGACGACCTGCTGCGACGACTGTGGGACGTTGTTCGCATTGCCCGTGTCGCGTCGGCGAACAGCGTGTCGATCAGAGCTTGAGCACGAAGTTCCGGCGTTTCTCGGCAAACCCGTTGCGGTCACCGAACATGTCGATCTTCATCTCTTCGAGCTCACGCTCCTCGTAGGGCTCCACCGGATCACGTTCCAGTCGAAGACGTTTGCGCTCCAGCATCGATTCCAGCCGATCTCCTTCGAGCAAGTCGGTGGCGACCTCGCGCAACCACGCCTCGAACAGATCCGGCCGCCTGGGGCCGATCGCGTCGACAAGTCCGATGTCCAAGGCTCGACGGATGCCTATCGCACTGCACTCGGCCAGCAGACTGCGGGCCTGCTGCTCGCCGACCCGAGCCGGAAGTGTGTACGTGTGCAGTTCCGAGCCGAACAGGCCCATCGTGGCGTAATGAGGATTGAGAACCACACCGTCCCTGGCCACGACTACGTCGGCTCCAAGCGGGAGCATGACCCCGCCGGCACCGGCGTTGCCTGTGAATGCCGCCACCACAACCTGTTCCGTACAGGTGACGATCGCTTTCGCGATCTCGTTGATGGCTTTGATGTTGGCCCACGCTTCTCCGGCTTGATCCGACGCGGCCTCGATGACGTTGAGGTGGATACCGTTGCTGAATCTGTCGTAGTCACCCGTCAGGACAAGGATCTTGGTGTCCTGCGCGATCGCCCAGCGGAGCCTGGCGGCCAGTCGCGCGCATTGCTTCGTACTCATCGCACCGTTGTAGAAGCGGAACGAGAGATATCCGATATCGCCGTCGCGGTGATAGTCGGTCTCGGGGTAACGACCCTCCCAGACCTGTGGAACGAACACGTCCGGACGTACGACCGCGGTCGACGGAAGTTTGACATTGCCGGCGCCGACGAGCCGCGCATGTCCGATCCAAACGGAGCCCGCACCGGTGGCAACACGTATTGCCTGGTGGAAGTACTCGACGATGGTGCCGGGCGCTGCATCGACGTGGGTATCGAGGTGAGCGTCGTAGACGTAGACCCGGTCGAGCCCCAACTGAACGGCGACGCCGGGAAACCCGTCGGCGGCGTTGACGGCGCGGACGATGCTCGGCGCGTCTTCCTCCCAGCTGAAAACGCGATCGGCCTGTTTCATGCTCGGCCGCGATCGGGTCGAAGCCACGGGCCGCGCAACTCGGTCCGATGGAATCGGCTGGAAGTCAGGAGTACGGAAATGTTCGACGACCTCTCCAATGCACTCCATCGCCGCGTCGGTGACTTCCTCGTTGTATACCGAGGATTTGGTTGCCCCGTTCCGGAGTTCGAACGTCCGCCACGCCCACACCGGCCCGGCATCGAGTTCCTCAGCGGCCTGCAATGCCGTGACACCCCAGATCGGTTCGCCATCCGTTATCGCCCAGTCCAGCGACGACGGCCCGCGATCTCCGGGCGGGCCGGGATGGATGATGATCGTTGTCCACCGCTGCCAAACAGATTCCGGGACATAGGCTTTCAAGAACGGGCAGATGACGAGGTCAAAATCTCCCGAAGAAGTCGCGGCCAGCACTGCGTCCGCGTCGGCGACGACGGCTGTACGGACTTGGTGTCCCGCCTCGCGAAGAACAAGACCGGCCCGCTGCGAGAGACCGTTGTCGGAGGTGACGAGAAGAAGCACGCTCAACGGTGGCGCGAAGGTCGTACGTGGGCGTGAGCGCCGGAACAGCGCCGCCGTCGCCGCTCGCAGACGGCCCCTGCCCGATACACCTTCACGTAGCTTAGCCGTTGCTACATCGCTGGAAATAGCCACAGAAGTCGTGAGCGCGGCCGATTTGGGAATCGGTCGTACTTCGGGGGTCGAAACCATGAATTCCTGCTCGCATGCTCGGGTATCTGCAGCGCAGACCAGACTCCCCCCAGAGCAGGACCGACGCACCGATAGATTGATTGAGGTATTTAGGGACTTTATACCTACCGTCGGTTTGTTTCAATAGCTATTTTCAAGCAAACCGTTTGATCGATCAACCCACAGTCTTGTGATTGATCGCGATATGGCGGTCGATGCGAATATGTTCATCCAGCGTCGGGTAGCGCAAACCGGTGTCCTGGCTGTACCCCTGACGGCGCAACCAATCCAGGACGTCGCCCCAGAACCAGATCCCCCCGGCAACCGAGTTGTACGGAATCGGGAAAGGCGTAGCCGCCTGCCGGACCCCTCGCACCCACTGCCCGACAGCTTGCCGCGTCACCCCCGCACGGTCGGCAATGTCCTGACGTGACACCAGATCGGGATGTGTCCGCTGGGGACGCACGCCTGCAGCCACCAACTGGTCCACCACGGTGATAGCCGTTGTCGCCGCTCGCATGCCTTCCGAGGTGAGCGTCAGCAGCTGCAGCCCGCGTCGGTCCTCGACCCTTCCGCCCAAGCTCTCTTCGATCGCCTGCTCTTGCGAGACTGTCAGCATCTGAACGATGAATGTGAATTCGTAACGGTGATAGAGGTCTTCGGCCACGCAATGAACATAGCCGTAAGCTGCACTGTTTCCACATGGACACACCCGGATCCCGCCCCCGCACGCACAATGGGCAGATGATCGACGTGGACGACAGCCAGTTCGAGGACATGGTCAAGCGGGCGCTCGACAGCCTGCCACCGAAATTGGGTGCGGAGATGGCCAATGTCGCAGTGACCGTTCAACTCGAAGGTGGACGACCGGGGCTACTCGGGCTGTATCAGGGCATCCCACTGACCAAGAGGACCACCACGTACGCCGGCGTCCTTCCCGACCGCATCACGATCTACCGCAGGGCCATCTGTGCGATCTGCAGCACCGAAGACGAGGTGATCGAGCAAGTTCGCCGAACCGTGATCCACGAAATCGGCCACCACTTCGGGATCGGAGATCCCCGGTTGCGTGAACTCGGATGGTGACAACCGACTCATCTACAAGTCGGAAATCAGCTAGAGGTTGATAAACGGCGAATTGTCATGTCAGCTGTACCAAGCCCGCAACAATTGAACACTTACAGGAGTTCGCATGGTCAATTTGATCCAGATCGCCCCGAAGAATGCCCCGACGTTCGCGATGAGCCGACAGAAGGCCGCAGAACTGCTGGGCATCTCGGTCGACAGCGTCGCGTTTCTCCTCAAGTCTCGCTATCTCCCGGATCTGGACGCCGGTCGGTTGATCAAGATGGCCAACCAGCCTTGGTTGTACTCGGACGGCGACTTTCCCGTCCTTCAGCAGGGCGCATCCGAACTTGCCCCCAAGAAGATGCTGCCCGCACGTAAGTACATCGGCGAGAGCGCAATTCACTCCGACGCCGAATGCGTGGAGGCCAACCAGGGGCAGTGGGCGGGATTCAACGTCGACCATGTGCTCGGCGCCCGCTTCCTGCCTGTGACGCTGCGCAAGTTTCCGGTGTCGGTGCTGCAGATCCACGACGTCAACGACGACGACGAAGAACGCGTCTCGTTTGTCGCGACCCTCGCCGGGCGAGTCCGCGAACTGGGCGCGCCCGAACTCAACTACATCGACCCGTCACTGAGCCCCGAGGATCGACAGATCGTCGAGACGCTCCTCACCTCGCGCAGCACGTCCACCGTTCCCGGGCCCTGCGGAAAACTCAAGCATCCGAACACCTGAGCGTCGGACCGTCAGCGGGGACGCTGAACGGCCGCGCAGCAATTGACTGCACACGAGAGACCGTTGGTGGTCGAGCCGAGCAGCGGCTCGACCCCCAGTCGCAGTGGCTGCTCGGCCTCGGCCAGTTCCCGAACGAGCGTGGGCACCAGCTGCGCGAAACGCTGATCGCGGCCGGGCGTTGCTGCCCGAACGAAATCCATCCCGAGTTCGGCTGCCTTGTCCTTGGCCTCGGTGTCCAGGTCCCACACCACTTCGAGGTGATCGGAGACGAAACCGACGGGGCACACGATTACGGCGCGAACATCCTTGGCGGACAACGTATCCAGGTGATCACAGATGTCGGGGTCCAGCCACGGAACCTGCGGCGGGCCTGATCGCGACTGCCACACCAGATCGAAATCCTCGACGCCGACGGCCTCGGCAACCAACTTCGCGGCCTCGGCGACCTGTCGACTGTAGAGGTTTCCGCCCTCTGCCGGCGGCCCTGCATTGCGGTCTGCGGCACTCGGTACCGAATGCGCGGTGAACACCAGGCGCGCAGTATCGCGAGTCGCTTCGGGCAACTCTGCGCGGGCCGCGCGCACACCGTCGGCGAACGCGCCGACGACCAGCGGATGGTCGTAGTACTGGCGAAGTTTTGTCAGCGTCGGTGCGCCGTCACCGACCGCCTCACGGGCACGGGCGATGTCCTCGTGGTACTGCCGACATCCGGAGTAACCACCCCACGCCGACGTGGCGAACACGGCGGCGTTGCGGACACCGTCCTCGCGCATCTTGGCAACGGTGTCTTCGACCATCGGGTGCCAGTTGCGGTTGCCGAAGTACACGGGCAAATCCACGCCGGCTGCTGCCAGCTCACCTTCGACCCGTTCGATCAGGTCTCGGTTGAGCGCGTTGATGGGCGAAACTCCACCGAAATGCATGTAGTGCTCGACGACAGCGTCGAGCCGCTCCGGTGGCACTCCCCTACCGCGCGTGACGTTTTCGAGGAACGGCCGTACGTCTTCGGGTTTTTCGGGACCGCCGAACGACAAAACGAGAAGAGCATCGAACTGCATGTCCATACTTACGGTCATGAGTTCAATCTTGCGCGATGCCGTTCGGCGGGAGTCACCCGGGTACTCACCTGCGTAGTAGAAGGGGTGCTACTAGCCGACCATCGCGTGGAAGCCGCCGTCGACGTAGATGATCGACGCGGTCGTGCCGGGCAACCAATCCGAGAGAACGGTGCAGACCGTTTTGGCGACCGGCTCGCGATCGTCGACGTCCCAGCCGATGGGCGCAGCACCGTCCCATGCGGTGTTCAGCTTGTCCAACTCCGCGCCCGGACCGGTGCTGTCACCGGCAATGGCCTTGGCGGCCAAGGTCTTGATCGGGCCGGAGGACACCAGGTTCGAGCGGATGCCGCGGACGCCGACCTCTTTGGCCACGTACCGATTGACGGCCTCGAGGGTCGCCTTGGAGACACCCATCCAGTTGTAGAACGGCATCGCGCGCGCCGGATCGAAGTCCATACCGACGATGGACGCGTTGTCGTTGAGCACCGGCAGCAAGGCCTTGGCCAGTGCGCTGTACGAGTAGGCGGACACCTCGAGTGCGACCGCCACGTCTTCCCACGGCGCGTCCATGAACGGGCTTCCCAGGCAGGAGCGGGGAGCGAAGCCGATCGAGTGGACGACGCCGTCGATACCCTCGGGAGCCAGCTCGCGCACACGCTCGGCGAGAGAGGCGAGATCCTCCGAGCTCTGGACGTTGAGCGAGATTGCCGGCGGCACGGGCTGCGGCAGGCGCTGGGCGATGCGGTCGATGAGGCGCAGACGATCGAATCCGGTGATCAGTACCTTCGCGCCCTGCTCCTGCGCGACCTTGGCCACGTGGAACGCGATCGACGAATCGGTGATGATGCCGGTGACAAGAATGGTCTTACCCTCGAGCAAGCCGCCCATGAGATGTCCTCCTGATTTCAGACGTACGAGAAAGGTGTGTGTACGAAAAGCGGGTCAGTGCCCCATGCCGAGTCCACCGTCGACGGGGATCACCGCACCCGAGACGTAGGCCGAATCGTCGGAGGCGAGGAAACTGACAACTGCTGCAACATCTTCCGGCTTTCCGGTCCGCTGCAACGGGATGAACTCGGTGGCCTTGTCCTTGACGTCGTCGCCCAGTGCTGCCGTCATGTCGGTCTCGATGAACCCGGGAGCGACGACGTTGGCGGTGATCGAACGTGAGCCGAGTTCCCTTGTCAGGGAACGAGCGATACCGACGATGCCTGCTTTGGACGCGGCGTAGTTGACCTGGCCGGCTTGTCCTGCCAGACCCACCACAGAGCCGAGGAAGATGAACCGTCCGAAACGCGCGCGCAGCATCGAACGGGTCGCACGCTTCGAGAGGCGGAACGTACCGGTGAGGTTCGCGTCGACGACGCTCGTGAACTGCTCTTCGCTCATTCGCATGATCAGTGTGTCGTCGGTGACGCCGGCATTGGCGACGATGACCTCGACCGGCCCCTGGTGCGCTTCGACCTCTTTGAACGCACGGTCGATCGACTCGGTGTCGGTGACGTCGCACACGACGCCGAACAACCCTTCGGGGACACCGGAACCGCGGTGCGTGACGGCTACCTTGTGGCCGTCTGCGGCGAGCCGCTGAGCGACGGCCAAGCCGATTCCGCGGTTACCGCCGGTGACGAGCACCGAGCGCGGTGTGGTGACGGTCCGTTCGGAAACCACTGTCGTGGGAGGGGTAGACATGGCGATCAACCTATCAATTCTCTGCGGGCCGCGTACCAGCGGTATTTGGACAATTCGGAACTGCTCTCGATCAGGGCAGACGCTGCCTGCGTACCAGGGCAATCGTCAGACCAGCGGTCGCGAACACGACGCCGAGGACCAACCACGGTCGACTCGCGTCTCCTCGTGTCGTCTCGAAACCGATCTGCTCTTCGAGCGTGTCGTACACCTGGCGCAGTTCTTCGAGGCTCGATGCCGTGAAGAAACTTCCGCCGGAAAGGTTGGCGATCTCCTTCAATGACGCGTCGTCGACCGGGACGGGGATTCGGTCTCCTTCGATCTCGACTCGCCCGTATGTCGTTCCGAAGGAAATGGTCGAGATCGGAACGCCCTTGTCCTTGGCCTGACGGGCAGCAGTGAATCCGCCCCGCGGATCGTCCGAGCTCTCGGGAACGGTCTGCTTACCGTCGGACAGCAACACGATGCGCGCCGGTGGCGCCTGGTCGCTGCCGCCGAGAACAGCCGACAGCGTGTCGATCGACTGCAACGAGGTGAAGATCGCTTCGCCCGTCGCCGTTCGCTCACTGAGCTTGAGGTTGTCGATGGCGACCTTCGTCGCGTCACGATTCGTGGTGGGCGACACCAGAACCGAAGCCGTTCCGGCAAATGCGACCAACCCGAGGTTGATGCCGGGAGTCAGACCGTCGGCGAACGACTTCGCAGCTTCCTGCGCTGCTGCCAATCGCGTCGGCTCGACGTCGGTGGCCTGCATCGACAGCGACACGTCGATCACGAGGATCACCGTGGCACGGTTTCGCGGGACCTTCTTGTCTGCCGTCGGACCGGCAAGGGCGACGGTGAAGAACACCAATGCGATGACCATCAGAATCGCCGGAATATGACGCCACCGCCCGGGCCGCGAAGGCGCGACCTTCTCCAACAGTGCGAAGTTCGTGAACCGAAGTGTGTGCTTGGCTCGCTGCTTCTGCACGAGTACGTAACCGACCACCAACGCGGCGATGACAGCGAGGAACAGCAGCCACCACGGTGCGGTGAATTGAGAAAGACTCACGAACGAACGCCCCCAGTTCCGGCGCCGGCACCATAACTGTGTCGGCGTGCCGAGATGAATCTCACGACGTCGGCGATCCAGTCCCGATCGGTGTGCAGGGACATGAGCGGTGCGCCGCAACGACGTAGAGCTTGCCTGACCTCGACGCGGTGCTCGGCGGCGACTCTGGCGAAGTCGGCGCGCAATTGCGGCGTCGTGGTGAATTCTCTGGTCCGGCCGGACTCGGGATCGTGGAGCACCACGTCGCCCACGTCGGGCAGTTCGAGGTCTCGCGGATCGACCACTTCGACACCGAGCACGTCGTGCCGTCCTGAAATGGCGCGCAGCGAGCGTTCCCAGTCGATCGGTCCGAGGAAGTCACTGATGACCACCGCGAGTCCGCGTCGACGCTGTGGGCGTCTGAGCGCTTCGATCGCGCCGACCAGATCACCGCGTACCCCGTCCGGCGCGTGCGGAGTCGTCGCGATCTTGCGGAGCATCGCCTGTGCGTGAATTCGCCCACCGCGGGCCGGAATTCGAGTTGTCTGTGCGCCGGTCGAGATGATGGCGCCGACGCGGTTACCGCCCGAACTGGTCAGGTGAGTGATGGCCGCGGCTGCGGCGACGACCAGGTCGCGCTTCTCGCATCCGGCGGTCCCGAAGTCGAGACTTGCGGACAAGTCGATGACGAGCCACGTCTCGAGCTCACGATCTGCGACCGACTGACGCACGTGTGGGTGCGTCGTCCGTGCGGTGACGGACCAGTCCATCTGCCGCACGTCGTCGCCCGGCTGATACTCGCGGGCATCTCCCGGCTCCGAACCCGGACCGGGAATCAGGCCGAGATGATCGCCGTGCAGCACACCGTCCAGGCGGCGGCGAACCGTCAGCTCGAGAGTGCGCAGCGCAGCGGTGAGTTTGGGGTCGCTGAGCTCGCCGGATCGGAACGACGGCGGAGAACCGGTGGATCCGGCGGGTGTCGCCTGGCCACCGTCGCGGCCTTCGGTCACTGCGGGCGACTCATCGTCTCAGCGGTCGCGATCGGCGCGCCGTTTCCCTGTGGATTGACTGTGCCCTGTGGATTCGCGGTGCCCTGTGCGTTGAACTGAGGTGCCTGCGGTGCGCCCTGCTGAGGCGGACCGGGAACGTTAGGAACCGGCCGCGCGGCGATCTGCGGCAGTCCGACGGTCTGCAGCACCCGGGCGATGACGGCGTCGGGAGTCACCTCGTCGGCCATGGCGTCGTAGGAAAGAACGAGGCGGTGACGCAACACGTCCGGGATCACCTCGATGACGTCCTGCGGCACTACGTAGTCGCGCCCGCGGACGAGAGCGAGAGCTCGCGACGCGGCGATGATGCCGAGCGTCGCGCGGGGTGAGGCGCCGTACGCGATCCAGCCTGCGACGTCCTCGAGTCCGACTTCAAGCGGCGTACGAGTAGCGGCGATGACCCGGACAACGTAATCGACGAGCGCGTGGTGAACGAAGACGTTGCTGGCGACGCGTTGGAGCCTGACCAACTCCTCCGGACCGAGGATCTGGTGCGGCTCCGGGGCCGCGACGCCCATCCGGTAGACGATTTCGCGTTCTTCCTCCACTGTCGGGTAATCGACGAGGATCTTGAACAGGAAGCGGTCGCGCTGCGCTTCGGGGAGCGGGTAGACGCCCTCGTTCTCGATGGGGTTCTGCGTCGCCATCACCAGGAACGGATCGGGCATGTGGTATCGCTTGCCACCGATCGAGACGTGGCGTTCTGCCATCACCTCGAGGAGCGCGGACTGCACCTTGGCCGGGGCACGGTTGATCTCGTCGGCCAACACGAAGTTGGCGACGACGGGGCCGAGTTCGGTGTCGAACTCCTCGCGGCCCTGACGGTAGATGCGCGTGCCGATCAGGTCGGTGGGCACCAGGTCCGGGGTGAACTGGACGCGGGAGAACGAACCGCCGACGACCTTCGCGAAAGTCTCGACGGCCAGCGTCTTGGCGACACCGGGTACGCCTTCGAGGAGGACGTGCCCCTTGGCGAGAAGTCCGACGAGAATGCGCTCGACAAGCCGGTCCTGCCCGACGATGACTCGCTTGACCTCGTAAATCGCTCGTTCCAAGGTCTGAACGTCGGCTGCCAGGGAAGGTGCTGCTCCGTCCGCACTTCCACTCGCCTTGCTTACGTCGACCGTTCCGACCGAATCTTCACGTGAGGTCACCAAGAATCCATCGCTTTCACCTAGAAAAGTACCGACAGTAACGTGTTCCCCGTCAACTATTCCAGGTAGTTGCGCTCGATGCCGTAACACCACGTCGGGAACTTGATACTTCCCTGACAATGCGGGTGTCAGCGGCATTTCCTCTGACGGTCAGGACACCAGTCGGACGGCGTACGGCGTCATTCCGCCCCACCGAACCGGTGAGACCATGACACTCGAACCGGATTGTGGTGCCTCGAGCATCTGACCGTTACCGAGGTAGAGCGCCACGTGTTGGCTGGCGTTGGGGCCGTAGAAGATCATGTCGCCGCGCTTCATCTCCGAAGACGGAACCTGAGTGCCTGCGGTGTACTGATAGCCGGTGTAGTGCGGCAGCGAGATCCCGATGCCGGCAAAGGCATAAATCATCAAGCCGGAGCAGTCGAACCCGACCTTGTTGAAGTCGCCGTAACTGTCAGCGACGCCGCCGTCACGGATGCCTCGCGTCGGACCGTTCTCGTCGCCGCCGCCCCAGGCATACTGCACGCCTAGCTGAGACATTCCGCGGTCGATGACGGATTCGATTGCAGCGCTTCCGGTGACGGAAGGCTTCGGAGTGGTGGGTTTCGGCGTCGTCGGCTTCGGGGTGGTGGGCTTGGGCGTCGTGACTGTTTCCTCGTCGGTGCCGGTCTCTTCGTCCGTGCCTGTTTCCTCGTCGGTCCCTGTTTCTTCGTCAGTCCAGGTGTCGTCGTCGTCCGGGATGACGGTCGGAGTCGGGTCTTCGACCGCGGTGTGCGGACGCTGGGCTGCTGCCAATGCGGCAGCTCGATCCTTGGCTGCCTGGTCGGCAGCGGCACGGGCGGCGGCCTGAGCGGCCGCTTCCTTGGCAGCGGCTTCGAGAGCCTTCTGATGAGCTTCCTCGGCGCGGCGCTGTTCGTCCCAGGTCGCGTATGCCTGGCGTTGACCCTGCAAGCCGGCGACGGCGTTGCGGGCGGCGTCGAGCTGAGCCTGGGCAGAGTTGCGCTCGGCTTCGATCGCGGCCTTCTTGGCTACCTGCTGATCGAGAGCGTTGCGCGCGATCTGAATCGCCTGCTCCGCCAGCTCCTTCAGCTGCGCGGCGACCTCGGCGGCGGCATCGGCCTGCTGCTTGGCCTGGCGGGTCGCGGAATCCTTGTTCGCCTGCTCGGTACGTGCTCGCTGGAGACCGTCGAGCACTGCACTCTGCGTATTGGCGAGAAGCTTGAGGACCTGCGCGCGGTCGAGAACGTCGCCAGGACCCTTGGCGTCGAGGAACGACGAGATCGACGCAGTATTGGTGCCCTTGACGTAGCTCGAGCGTGCGTACTTGTCGAAGTCCGTCTGAGCGACCTCGATCTGCGCCGACGCGTCCTTCAGAGCTTGTTTCGTGACTCCGACGGCCTGCGCTGCGGAGTCTGCGGCGCCGCGAGCGTTCTGCAGATCCACGAGAGTCTTGTTGACGTCTTCACGCTTGATCGCAACTTCGTTGTCGAGTGCCGACAACTGTTCGTTTGCCGATGCGACTTGATTGATGAGCGCGCTGACGGTGCCGACGCTCGACGAGACCTGCGAATCTGCCGCGGCGATATCCGAGTCACTCGGATTCGGCGGCGGTGGCGGTACGGCCGAGGACATGGCCGGCGTCCCGACGATCAGGGATCCGACGACGCCGAATCCGATGACCAGTTGCGCCAGGCGCATCGATTTACGGGAAGGACCACGACGGGACTCGCCGCCACGTGTTACTTGCCTCACAAATAACTCTCCCTCGCGTGTAACGCCACGGCCCGCTGGGTCGCCGATCCGTGCGGGGAGGGAATGCGCAGACCAAGCACCGGTCGCCCACAGCCCGAGAGCTGCTCGTCGACCTGGACGTGCCGTACGAACGCCACCGTCGACACCTCGAGAACGAGGCAACCGACAAGTACGCGTCGAACAACATCAGCCTGTCTGCGACACTTCTTCCCCAAAAAGTGCCAGTTGTACCGTACGACACTCAAGCGCTCTTTGGAAACTTTAGCCACAAATAACACAAACGGTATTTGAGCTGGTCGAATGGCATGCAGGCACCAAAAAGGGCAGGTACTCACCGCAAACAGCGGTGAGTACCTGTTTTCGACGAGTTACTGAAAATCTCGCAAGAGGACCAAGGTCAGACGGAATCGGCCCGGTGGTCGGATGGTGCTGGCGTTTCCGAAGGCGAGGCGATATGTCTGGTTTGCGCGTTTTCTGGCTCTCGCCGCCACTTGACGGCAAAGGTAATTCCGGCAATAACCGCCACCACTGCGATGACAAGGACCGTGTAAAGCGTCCACGGCGGACCTGGCGCCACGATCTCGTGCGAGAAGCGGTCCGCGGTCACGCTTGCGCTTTCGCCGAAAGATCGGTCCTGTGCAGTTTCGAGCTGCACTCGACTGATCGAATCGCTGTAGCTACCCATCCAGTCAGGGCTCAGAACGAGAACCGTTCCGCCTTCTGTTTTGCCGACCGTCGTGGCCAGGTCTCGAAGATCGGACGGCCGGCCCGGATTTGCGTCGACTACTACGACGCTCAAGTCGACACCACGTTCACGAGCGTCGGTCACCACCGCGGTCAGCCCCGCAACATCATCCGCGGGGGCGGAGACGCCGTCCGTCGAAATGTCCGCGAGCACGTCGTCGAGATCGACGTCCGACGGAACAGCGACGTGCAACGGGGACTTCGAGTGCACAGGCGCAAAAGCGTGATTTGTAGGAGCAGACATCTCTCATCCGGGTGCTGTTCGGATTCCGTCCACCGCTGAGATGCGGGGAGTTCTTCCGAGGTCGTTTTTCGGCGGCCGACCCGCGACGGGCCTGCATGCACCCTACTTCAGGTCGACTGCCACCAGGCGTCACACACAACCGCCGCGCGTGCCGCCCGAGCGGTAGCTGTGGGTGCGGTCACCCAGCCAAGCCTGCGTTGCGCAGGCCCGCAGTCTGCATGAAGATTGTTTCGGTCAACTTGCCCTGAATTCTCACAGGACAAGCGTACTGTTAGACTTGGACCAAGAGGTACCACCGGTCAGGACAGGTTCTACTGCAGCTCCGATGTTCGGACAGTTCTCACGCGAACTGTGCGATTGGCGTGAGCTACGGAGGATCTTCCCGGCCGAAGTACCTCGCTTCAGCTGCCGACACAGCCCCGTCGGTAGCGACCCTCATAGACGAGTGGAGCAGACGTGAGCACCAGTATCGATTCATTCGGAGCCAAGGGAACCCTCGAGGTCGGTGAGAACTCTTACGAGATCTTCCGCCTCTCGGCCGTCCCCGGCACCGAGAAATTGCCCTATTCCTTGAAGGTTCTCGCCGAGAACCTTCTCCGCACCGAAGACGGCGCCAACATCACCGCGGATCACATCCGCGCAATCGCAAGCTGGGATCCCTCAGCCGAGCCGAGCATCGAAATCCAGTTCACGCCTGCCCGCGTGATCATGCAGGACTTCACCGGCGTTCCTTGCATCGTCGACCTCGCCACCATGCGTGAGGCCGTCACCACCCTCGGCGGCGACCCGAACAAGGTCAACCCGCTCTCCCCCGCCGACATGGTCATCGACCATTCGGTCATCCTCGACGTCTTCGGCCAGGCCGACGCACTCGAGCGCAACGTCGACCTCGAATACGAGCGCAACGGCGAGCGTTACCAGTTCCTCCGTTGGGGCCAGGGCGCATTCGACGACTTCAAGGTCGTCCCCCCGGGAATGGGCATCGTTCACCAGGTCAACATCGAGTACCTGGCACCCACCGTCATGTCGCGTAACGGACAGGCATACCCCGACACCTGTGTCGGCACCGACTCGCACACCACGATGGTCAACGGCCTCGGCGTGCTCGGCTGGGGCGTCGGCGGCATCGAGGCCGAGGCAGCAATGCTCGGCCAGCCCGTCTCCATGCTGATCCCCCGCGTCGTCGGCTTCAAGCTCTCCGGTGAGATCAAGCCCGGCGTCACCGCAACCGACGTCGTGCTCACCGCCACCGAGATGCTCCGTAAGCACGGCGTCGTCGGCAAGTTCGTCGAGTTCTACGGCAACGGTGTTGCCGAGGTTCCGCTCGCGAACCGCGCGACGCTGGGCAACATGAGCCCCGAATTCGGTTCCACCGCAGCGATCTTCCCGATCGACGCCGAGACCATCGAATACCTGCGCCTCACCGGCCGCAGCGACGAGCAGCTCGCTCTCGTCGAGGCGTACGCCAAGGAACAGGGCCTGTGGCACAATCCCGACAAGGAACCCGTCTTCTCGGAGTACATCGAGCTGGATCTGGGAACCGTTGTTCCCTCGATCGCCGGCCCGAAGCGCCCGCAGGACCGAATCCTGTTGTCGGAGTCCAAGACTGCGTTCCGCAAGGACATCCACAACTACGTGGAAGAGAACCACCCGACCGAGCACACCCAGCTCGACGAGGCCGTCGAAGAGTCCTTCCCGGCTTCCGATCCCGCGGTTCTGTCGTTTGCCGACGACGGAGCGGTCGACGTTCTCTCTGCTGCCAACGGTGCAGAAGGCCGTCCGAGCAAGCCGGTCGTCGTCAAGTCCGACGCCGGTGAGTTCGTTCTCGACCACGGCGCCGTCGTCGTTGCAGGTATCACCTCCTGCACCAACACGTCCAACCCGTCGGTCATGCTCGGTGCTGCACTGCTCGCACGCAACGCCGTCGAGAAGGGCCTCGCCACCAAGCCGTGGGTCAAGACCAACATGGCTCCCGGTTCGCAGGTCGTCACCGATTACTACGAGAAGGCCGGCCTGTGGCCGTACCTCGAGAAGCTCGGTTACTACCTCGGCGGTTACGGCTGCACCACGTGCATCGGTAACACCGGACCGCTGCCCGAGGCAGTCTCGAAGGCCATCAACGACAACGACCTCTCGGTCACCGCGGTGCTCTCGGGTAACCGTAACTTCGAGGGACGTATCTCCCCCGACGTCAAGATGAACTACCTGGCTTCCCCGCCGCTCGTGATTGCCTACGGCCTCGCCGGAACCATGGACTTCGACTTCGAGACCGATTCGCTCGGTAACGACACCGACGGAAACCCCGTCTACCTCAAGGACATCTGGCCGTCCACGCAGGAAATCGAAGAGACCATCAAGTCCTCGATCGACCAGGACATGTTCCGCAAGTCGTACGCCACCATCTTTGCGGGCGACAGCCGCTGGCAGAACCTCGAAACCCCGAAGGGTGACACCTTCGAGTGGGACGAGAACTCCACCTACGTGCGGAAGCCACCTTACTTCGACGGCATGACGATGGATCCGGCTCCGGTCAAGGACATCAAGGGCGCTCGCGTCCTCGCACTGCTCGGCGACTCGGTCACCACCGACCACATCAGCCCGGCAGGTCCGATCAAGGTCGGTACCCCCGCTGCGCAGTACCTCGACTCCCATGGCGTCGAGCGTGCGGATTACAACTCGCTCGGCTCGCGTCGCGGTAACCACGAGGTCATGATTCGCGGAACGTTCGCGAACATCCGTCTGCGCAACCAGCTCCTCGACGACGTCTCGGGTGGTTACACCCGCGACTTCACGCAGGAAGGCGCACCGCAGGCATTCATCTACGACGCGTCGCAGAACTACCAGGCAGCCGGCATCCCGCTGGTCGTCCTGGGCGGCAAGGAGTACGGCTCCGGATCCTCGCGTGACTGGGCAGCCAAGGGCACGAGCCTGCTCGGCGTCAAGGCCGTCATCACCGAGTCGTTCGAGCGCATCCACCGCTCCAACCTGATCGGCATGGGCGTTGTCCCGCTGCAGTTCCCGGTCGGCGAGTCCGCAGGTTCGCTCAAGCTCGACGGCACCGAGACCTTCGACATCGAAGGTGTCGAGAAGCTCAACGAGGGCGTCACCCCGAAGACCATGAAGGTCACGGCGACGCGCGAGAACGGCGAGAAGGTCGTGTTCGACGCAGTCGTACGCATCGATACCCCCGGCGAAGCGGATTACTACCGCAACGGCGGCATCCTGCAGTACGTGCTTCGCAACATGATCCGCGGCTAGTAGGCACTACGTGCCTGTGAGCACTTTCGGCCCCTGACGGGTCACAAAGCGCTCACGACCACTTTCGCCGGAAGGCGAACCAGGTTTCATCGGTGGTCGTGAGCGCTTTGTGCACTGAGTCGACATTCAGCGCCTACGGCCGAAAGTGCTCACAGGCAACCCGACAAAGGAGGGATGCCCGTGCCCAAGGTCAGTGAAGACCATCTCGCGGCACGGCGCAGTCAGATCCTTGACGGCGCCCGCCGCTGCTTTGCGGAATACGGCTACGACGGCGCCACAGTTCGCCGTCTCGAAGAAGTCACCGGTTTGTCCCGCGGAGCGATCTTCCATCACTTCAAGGACAAAGACGGCCTGTTCCTCGCTCTCGCAAGCGAGGATGCGAGCCGGATGGCAGATGTCGTCGCCGAAGAGGGCCTCGTCCAGGTCATGCGGGACATGCTCGCGCAGCCCGACCAATTCGATTGGCTGGGAACGCGACTGGAGATAGCGCGTCGACTGCGCAACGACGCCGATTTCCGCGAGAAGTGGTCACAGCGCTCCGTAGAACTGACGGAAGCGACCAGTGCGCGTCTCGCCAGACAGAAATCGGCAGGCAGACTCCGTGACGACGTCCCCACCGAAATTCTGATCGGGTATCTGGATCTGGTGATGGACGGCCTGGTCGCGAGAATCGCCTCCGGCCACGGCGTCGACAACCTGTCAGCGGTTCTCGATCTGGTCGAGGAATCGGTGCGGCGGAGAGATTGAGGGGCTTCGCCCCTGTGCGCCTTTTTGGTAGTTCCCACTACCAAAAAGGCGCACAGGGGGTTAGGCGAGCTGGATCAGCTCGAGGTATTCCTGCGACCAGTGGTCCTCGTTGCCGTCGGGCAGGAGGATGACCCGCTCGGGGTTGAGGGCCTCGGCAGCGCCCGGATCGTGGGTGACCAGGACGACGGCACCGGTGTAGCTGCGGAGCGCGTCGAGCACCTGCTCGCGTGAGATCGGGTCCAGGTTGTTGGTGGGCTCGTCGAGAAGCAGAACGTTGGCAGCCGAAGACACCAGACCGGCCAGAGCCAAACGCGTCTTCTCACCACCCGAGAGCGTTCCGGCCGGCTGTTCGAGCTGCGGGCCGGTGAACATGAAGGCACCGAGCAGCGAACGCAGTTCCTGCTCCCCTGTGTCCGGCGCGGCGTGGCGGATGTTCTCCCACACGGACGCGTCGTCGTCGAGGGTGTCGTGCTCCTGAGCGAAGTAGCCGACCTTGAATCCGTGACCGGCGATCAGCTCACCCGCGTCCGCCTTCTCCGCGCCCGCGAGGATGCGGAGCAGCGTGGTCTTACCTGCACCGTTGAGTCCGAGGATAACCACACGAGACCCACGATCGATCGCGAGATCGACACCGGTGAAGATCTCGAGCGAGCCGTACACCTTGGTGAGGTTCTTGCCCATCAGCGGAGTCTTGCCACAAGCGGCGGGTTCGGGGAAACGAATCCGCGCAACCTTGTCCGAGACACGTTCGGCATCGAGGTTCGCCATCAACTTGTCGGCTCGCTTGGCCATGTTCTGAGCCGCGACGGCCTTGGTTGCCTTTGCGCCCATCTTCGCGGCCTGAATCCGCAGCGCACCGGCCTTCTTCTCGGCATTGGCGCGCTCACGGCGACGACGCTGCTCGTCCGTGGCACGAGCGTCGAGGTACTTCTTCCAGTTCATGTTGTAGACGTCGGCCTCACCGCGGACGGCATCGAGGAACCACACGCGGTTGACGACGTCGTTGAGCAGATCGACGTCGTGGCTGATGACCACCAGTCCACCCTCGTGGTTCTGGAGGAAGCCACGCAGCCAGGTGATGGAGTCGGCGTCGAGGTGGTTGGTGGGCTCGTCGAGCAGCAGAGTCGTGTCCGAGCGGGCGCCGCTGCCGTCGGAGGCGGCGAAGAGGATGCGCGCCAATTCGACGCGACGACGCTGACCGCCGGACAGCGTGCTGAGCGGCTGCCCGAGAATACGGTCTTCGAGACCGAGGCTGCTGGTGATGCGTGCAGCTTCACTCTCGGCTTCGTATCCGCCGAGGGCCGAGAACCGATCCTCGAGCTGACCGTACTTCTTGACCGCGCGGTCCTGCGATTCCTGATCGAGCACCTCGCCCATCAGAATCTGCTGCTTCTCCATCTCGCGGAGCATCGTGTCGAGGCCACGTGCGGAGAGAACCCGGTCCTTGGCGAGGACGCTCAGGTCGCCCTCTTTGGGGTCCTGCGGGAGGTATCCGAGTTCACCGGTACGTACGACGCTTCCCGCATATGCCTCACCTTCGCCGGCGAGGATGCGCAGTGTGGTCGTCTTTCCGGCTCCGTTACGTCCGACGAGTCCGATCCGGTCGCCCGGCTGGATGCGCAACGAAGGCCCGGGAGCCGTGAGAAGGGTGCGGACACCGGCACGAACTTCGAGGTCAGTGGCGGTAATCAAGCAAACTCCTCAGGAAAAACGACGAATACGGGTAAACAATGCCTGACTACAGACACAAGAACTATCGATTTTACCGTGACCTGACGGTCGTTCCGACCAGCAGCGTGTGAGTCCGCTAACGTTCGGGACATGACTAGCGAAAACAGCACTCGTCCTCGCGACCTCGAAGGCCGTGCCGCCATCGTCACCGGCGCAAGTCGCGGAATCGGCAAAGCTGTCGCCGCCGAACTCCTCGCTCGCGGTGCCGACGTCTTGATCACAGCCCGCAAGCCGGAGCCCCTCGAGGCCGCCGCATCCGAGCTGTCCGCTCTGGGGCACGGCGGAAAGGTCGTCGCATTCGCGGGCAACGCAGCCGATGCCGAAGCCCGCTCCGGTGCCGTCGACCGCGCCGTGTCCGAATTCGGTTCACTCGACATTCTGGTCAACAACACCGGAATCAACCCCGTCTTCGGTGCGCTCATGGAAGCGGACCTCGACGCCGTGCGCAAGATCTTCGACGTGAATGTGGTTGCCGCCCTCGGTTACGTCCAACAAGCACATCGGGCATGGATGGGCGAACACGGTGGAGCCGTCGTGAACCTGGCAAGTGTGGCCGGGATCCGGTCGACGGGCGTCATCGCGGCGTACGGCGCGTCGAAGGCTGCGCTCATCCGCCTGACGGAAGAACTGGCCTGGCAACTGGGACCGAGGATTCGTGTCAACGCCGTAGCTCCCGGGATCGTCAAGACGCAGTTCGCGGCGGCCCTGGTCGCTGCCGGCGAGGACAAGGCGTCGGCGGGCTACCCGATGAAGCGGCTCGGCACCCCCGAGGACGTTGCCGGCCTGGTCGGCTTCCTCGTCTCCGACGCGGCGGCGTGGATCACGGGCGAAACGGTCCGGGTCGACGGCGGTCTGCTCGCAACGGGATCGATGTAGTGCGCCGGTCGTGAGCACAGACAACTCCTCCGCCGACGTGGTGATCGTCGGTGGCGGCCCGGCCGGGCGGGCACTCGCCACCCGCTGTATCGCCCGGCAACTCACCGTCGTCGTTGTCGATCCGCATCCCCATCGGGTGTGGACGCCGACCTATTCGGCGTGGGCTGACGAGCTGCCGTCGTGGCTGCCGGTCGATGTGATCGCAAGCCGGATCGAACGCCCGAGCGTGTGGACCCGCAGACAGAAAACGCTTGATCGCACATATTGCGTATTGAATACATCTTTACTGCAATCATTTCTCTCAGGCACATCCGTACAGTTCAGAGCCTTGCGCGCTCAGACACTGTCACCGACCGCCGTCCTGTGCGTGGACGGATCGCAGCTGACAGGTTCCGTCGTCATCGACGCCCGGGGTACCGAACTGACGGTGACAACCGCCCAGCAGACCGCCTTCGGAGTGATCGTCGACCGCGCTCTCGCCGATCCGATTCTGGGTGGTGGCGAAGCCTGGTTCATGGACTGGCGAACAGACAACGGCGCCTCCGACGCCGACACTCCGTCGTTTCTCTATGCGGTCCCACTCGATGACGAGCGAGTTCTCCTCGAGGAGACCTGCCTCGTCGGCCGGCCGGCGTTGGGGCTCCGCGAACTCGAAGCGCGTCTGCGCACCCGGCTTCGCAATCGGGGCTGCGAAGTCCCCGACGACGCACCGGTCGAGCGGGTCCGTTTTGCAGTCGAAGGCCCGAAGGAGTCGTTCCCCGACGGTGTCCTCCGTTTCGGCGGGCGAGGCGGTCTGATGCATCCGGGAACCGGATACAGCGTTGCCTCGTCACTCGCCGAGGCAGACGCTGTCGCCAAAGCAATCGCCGACGGTGGAGATCCCAACGCGGCGCTCTGGCCGCGGTCGGCCAAGGCGGTGTCTGCCCTTCGCCGCGTTGGCCTGAACGCACTTCTCACCCTCGGCTCGAGAGAGGTCGCGACATTCTTCGACACGTTCTTCGATCTACCGGTCGAGGCTCAGCGGTCCTACCTGTCCGATCGGCGGGACGCGTCCGCGACGGCGAAGGTGATGGCAACCCTGTTCCGATCGTCACCGTGGCACGTCCGAAAGACGTTGATGCGCGCGCCGTTTCTGAGGTGAGCACTCCGGACCGACTACTGCGCTCCCATCGAGCCGGCGATCATCGGCCAGGAATTGTGTAGGTCGTCCTGCCAGTAGCCCCACGAGTGGGTTCCAGTCGGCTTGAAGTCGAAGGTCGCGGGGATGCCCAGTGCGTTCAGTCGGTCCGCCAAGCCGTGCGTGCACCCGTTGACCGCGGATTCGATGATGCCGCCGACGACGATCTGATTAAGGAGGGCTCCGGGATTTCCGTTCACATCGGGTGCCTGAAGGTTGTCGTGCGGACCTGGCAGCCCGGATCCGGTGGAAACGTACAGTGCGGTCCCCCGCAACTTCTCCGCGTTCACGACCGGATCGTTCTCGCGCCACCCCGGACCGTCGAACGGTCCCCACATGTTTGTCGGATCAGCGCCACCCCGCGCGCCGACCACCAACCGCACATAGTCCTGACCCGGCTGGGTGGAAGTCTCCGCGCACCCGCTGTAGGCCCCGACACTCCGATAAAGCCCTGGTGCCGAGATCGCGAGATTGAGTACCGACGTCGCCGTCATCGAAATCGCCGCGATGGAGTTGACCCCGTTGGTACCGAACTGCGCATCGATGACGGGTGGCAGTTCGCGAGTGAGGAACGTCTGCCACTTGTTGCGCCCGAGTACGGGATCGTCTTTCTGCCAGTCGGTGTAGTAGCTGAACGCACCTTCCAGCGGCGTCACGACGTTGACGTTCTTGTCGGCGAAGAAGTCCAGGACATCGGTCCGTCCTTCCCACGTTGCACTGTCCTCGCCACCACCGGCGCCGTTGAGCAGATACAACGTGGGCCGTGGGGCGCTCGTGTCGGCGGGGAGGATCACCTCGAGTGGAATGTCGCGGCCCATCGCATCGGAGTGGACGCTGATGGTTACGGTGCGTGCCGGATCTGCGTTCGCGGGCCAAGGCGCAAACAGCAGTGGAACCAGTGAAATCGCCAGCGCCGCGGTGACGCGTCGACGGTAGGTTCGGATTCTCATCGGAGCGTCTCCCCAGGTGTGCGAGTCGGGTTCTCGAAGCGGATACCCGCTCGATACGCCCCGAACCGACCCATCCACACGCAACGGTTCGGGATCAACCGTGATCGTTTGCCTCGCGCAAACGGCCGGCGGCGACCATCATGGGAGGCATGCGCTCGATTTGGAAAGGCTCGATAGCCTTCGGTCTGGTCAACGTCCCGGTCAAGGTGTACTCGGCGACCGAGGACCACGACATCCGATTTCACCAGGTCCATGCAAAAGACGGTGGCCGCATCAAGTACAACCGTGTGTGTTCCGAGTGCGGAAACACGGTTCAGTTCGCCGACATCGACAAGGCGTACGACTCGGAAGACGGATCGCGCGTCATCTTGAACGACGAGGACTTCAACAAACTCCCGGCTGCGGAGAAGCACGAGATTCCGGTGCTGGAATTCGTGCCGAACGATCAGATCGATCCGATCTTGTTCGAGAAGAGTTACTTCCTCGAGCCCGATTCGGCGTCGCCGAAGGCGTACGTCCTGCTTTCGACTGTGCTCACCGAGAGTGATCGAACGGCACTGGTGCATTTCACGCTGCGACAGAAGACGCGCCTGGCCGCGATGCGCGCTCGCGATGGTGTTCTGGTGATCCAGACCTTGCTGTGGCCCGACGAAGTGCGTGCAGCAGAGTTCCCTTCCCTCGACGACGTGGAGAAGCCGAAGGCGAAGGAACTGAAGATGGCGCAGACGCTCGTCGAGAGCATGGCGGGCGATTTCGATCCGACCGAGTTCACCGACGACTATCAGCTCCAACTAAGGCAGTTGCTCGACGAGATGATCGAGAACGGCGGCAAGAAGGTCATCCCGGCCGCCGAGGTCGACCAAGAGGGCACCGACGCAGAGGTGGTGGACCTGGTTGCCGCACTGCAGCGCAGTGTGGACGAAGCGAAGTCGAACGCCTCCAAGGCCGGCTCGTCGAAGTCGACTACACCGAGGAAGAAACGAGCCTGAGTCAGCCGCGCACGTCTTGGATCTCGATCAGAGCGTCCAACTCTGCGTCGACGTCCGGGGCCGCGTGACGACCCGTTCCGACCGCAAGGTTGATCACGGGTCCGATCGCCTCCAGACCTGCCTCGGTGAACATTTCGGCGTGTGACGTGGGCACCGGACGGTCGATGATCACCCCGGAGACGAACGGTCGCCACGCCGACGCGGTTCGCAGCGGGTCGAAGGTGTCGGCGTGTGCCGAGAAGAACAGCAGATCGCCCACGAACTTGCCCGGGCGGTATCGGTGAGCCAGTTCGGCGCCGGCGGAGTATTCCTCGAACAGTCGCTCGATCCGATCGCTCGAGACCAAGGGGTGATCGCCGATGGCTTCGCGCAAGAGTGCTTCGGCGTCCTCGGGTGTCAGATCACGCTCGCCGGTGTCCGGGACCGAGATCCCCAACCCGCCGATCAGTTCGGCGAGAGAAGGCTGCGCACCCGCCATCGTCGGGTCTTCGAGAACGAAGCTGTCGAGCAGAATCAGGTCGGCGACGCTCTCACCCGCGGCTTGCAACTGCACCGCCGCCGCGTGAGCGATCAATCCGCCGATCGACCACCCCAGCAGGTGATACGGACCGTGCGGCTGAACTCCGCGAATTTCCTCGACGTACCGCGCCGCGAAGTCCTCGATCAGCTCCGCCCGAAATTCGGAGTCCGTCAGGACCGGCGACTGCAGGCCGTAGAGCGGCCGGCTGGAGTCGACGTAGCGATCGAGCGCTCCGTAGCACCAGGCCAATCCGATGGCCGGATGGATGCAGAACAGTGGCTCGGCGCGGCCTTCCGGACGTAGTGGCAGGACTACCGCAAGTGCGGAGGTATCCGCGTCACTTGTCACAACTGTTGCCTCGAGTTCGAAGAGTCTGCGCGCCAATGCCTCCGGAGTCGGGTCGGAGAATATCCACGCGACGGGGACGGTCATGCTGGTGCGTTCTTTGATGGCAGCGACCAAACGCGTTGCCATGAGTGAGTTGCCGCCGAGTTCGAAGAAACTCGAATCGGCGTACGTGTCTACGTCGGCCAGATCGAGTACCTCTGCGAAAGCAGCGCAGATCGCGATCTCGTCGCTGCCTTCCGGACTGCGTCCACTCGGCGACTCCCAGTTGGGAGCAGGCAGAGCGCTGCGATCGAGCTTGCCCGCCGGTGTGGTCGGGACTGCGCCGATCACGACAACAGCGGACGGGATCATGTGCGCAGGCAGCGATATACCTGCGTGACGGCGTAGCGCGGCGGCGTCGAAGTCCGCATGTGCCGGGACGACGTACGCGACGATCCGAGCGTCGATGCCCTCCCCGACGACGACGCTGACAGCCGAATGCACGGAGGCTTCCGCTGCCAGCACCGCGTCGATTTCTCCGAGTTCGATTCGGAACCCTCGGATCTTGACCTGGTGGTCTGCGCGTCCGAGGTAGATCAGTGCCCCTGAGCGATCTTCGCGCACAAGATCCCCGGTGCGGTACATGCGAGCGCCTTCGGGTCCATGCGGGTCGGCGACGAAGCGCGCGGCTGTGAGTGCGGGGTTGCCGAGGTACCCGCGGGCGAGACCGTCGCCGCTGACGTAGAGCTCACCGACGACCTGGCCGGGAACCGAGTGCAGTCGGGAATCGAGAATCATCGCGTCCACGCCGCGGATCGGGCCGCCGATCGTCACGGGCTCCCCCGCGACCAGCGAATCACTGATGGTGACGGCGACGGTGGCCTCGGTCGGGCCGTACGCGTTGAACATTCGGCGCCCCGGTGCCCACCGAGATACGAGGTCGGCGGAACAGGCGTCGCCGCCGACGACGACGGCTTCGAGATGGTCGAGCCCGGCGGGATCGACAGTCGCCAAGGCGGCTGGAGTCACGAAAGCATGGGTGATCGTCTGCTCGTCGAGCAGTTCGTGCAATTCGACACCGCCGAGAACTGTCGGAGGCGCTATCACCATCGTTGCGCCGGCGCCGAAAGCCAGAAGGAGCTCGAGAACCGACGCGTCGAAGCTCGTCGAGGCGAAGCTCAGAGCGCGAGAGTGCGCGGTGACGCCGAAACGCTCCCGCTGTTCGTCGGCAAACGCTGCCAGTCCCGCGTGAGTGACCAATACGCCCTTGGGTTTTCCTGTCGAGCCCGAGGTGTAGATCAAGTAGGCCGGGTTGTCGAACTCGAGTGGCGCGTCCGGCAGTGTCTCGGAATGGACTGCCTCGATTTCGGTGGTGAATTCGATCGCATCCAACTCGATCCACGATGTGACGCCAGGAAGGTCGGCCGCATACTCGCCCCTGGTGATACCGAGTACCGCTCCACTGTCGGTGAGCATGTGCTCGATCCGCTCGGCGGGGTACGCCGGATCCACGGGAAGAAACACTCCGCCGGCTTTCGCTACGGCCCAGAGCGCGATCACATAGTCGGCCGACCTCGGAAGCGCCAGTGCCACCATCATTTCCGGCGCTATTCCGCGAGCGATCAACGCAAACGCCATAGCGTCGGAGCGTCGGTCGAGTTCGCCGTACGTGAGCGTGACGGATGTGGCGACGTCGACGATTGCCGGAGCGTGCGGATCGGCAGCGCCGCGAAGCAGCAACTCCGGCAAGGTCAAAGCATCGCCGGCCGGACGTCCGGGCAACGCACGCAGGCGACGTCCCGCAAGATCCACGTCACCGACGACGGCGGAGGGCTGGGCAGTCAGTGTCTCGACGATCGTTTCCAGCATCACTGCAAACGACGCCGCCGTATCGGTGTCGAAGAGATCCTTCGCGTAGGTGAGGGAGGCCTCGTAGCCGCCGCCTTCCTCCGCGGTCTGTTCGACAACGGTGAACTGCAGGTCGTACTTGGCGATGTCCGGTGTGATCTCGTGGGCACGAACGGCAAGTCCAGGCAGGTCCCACGTCGTCGGGTGGGCGCCGTGGAACGAGATCATCGTCTGGAACACCGGATGACGGTCGGTACTCCGGGTCGGCGCCACCACGTCCACGACCTGCTCGAACGGAATGTCCGCGTGGGCGAAGGCGTCGAGATCGACGGAGCGGACAGTACGCAGAACGTCGACGAACGTCGACCCGGGGTCGACCGTCGTGCGCAGTCCCACCGTGCCCACGAACATTCCCACGAGGTCGTCGAGAACTCGGTGTCCTCGCCCGGCGACCGGAGATCCGATCACGATGTCGGTGCTTCGACTCAGCCTGGACAGCAGGACGGCATAGGCAGCGTGCAGCACCATGAACGGCGTCGCCGCATTGGCTCCGGCAACCGCCTCGACCGCGATCCGGGTGTGCGCCGGAAGCGAGACCGCGGTGTGGGCACCGCTCAACGACTGGGTGAGCGGACGCGCTCGATCGCTCGGAAGGTCGATCAATTCAGGTGCGCCCCGCAACGTCTCCCGCCAATACGACGCCTGTGCCCCGAGCACGCTCGCGGATTCGTTCACCGCGCCCAGCGCTTCCCGCTGCCAGATCGCGAAGTCCGCGTAATGCACCTCGAGCGGGGTGAACTCGGGAGCGTGTCCCGAACTTCTCGCGACGTAGGCGGTGAGCACGTCCTTCATCAACGGCGCGATCGACCATCCGTCCGCCGCGATGTGGTGGATCACGATGACAAGTGTGTGGTGCTGCGGCGTCGATTCGAGCAGGAGCGCGCGAACGGGAGCTTGGGTCGTGATGTCGAATCCACGCGACGCGAATTCTCTGGCGAGCTCTGCCGGTTCACGGGTGTCCGCATTTCCGTACTCGAGCGAGGTGAATGCATCCTGGATCACCTGGTGTGGACCGGTGCCGGAGTCGGGGAACACCGTGCGCAGGATTTCGTGCCTTTCGATCACGTCGAGGACCGCAGCTTCGAGGGCCGGCACGTCGAGTGCACCGTCGAGGGAGATCGCAGCAGGGACGTTGTACGCGGGTGAGCCGGGATCCATCTGGTTGAGGAACCAGATGCGTGCTTGCGCGTAGGACAGCGGAATTCGCTCGGGGCGGTCTACGGCGGTGATCGGTGGAAGCGCCTTCGCCCCGGCGGATGTGTCGAGCGCGGTGGCAAGTTCCCGAATTTCGGGGTGCTCGAACAGCATTCGGACAGGCACCTGCCTGCCCAACGACTCGCCGAGTCGCTGGGCCAGTCTGGTGGCGAGCAGTGAGTTGCCGCCGAGTTCGAAGAAACTGTCCGACGCACTGATCTGTTCGATACCCAGCAGTTCCGCCACGACGCCGGCAACCTGGAGTTCGGTCGCGGTCGTCAGCGGCTCGACACTTCGCTCGGACGAACGCAGTGTCGGCGCCGGCAGCGCCGATCGGTCGAGCTTCCCGACGGGGGTCAGCGGTACGTGATCGATCGGGGTGATCGCCGACGGCACCATGAAGGCGGGCAGTGAGCGGCGCGTATGGCTCAGCAACTCGTCCATCTCGACCGCATCGGCGCCGAGCACTACGTACGACGCCAACATCGTCTCACCGGAAGCTGCGTCGACGCCCACGGTGACCGCGAACTCGACGCCGGGGTAAGTGCTGAGGACGGAGTCGATCTCGCCCAGTTCGATGCGGAATCCGCGCACTTTCACCTGGTGATCGGAGCGTCCGACGTATTCGATCGTCCCGAGCGGCGTCCACCGAACCAAGTCACCGGTCCGGTACATGCGGGTGCCGGCCGGGCCGAACGGCGCTGCCACGAATCGCGTCGCCGTCAAGGCGGGTTGGTCGAGGTAGCCGCGGGCAAGTCCCAGGCCGGCGATGTAGAGCTCACCGGTGACCCCGACGGGTACCGGCTGAGCCGAGCCGTCGAGAATTACCGCGGACACGCCGCGGACGGGCCCGCCGATGGTCACGGTCTCCCCCACGCTCAAGGCATCACTGATGCAGACCATGACGGTGGTTTCCGTCGGCCCGTAGCCGTTGAACAATCGGCGACCCGGTGCCCACTTACGGACCAGTTCGGGTGGGCATGCCTCGCCACCGACAACGATCGACTGCAAGACGTCCAGCCCGGTGGGATCGACCGAGGCCAGCGCTGCCGGTGTGATGAACGCGTGGGTCACCTGGTGATCGGTGACCAATTCGGCGAGGTCCTGGCCGCCGTAGACGTCGGGAGAGGCGATCACCATCGTCGCGCCTTCACCGACTGCGAGCAGCAGTTCGAGGATGGATGCGTCGAAGCTCGGTGAGGAGAAGTGCAGCGTCCGCGACTGCGCCGAGATGCCGTAACGCGCCGTCTGCTCGGCCGCCAACGCGCTCAGGCCACGATGAGTGATGCTGACGCCCTTGGGCTTTCCCGTCGATCCGGAGGTGTAGATGATGTAGGCGAGGTTGTCGATTCGGATCGGCGCGGCCGGAACCGGCTGCCCGACACCGTCGCCGTGGATGTCGTCCATTGTCATCCACGGAACCGGGCGGGGCAGTGATTCGATCACCGCTTCCGTCGTCACTCCGCGAGTGGCTCCGGAGTCGGTGAGCATGTGCAGAATGCGATCGGCGGGGTATCGCGGATCGACCGGAACAAACGCGGCGCCGGTCAAGGAAACGCCCCACAAGGCGACGATCGAGTCGATCGAGCGCGGAATCGCGATCGCCACAATGTCTTCGGCACCGATCCCTTCCGTGGTCAGACGGCGGGCAAGCGCCGATGCACGGGCGAAGAGATCTCGGTAGAGCACGGTGGTGTCACCGGATCGAAGGGCCACCGAATCGCCTGAACGGGTGGCGGTCCGCGTCAATATTTCGGCCAAGGTGCGCGAACTGGTCCACGCCGGACCTCGTACCGGCATCAGCGACGCCCGCTCGAGGGTGCTGAGGAAATCTAGGTCGTCGATCGCGGCGTCCGGATCTGCGGCGACGGCGCGGGCCACCGACTGCACACGCGCGGCGATCGTTTCCGCGGTGGCAATGTCGAAGAGCGCCTCGGCGAACCTGAGCGACCCGGTGATCTCGGTCTTCTCGGAATCGCCTGCCAGCAAGGTGAACTCGAGGTCGAACTTCGCGACGGACGGTTCGAGTGCTTGCGCTTCGAGATGCGCGTCGTGGACCGTGACCTGCGGCAAGACCACATTCTGGTGGTACGACAGCATGACCTGAAACAGGGGGTGTCGCGTCGTCGACCGGTCGAGATCGAGGGCGTCGACCAGCACCTCGAAGGGCAGCTCGGGGTGCGCAAAGGCGGCAAGGTCGCGTTCACGGACGACCTCGAGCAGGGAGGTGAACGGCGCTCGGTGATCGACCGGCGTGCGAAGCGGTACCGAATTGACGAACATCCCGATCAGGGAATCCAGCTCGGGTCGCCCGCGGCCTGCCACCGGGGTGCCGACCACCACGTCGTCGGTTGCACCGAGACGCGCGAGAACAACCGCCAGGATCGCGTGTACGACCATGAACTGCGTCGAGCCACTGCGCCTCGCCAAGGCGGCGAGACGCTCCCCGGTCGCCGCGTCGATGACGATCGGCACCGATCCGACGGCGGTCGTGGAGACAGATCCGCGTGGGCGATCGACCGGTAGCAGTACCTCGTCCGGGGCACCAGCCATGGCAGTGGTCCAGAAGGTCAGTTCGCGGGCAACCAGAGACTCCTGGTCGCCGACCTGTCCGAGCGAGTCTTGCTGCCACACCGCGTAGTCGGCGTACTGCACGTCGAGCGGTGTGAAAACCGGGGCGTCTCCAACGACGCGTGCGGAGTACGCCGCGACGAAATCTGTCGCAAAGGGAGTCAGGGACCAGCCGTCGAAGGCGATGTGGTGGATGACGACGACCAGTACGTGAGCGCCGGCGTCCTCGCGCACCAGCATGGCCCGAATCGGCAGATCCGAACCGAGATCGAACCCACGCGCCGCGAACTCCGTCGTCGCCGCGTCCACACCTTCGGATCCGCAGTAGCGCTCGACGGAGAACTGCACGTCGGAGAGCGCTCGGATGACCTGGCTCGGGCCGTCGGCGCTGTCGACGTAGATCGTTCGAAGCACCTCATGGCGTGCAATGACGTCCGCAAGCGCCTCCTCGAGTGCATCGCCGTGGATGTCTCCGGTGATGCGGATCGCGAACGGAATGTTGTAGACCGCGGACTGGGGGTCGAAGCGATTGACGAACCACAGGCGCTGTTGCGCGGCGGAGAGCGGTAGGCGGTCCGGCCGAGCGCCGGCGCTCAGGGCAGGTCGATCGTCTGATTCTTCGGCGCTCGCCGCCAGACGTGCAGCGAGCGCTTCGACGGTCGGCGCTTCGAAGATCGAGCGAACGTCCACCGTGAGTCCCGTCGCTGCGCTCAACCGCGCGGACACCTGCGTCGCGACGAGCGAGTTGCCCCCGAGATCGAAGAAGCTGTCTCCGGCCCGGACCTCGGGCACGTCGAGCAGTGAAGCGAACACGTCGGAAACGGTTCGTTCGAGTCCGGCCTCGGGTTCACGGCCCGTTCCGAGGATTTCGCGCGGTATCGGCGTCGGCAACGCTCTGCGATCGAGTTTGCCGACCGGAGTCAACGGAATGGCGTCGATCGGGGTGATCGACGACGGAATCATGTACCGCGGCAGCGTGTCGGCGAGTCCCACGAACAGCGACTCGATATCAGCGTCGCCGCTCAGCAACACGTACGACGCCAGACTGGTACCCGCGGCGGATTCGACGGGAATCGTCGTGGCGAACTGGACGAGAGGGGAATCCATCAGAGCAGCGTCGATCTCGCCGAGTTCGATGCGGAACCCGCGGATCTTGAGCTGATGATCGCTGCGGCCCACGTAGCGAAGGGTCAGGTCCTTGGTCCAGCGGACCAGGTCACCGGTTCGGTACATCCGGGCACCGGGCGTCGAGTACGGATGCGCGACAAACCGATCCGACGTCAGCGCGGGACGAAGGTGGTAACCACGTGCAAGGCCCGGCCCACCGATGTACAGCTCGCCGACGCCGCCGATCGGGACCGGTTGCAGCCGAGAGTCGAGCACCACGGCGTCGATTCCGCGGATGGGACCGCCGATGGTGATCGGCTCCCCCGGTGAGAGTGGGTCACTGATGGCAACCATGACAGTGGTTTCGGTCGGACCGTATCCGTTGTGCAGTCTGCGCCCGTTGCCCCAGCTCGAGACCAATTCCGGCGTGCACACGTCGCCGCCGACGACTACGCATTCCAGTGACGTCACGCCCGCCGGATCGACGGTCGCCAGCGCAGCCGGAGTGATGAAGGCATGAGTGACCTCGCGGCTTCGGAGGAACTCGCTCAACGCCTCCCCTCCGTAGATGTCGGGAGGGGCGATCACCATCGTCGCGCCGGTCGAACCGGCGAGCAGTAGCTCGAGTACGGCGCCGTCGAAGCTCGGTGACGCAAAATGCAGAGTTCGCGACCCGGCGGTGATCCGGTACCGATCCTGTTGTTCGCGAGCAAGATTGGCCAAACCCGCGTGAGTGACGACGGTGCCCTTCGGCACTCCGGTCGAGCCGGACGTGTAGATGACGTACGCAGCCGACGCCGCAGTGATCGACGCTGTTCTGTCAGCGTCGTCGATGGCAGCGTCGGAGTAGGCGGCACATTCTGCAACCGTGTCCGCGTCGCCGAGGTCGATCCAGACTGCGACGTTCCCACCGACTGCCGGACCAGCCGCAACCTCGGCGGACCGAATTCCGATCCGCACACCCGAATCCTCGAGCATGTGCGCAACTCGATCTGCGGGATAACGGGGATCGACCGGGACGAAAACGCCACCGGCTTTGGTGACCGACCAGACTGCGAGCACGGAGTCGACCGATCGGGCGACGGCCAGTGCGACCGGTGTCTCGGGGCCGACTCCCAGGTCCATGAGGTATCGAGCGATCCGATTCGATCGACGCTCCAGCTCCCCGTACGAGAGTGAGCGCTCGGAGTCTTCGAGGGCGATCGCGTCGGGATACGTCCTCGCGGTATCCCCGAGGATCTGCGCCAGCGTCGATTCGCCCACCGAAGCCACGCCGCGCCGCGGCAATATCGTGGCACTCTCCCGGGATCCGAGTACACGAAGATCACCAACCGGTGCAGTCGGTTCCGACACTGCCGATTCCACGAGGGTCACGAAGTTTCGCGCCAAGGATTCGACGGTCGCGTTGTCGAACAGGTCGGTGGAATAGGTGAACGTGGCATCGATTCCAGCTGCGGTCCCGGACTCGTGACGTTCGGTGACGGTGAGCTCGAGGTCGAACTTGGTCAGCCCCGTCTCGACTGCCCGCGCCGTCATCGACACCCCGGCCAGTTCGGCAGTGTGGGTGGTGGCTATCCGCGAGGTGATGGCCGCTTGAAAGACCGGGTGGTGCGCAGGCGAGCGGTCCAGTTCGAGCGCGTCCACGACGACGTCGAAAGGCACGTCCGCATTGTCGAAGGCATCCACGTCGACGGCCCTGACCTGTGACAGGTGTGCGGCAAACGTTACGTCCCGATCGACGACGGTCCGCAGGGCAAGAGTGTTGACGAACATGCCGACGAGCAGATCGAGAGATCTGTCCCCTCGCCCGGCCACCGGTGTTCCGATGACGATGTCGTCCGTGCCGCTGTACCTGGCCAGAAGCAGGGCGAAGCACGCGTGCAGGGCGATGAACGGCGTGGCGTCGTGATCGGCGGCAAGTACAACGAGCTTCTGATGCGTGGAAGCGCCGATTCTGATGTCGACTCCGGCTCCGCGCATGGTCGGGTCGAGTGCGCGCGGACGGTCCGTCGGCAGGTGGAGCTGCTCGGGTGCTCCTGCCAGCTGCCGCTTCCAGAACGTGATCTGTGAGTGGGCAAGCGATTCGGTGGATGCCGTGTCCCCGAGGTGTTCTCGGTGCCAGAGCGTGTAGTCGGCGTACTGCACTGGAAGCGGTGCCCACTGCGGGCTGTTGCCGCCGACGCGAGCGGCGTAAGCGCCGGTGAGATCAGCAGCCAACGGGGCGAGTGACCAACCGTCGGCCACCATGTGATGCAGAACCACTACGAGGACAGCTTCCTCCTCATCGCCTTCCTTCTCGGCGGCGACAGTGATCAGCAGGTAGCGCACCGGACGTTCGCGGACCAGATCGAAACCGGCCGAAGAGAATTCGAAGATCACTCTCTCGAGGCTTCCGCGTTCCACGTCGATCGACTCGAGCCCTGCGATCCCCTCGCCCAGGCCCAGAACCTTCTGCGTCGCGTTGTCACCGACCTGAGGAAACACGGTGCGTAGTGACTCGTGACGTGTCACGACGTCCACGATCGCGGCACTGAGTGCGTCGGGATCGACGGCGCCGCGCAACGACACCGCCAGTGGAATGTTGTACGCACCTGATTCCGGTGCCACGCGGTTCAGGAACCACAGTCGCTGCTGCGCGGGAGCGAGAGGCAGTACAGCCGGCCGGGCCACGACCTGAATACCGTCGGCGTCCGGGGTCTGTGCCGCACGCTCGATCGTCGCCGCGATCCCAGACACCGTGGGATGGTCGAAGAGTGCACGCAGCGGCATTTTAACCCCGGTGGCTTCGGTCAAGCGCGCTACCGCCGTCGTCGCTACCAGCGAGTTTCCGCCCAGATGGAAGAAATTATCGTCGAGTCCGAGCGGTCCACTACTCAGGATGTCAGCCAGAACCGCCGCAACCTTGCCCTCGGTCGGGGTCGTCGGGGGTCGGAAGACCTTGGTGGAGGCCAGGATAGGCGAAGGCAGCGCACGCCGGTCCAGTTTTCCGTTGGTGGTCAACGGAATCGAATCGAGGACCATGAAGGCATCGGGAACCATGTAGGTCGGGAGGGCTTCGGCGGCGTGAGCTCGGAGGGCGTCGGCGTCCACGACGTCGGAAGCGGTCACATAGGTCACGAGAGCGCCGCCCGCCGGCGTCGGAGCCACGACGGTCACGGCATCGTCGATTCCCGGCGCGCTGAGGATGACGGAGTCGATTTCGCCGAGTTCGATCCGGAATCCGCGGATCTTGACCTGCGCGTCGCCGCGTCCGAGGTACTCGAGTTGTCCGGGCGCAATCCATCGTGCGCGGTCGCCGGACCGGTACAACCGTCGTCCGCCGGCATTGAAAGGATCGGCAACGAACCGGCCCGCGGTGAGGTCTGGACGGCCCAGATAGCCACGGGCGAGTTGACCGCCCGCGACATAGATCTCCCCCGCGATCCCCACCGGGACCGGGGAGAGATGCTCGTCGAGCAGGTACACACGAAGTCCGTCGATCGCGTCACCGATCCGGCTGCCGGTCAGCGCACTCGCGCTCGCCCGGTCGAGTTCGAGATGGGTGACGTGCACCGTCGTCTCGGTGATGCCGTACATGTTGACGAGTGCAGGCGCGGATTCCGTGTGACTTTCGTACCCCGGGTGATTGTCGTACCAGCGCCCGAGTCGACGCAGGTCCAAGGCTTCGCCACCGAAGATCACGTACCGGAGCCGGGTCTCCGAATCGGCCCGAAGGTCGGCTTCGATGTACTGGTAGAAGGCCGAGGGCGTCTGATTGAGCACGGTGACGCCTTCTGCGGCGACCAGCGCCCGGAAGGCGTCAGGGTCGCGTGATACCTCGTGATCGACCAGGACCAGCGTTCCGCCGTGGAGCAGCGCGCCCCACAGTTCCCAGACCGAGAAGTCGAAGGCGAACGAGTGGAACATCGTCCACACGTCGTTGCCGTCGAATCCGAATTCGACGTGCGTGTTCTCGAACAATCGCACCACAGTGGCGTGGGTGACGGAGACACCTTTGGGTCGGCCCGTCGACCCCGAGGTGTAGATCACGTACGCCAGATTGTCGGCTCCGTGTCCGCGCGGGCGCTCATCGGTTTCCAGACTCTCACCGGAGTATTCGTCGGATTCGACGCCGACGACCACCACGTCAGAGTTCGGGAAGGCGGAGTTCGGGAAAGTGGAATCGGAGATGACGCACACCGGTTGCGCATCCTCGACCACGTATGCCAAACGCTCGGCGGGGTGTGCACGATCGAGTGGGAGGTATCCGCCGCCGGCCTTCACTACCGCGACAGCGGCAACGATCATGTCCACGGATTTCGGCAGCATGATTCCGACCAACGACTCGGATTGCACGCCATGATCGACGAGCTTGCGCGCCAACTGATTCGATCGTCGATCGAGTTCGCGGTACGACACGCGCTCGCTGCCCGCGACAACGGCGATCGCTTCCGGGGTCGCCCGAATGCGGTCGGAAAGGATCTCGGAGAGCGTTCGGACCGGGGTAATCGGCAGAACGGGCGGCACCAGCGCCTGGCGCGCCTCCGGGCGCAGTAGATCCACTGAGCCGAGCGCCGAGTGCGGAGTACCGACCATCGCGGTCAAGATTCGTAGATAACGGTCGGCGAGGTCCTCGGCTTGCTTCTTCGTGCCGAGCCAATCCAGAACACCGGAGATCGGCTGATCGAAATCGGCATGCTCACCAGTCGGAATCGCCAGGGAGACAAACAGTTCCGGCACGGTGGCCAGATCCGATCCGATAGGCGCACCGACCATGAGCCCCGGAAATCTCGGGTGAGCATCCAGCGGCTCCTCGAAACAGACCATCGCCCGGAACAACGGGCCCGTCTCGACCCAGCGGCCGTCACCGAGTGCGGCGGTCACCGAAGACAGAAGAATGTCTGCGTGTTCGAGAGCTTCGATTGCGACGGTGTCCACCGCACCGACCAGGTCGGTGAGCGTCATGGTGTTCGACACCGTCGAGCGAAGCACCAACTGGTTGGCGAACATCGAGACGAAATCGTCCGGATTGGAGGCGCCGTACCCTCGGACCGAGACGCCGATCGACACCTCGTCGGCCGAACCGACGCGGCGCAGCAGTCCGGCCATCGCAGACTGGAACAGCACGAACAGACTCGTGTTCATCGTCGTCGCCATCGTCTCGAGGCGGCGGCAGAGGTCTGCCTCGATCTCGAGGGGCGTGGACGTCCGACCGGATCCGGCGACGACCGGCAAACCCAGATCCTCGGCGGGGTTCGACAAGGTCGCAGACCAGTACTCGACGTTGCGGGCGTGTTGGACTTCGGCGATCCACTTCCCCGCGGCGTCCGGCTCGATGTCCATCAATCGAGTTCCCGATTCCGCAGCGCAGAACAATTCGAGGAATTCGAGGAAACGTCGGTGGTGACGCGAGATGTCCTCGTCGGTGTAGAGGTCTGGGTTCGCGGCGAAGTCGATCTGGATCTCTTCGGCTGCGGACGTCTGATAGACGTTGACCGAGAGGTCTTCGATCGGCCCGGTCGAGATCACGTTCAGTTCGCCGTGCGCGTCCCCGAGAGTGATTCCGGAATGGAACAGCATGAGGTTGATCAACGGCCCGTGGAAGCCTCGTCCGTCGGCGATGCTGTGATCACCGGCGTTGAGGTCGCGTCGCAGGTCCTCGTGGCGGTACTTCTGATGACGCAGTGCGCCGGTGAGTTCGATCTTCACCTCGTGCAGCAAGTCCCCGACCGCGAAATGCGGATCGACGCTCGCACGTATCGGGACGACGTTCGACATCATTCCGCCGGACCGGCGAGCAGCTTTTGTCGTCCGCCCCGAGACCGGCAAGCTGAGGACCACGTCGCGGGTCCCGGTGGCCCGGGCGAGGTAAGCCGCCAGAGCACCGATCACCACTGACGACGTCGTCACATCGTGGGCGGCGGCCAGCCGTTCGAGGGAGCTCCGCAGTTCCGTAGGTACCGTCGCCGACCGTAGGCGAGACCGTGCCTGCGACGGAGCAGTCGAGGACGCGAGCGAGGTTCCGCCCGGTTTGTCGGCCATCTTGGTGTTCCAGTAGTCGCGATCGCGCTCCCACCGCGTGGAGCCCAGATAGTCGGCCTCTGCCTTCACCAACGATTGGAGGGGGGCAGTTACCGCTGGGGGAACTGGCAGATCCCGCACCGCGGCGGTGTAGATCTCGGCTGTGCGGTTCATCATCGACATCGCGCCGAAACCGTCGAGCGCCACATGATGAATACGGCTGTACCAGTAGTAATGGTCGTCGCGAAGCACCAGGACTGCCAGCCTGACCAGGCGATCGGTGAACGGATCGATGGCAGCAGTGTGCTCTCTGCGCATCCATTCCTGCGCTGCAGATTCCGGATCCGATTCGGCGCGAAGATCGACCACGTCGAGGGAGTCGTCCATGTCGAGATCGAGCCACTGACGCGCCACCCCGTCCACCTCGACCAGGCGCAGGTATCCGGAGCCGATCTCACGGCCGGTCTGTTTACTGGCAGCGGTCAGCAGCTCGATGTCGAGCGGGCCGTCCACGTCGACGTACTGAGCGATGCTGACGGGAATCTCGGGTCGAAGCTGTTGTGCGACAAGCAGGGAAAGTTGCGCGGCAGAAAGAGGGAAGGTGAGTTCGTCGTCCGGACGAGCTGCGGAAACGATTCCTCGGTCGGGACTGCCATCCACACGAATCTCCCTCTTACAACTTGATCATGATGCAAACAGGTATATGCGTCCGCTGGACGCTTCGAACTGATCGGGGCACTTCGAAAATGAGACGAATACTTTGGAAAGCTCGGGTGGAAACTGGCAAATCGCCCGCCGGAGATCACATCGTGACAATCAGCTGCGATGTTACCGATCAGTCAGCTTCCAGCAAATATTCATCAAACAACCATTTGGGACTATTGTCCTGAATATCATGGCTAAAACGGCCCTATATAACAAACCGAAGCGCCGGTACCCGACGAACGGGCACCGACGCTCCGGTGAAATCTATTCAGTTGATCGTGCCGAGGTTACTTGTCAGACCGTGAAGCCGAGTGCGCGCAGTTGCTCGCGTCCGTCTTCGGTGATCTTGTCCGGTCCCCACGGCGGCAACCACACCCAGTTGATCTTCATGTCGGTACACAGATCGCTGCGCACAAGTGCGCCGCGTGCCTGGTCCTCGATCACGTCGGTCAACGGGCACGCCGCCGACGTCAAAGTCATGTCGATCGTGACGACACCGTCGTCTTCGAAGAGTCCGTAGACCAAGCCGAGATCGACGACGTTGATTCCCAGTTCGGGGTCGACGACGTCGCGCATCGCTTCTTCGAGTTCGTCGAGTCGCTCAGGCGACGGGACAGTGCCACTGCCCTGTGCGCCACCGAATTCCGCAGTGGAATCGGGATTCGGATTCACCGGAGCGCCGACCTCGGCGTCCTGCACTGGTTGTGTCTCGGTCATGATCCCTGTCCTTCAGTCGTGTCGACCAATTCACTGCTGCTGTCCGCCGTCGTCACAGCACTGCCGTCGACAATCTGGACTACAGCATCCTTGAATGCCATCCATCCGAGCAAGGCGCACTTCACGCGTGCCGGATACTTCGAGACTCCGACGAACGCGATACCGTCGCCGAGAACGTCCTCGTCCCCCTCGACGGTGCCCCGACTGCTCACCATCTCGTTGAACGCCGTCACCGTCTTCAGTGCGTCGGTGACCTGCATCCCGATGACGAGGTCGTTGAGCACCGACGTCGACGCCTGGCTGATCGAACAACCCTGACCGTCGTACGAGACGTCGGAGACCGTTCCGTCCTCGGATATCTGGACGCGCAACGTCACCTCGTCGCCACACGTCGGGTTGACGTGGTGCACCTCGGCGCCGAACGGCTCACGGAGTCCGCGGCCGTGCGGATGTTTGTAGTGATCGAGGATCACTTCCTGATACATCTGCTCCATGCGCATGATTCAGTTCAACTCCCCTGCGACACCGAAAAATTCCTGCGCACGCTTGATCGCGGCAACGAGAACATCGATTTCCGCGGTGGTGTTGTAGAGCGCAAACGACGCACGGGCCGTCGCAGCGACACCGAACTTACGATGCAGCGGCCACGCACAATGGTGTCCGACGCGAATCGCGACGCCCTCGTCGTCGAGGATCTGTCCGAGGTCGTGGGCGTGAATACCGTCCACGACAAAGGAAATCGCTCCGCCGCGGTTCTCGGACGTCTGCGGTCCGATGATGCGCAGACCTTCGATCGCCGACAACTTTTCGAGAGCAGCCTCCACCAACACGTGCTCGTGCGCGGCGACTGCGTCCATCCCGAAGGTGTTCAGGTAATCCACGGCAGCGCCCAACCCGACCACCTGTGAGGTCATCGGTACGCCGGCTTCGAAACGCTGAGGCGGTGGCGCGTAAGTGCTGACCTCCATGGTGACCGTCTCGATCATCGAGCCACCGGTGATGAACGGAGGCATCGCTGCCAGCAGTTCACGACGGCCGTAGAGAACTCCGACCCCCGAAGGGCCGAGCATCTTGTGACCGGAGAACGCCGCGTAATCCACTCCCAGTTCGTGGAAGTCGACCGCCATGTGAGGCACCGACTGGCACGCGTCGAGCACGACGAGTGCACCGACGGCGCGTGCTCGTCGCACCAATTCCTCGACGGGCGCGATCGCGCCGGTCACGTTGGACTGGTGGGTGAACGAAACGACCTTCACCGCGTCCGTCAGCTCCAGCGAATCGAGATCGATCCGGCCGTCGTCGGTGACGCCGTACCACTTGAGCGTCGCACCGGTGCGGCGCGCGAGTTCCTGCCAGGGAACGAGGTTGGCGTGGTGTTCGAGTTCGGTGATGACGATTTCGTCGCCAGGACCGACATGGCGGTCGAAGCGATCGTCACCGAGAACGTAGGTCACCAGATTGAGAGCCTCGGTGGCGTTCTTGGTGAACACCAACTCGTCCGAATCCGCACCCACGAAGGAAGCGATGGTGGCGCGAGCATTCTCGTACGCGTCCGTCGCCTCTTCTGCGAGCTGATGAGCACCCCGGTGTACTGCCGCGTTACACGTGGTCAGGAAGTCCCGTTCGGCATCGAGAACCTGGACCGGACGCTGCGAGGTAGCGCCGGAATCCAAGTACACCAAAGGTTTTCCGTCGCGCACGGTTCGCGCCAGGATCGGGAAGTCGGCCCGAACCGCTGTGACGTCGAGCTCGCGCACCGAGGTGGTCATCGTGATTACGCTCCCTGGGTAGCTGCGGTGTCCGCGGTGAAACGAACGTAGCCGTTGGTCTCGAGCTCGTCGGCCAGCTCCGGTCCACCGGACTCGACGATGCGGCCACCGACGAACACGTGAACGAAGTCGGGGTTGATGTAGCGCAGAATGCGCGTGTAGTGCGTGATCAGCAGAACGCCGCCGTTCTCGCGCTCCTTGTAGCGGTTGACGCCTTCGGAGACGGTGCGCAGAGCGTCGACGTCGAGGCCGGAGTCGGTCTCGTCGAGGATCGCGATCTTCGGCTTGAGCATGCCCAACTGCAGGATCTCGTGGCGCTTCTTCTCGCCACCGGAGAAGCCTTCGTTGACCGAGCGCTCGATGAACGAGGGATCGATCTCGAGCTCGCTGAGGGCTTCCTTGACTTCCTTGACCCAGTGGCGCAGCTTGGGAGCCTCGCCTCGCACGGCCGTAGCGGCGGTGCGCAGGAAGTTGGACATGGAAACGCCGGGAACCTCGACGGGGTACTGCATGGCCAGGAAGAGCCCGGCACGTGCACGCTCGTCGACGCTCATTGCGAGGACGTCTTCACCGTTGAGGGTGATGGAGCCGGACGTGACCTGGTACTTGGGGTGACCGGCGATGGCGTACGACAGAGTCGACTTGCCGGAGCCGTTGGGGCCCATGATCGCGTGGGTCTCCCCCGAGCGGACCGTCAGGTCGACGCCCTTGAGGATCTGGATGGGCTCGGCGTTGGCATCGGAGTTGGCGACCTCGACGTGCAGGTCACGAACCTCGAGGACCGAGGTGGTGGTGTTGTCACTGGTAGACATGAAATTCCTTCAAGATGAGGCGGGCGAGCGTAGCGACGGGGTGGTGCCGCAGGCGGGGCGGTCAGGAGCCGACGGCTGCGAGTTCGGCTTCGACTGCGGCTTCGAGGCGATCGCGCACCTCGGGAACAGCGATCTTGTTGATGATTTCGTGGAAGAACCCACGTACGACCAGACGACGAGCCTGATCCTCCGGGATACCACGAGCACGCAGGTAGAACAGCTGCTCGTCGTCGAAACGTCCCGTTGCACTTGCGTGGCCGGCCCCGACGATCTCACCGGTTTCGATTTCGAGGTTCGGAACCGAGTCGGCGCGGGCGCCGTCGGTCAGCACCAGGTTGCGGTTGAGCTCGAACGTGTCGGTGCCCTCCGCTGCGGCGCGGATGAGAACGTCGCCGATCCACACGGTGTGCGCGTCGGGCTTGCCGGATCCGGGATCTCCCTGAAGCGCACCCTTGTAGACCACGTTGGACTTGCAGTTGGGCTGCGAATGGTCCACCAGCAGACGCTGTTCCAGATGCTGGCCGGCGTCGGCGAAGTACAGGCCGAGCAGTTCGGCGTCGCCGCCCGGTCCGTCGTACTTGACGGTGGCGGACAGGCGAACCAGGTCGCCGCCCAGGCTGATCGAGGTGTATCGAAGCACTGCGTCGCGGTTCAGGCGAGCGTGGTGTGACGTCACGTGAACTGCGTCGTCCGCCCAGTCCTGGATGGCCACCACCGTCAGCTGCGCACTGTCACCGAGAACGAATTCGATGTTCTCCGCGAAGGTTCCGCTGCCGCGCTGGTCGATCACGAACGTCGCCTTGGCGAACTGCGCCAGACGAATCTGGGTGTGTCCGTAGGCGACGTTGTCGACTCCGGGGCCGGTCATGGTGACCACGACGGGCTTCTCGACCTCGACCTCGGCGCCAACCGAGATGACCGTTGCCGTCTCGAAGCTCGAATACGCCTGCGCTGCAATGCGATCAGCGGGAACGCCGGCTTTGCCCAGACGTGCGTCGTCACGCCCGACGGTCTCGACGGTGATGTCGCTTCCGCCGTCGACCTCGACGGTGACCTGTCCGTTGGCGACGGCGCTGCCGTCGTGCAATCCCCGGAGACGACGCAGCGGGGTGAACCGCCAGATCTCGTCACGTCCGCCGGGAACCTCGAAAGCATTGACGTCGAACGAGGAGAACTGCTCACCCTTGTTCGTGATGGGTGAGCCGGTGGCTGCACCCTTTACAGGAGCGGTCGGGTTCTCCCCGGCAACAGCTCCGATGACTCCGGTCTCTGGCGTGGTCACTAACCCACAGCCCCTTCCATCTGAAGTTCGATAAGGCGGTTGAGCTCGAGCGCGTACTCCATCGGGAGTTCCTTCGCGATGGGCTCGACGAATCCACGCACGATGGTGGCCATCGCCTCGTCCTCGGTCAGTCCGCGGCTCATCAGGTAGAAGAGCTGATCGTCACTGACCTTGGAGACGGTGGCCTCGTGACCCATGGTGACGTCGTCCTCGCGGATGTCGACGTACGGGTAGGTGTCGCTGCGGCTGATCTGGTCGACGAGCAGAGCGTCACACTTGACGGTCGACTTGGAACCGTGGGCACCCTTGTTGACCTGCACCAGACCGCGGTACGACGCACGTCCACCGCCGCGGGCGACAGACTTGCTGATGATGGTCGAGGACGTGTGCGGCGCGAGGTGGAGCATCTTGGCGCCGGTGTCCTGGTGCTGGCCCTCGCCGGAGAACGCAACGGAGAGAACCTCACCGCGGGCGTACTCGCCCATCAGCCACACGGCCGGGTACTTCATGGTGACCTTGGAGCCGATGTTGCCGTCGACCCACTCCATGGATCCGCCTGCCTCGACCTTGGTGCGCTTGGTCACCAGGTTGTAGACGTTGTTGGACCAGTTCTGGATGGTCGTGTAGCGGCAGTGGCCGCCCTTCTTCACGATGATCTCGACGACGGCCGAGTGCAGTGAATCGGACTTGTAGATCGGCGCGGTGCAACCCTCGACATAGTGCACGGAGGCATCTTCGTCGACGATGATCAGGGTGCGCTCGAACTGACCCATGTTCTCGGTGTTGATGCGGAAGTACGCCTGCAGCGGGATGTCCACGTGGACTCCCGGCGGAACGTAGATGAACGAGCCGCCGGACCACACGGCGGTGTTCAGCGCGGAGAACTTGTTGTCGCCGGCCGGGATGACCGATCCGAAGTACTCCTTGAACAGCTCCGGGTGCTGCTTGAGACCGGTGTCCGTGTCGAGGAAGATGACGCCCTGCTCCTCGAGGTCCTCACGGATCGAGTGGTAGACGACCTCGGACTCGTACTGAGCTGCGACGCCGGCAACGAGGCGCTGCTTCTCCGCCTCGGGGATGCCGAGCTTGTCGTACGTGTTCTTGATGTCCTCGGGCAGGTCTTCCCACGACTCGGCCTGCTTCTCGCTGGACCGGACGAAGTACTTGATGTTGTCGAAGTGAATACCTTCGAGGTCGCTGCCCCAGTTCGGCATCGGCTTCTTGTCGAAGGTGCGCAGCGCCTTGAGGCGGATGTCGAGCATCCACTCGGGCTCGCTCTTCTTGGCGGAGATGTCCCGCACGACAGCCTCGGACAACCCGCGCTGCGCGCTGGCTCCGGCTTCGTCGGAATCGGACCAGCCGTAGCCGTAATGACCGAGGGACGCGATGGTCTCTTCCTGCGTGAGCGGCTCGGTGCCTGCTGCCGCAGTGGTAGTCGCCTGGTCTGATGTGACGGTCATGCGAGCTCCTTCCGGAGTCTTGTTTCTTGACGGCTGCTCGGGTTCAGCGAGGGCTGGTCGCTGTGGTCGAGCAGTTCTGACTTTGAAGAACTAGCTGAAAAATCTCTATTCGAACGCTGCACGGTGGCAACGCTCTGTAGAACACTCTGGTCCGGTCATCTACTCCCGGTGGACACGAGGGGCACGTGCGTCGTGCAGGCGCAGTCACCGTTGGCGATGGTCGCCAGACGCTGAACATGAGTCCCGAGCAATTGCCGGAATGCTTGCTGCTCTGCCTCGCACAGTTCCGGAAACTCTTCTGCCACATGGGAAACCGGGCAATGGTGTTGGCAGATCTGCACGCCGTTGCCGACCGGCCGGGTCGACGCCGCGAACCCCACCGCGTTGAAGGCTTCGGCGATTGCGTCCGCTGTCGCCTCGACGTTGTCGACATCTGTCGGATCAGCCGGTTCGACGTCTCCGACGATCGCCTGAACCCGACGCTTGGCGAACTCCTCGATTGCCGCGTCTCCGCCGATTTCACGGAGTTGCCGCATCGCGGCTCCCGCCAGATCGTCGTAGGTGTGGCCGAGGCGGCCGCGACCGGTCGCGGTGATCTGGAACTGCTTGGCGGGACGACCTCGTCCACGCTGACGCAGCGACGACGCCGAAGCAGTTCGGGCTTCGCCGGACTCGATCAACGCATCCAAGTGACGTCGGACACCTGCGGCACTCAAACCGAGGCGCGTGCCGATTTCGGAGGCGGTAATGGGGCCTTCTTCGAGTAGCAGCTTGACCACTGCCGCCCGCGTCTGACCTTCGACGCTCACCGTCACCGGATTTGCGGCAGCACTCGGCGAGGCCGCTACAGTGGGCTGACCTGCAACTTCCTTGCTTCGTGGGTCTGACGCATTTCTTTTCACAACACAAGTGTGACGGAATTCTTTTCGCAGGTCTACTAAGGGCAACCTGCATTACATTCGGGAATATCCGGACAACGTACGTTGTTTGTGCTTGTCTGTCCGGCTGGATGGAGCCGCTACGCTGCCTGGTGTGCCGCAGACCCCCGAGAAGACGACGACCGCGCGATCGGCGCTCGCGATCCTGCTGGAAAAACCCAAGGCACTCGCGCTTTCCACAATCGGCGTTCGACCTTTCGGATCCGCTCCCCGGCAGAGTATGGCCGCGGTGCTGCACGGCGACGAGGACGAGCGCCCGGGCCTGAACGCGAAGGAAACCGCACAACTGCGAGGGATCCGCCGATTCGGCGCAACCGGCGCGGTCTTGATGGCAGTCGGAGCGCTCGGCGCCGGCGCGCAACCCGTCCTGCAGAATCCGACCGCAGGACTTCGAGTCCTCAGCCTTCCCGGACGTATGCCGACGGTCTCACTCACCATGACGATGACCGGAACCGTGCTCGTCGTTCTGGCCTGGCTGATGATGGGCCGATTTGCAGTCGGGGACATACGCAGCCGTTCCGGCGCACCGCGGCGCATGACCCGTTCCCAGTTGGACCGCACACTCCTGCTGTGGATCCTGCCGCTCTCGGTCGCACCGCCGATGTTCAGCCGCGACGTCTACTCGTATCTGGCTCAAAGCGAAATCGCGGCCCGTGGACTCGATCCGTACGCCATCGGCCCCAAGGCGGCACTGGGCGTCGACCACGTTCTCACCCGCACGGTTCCGACGATCTGGCGCGACACCCCGGCTCCGTACGGACCGTTCTTCCTGTGGCTGGGACGCGGGATCAGCTCACTGACCGGCGACAACATCGTGGCCGGAATCTTCTTGCACCGCTTGCTCGCATTGGCCGGCGTCGCGCTCATCGTGTGGGCGATACCGCGACTGGCCAAGCGATGCGGTGTCTCTGCCGTCAGTTCGCTCTGGCTCGGTGCCGCGAACCCGCTGTTGCTCTTCCACTTGGTGGCCGGCATCCACAACGAAGCGCTCATGCTCGGGTTGATGCTCGCCGGAATCGAGATCGCTCTCCGCGCAGTCGAAGGGTCCGGGCCCATCCGTGGGCGAGCGCTGTTCTATCTCGTTGCGGGATCAGGTTTGATCGCCTTGTCGTCGACCGTCAAAATTCCGTCCTTGCTTGCCTTGGGATTTGTCGGCATGGCCTTGGCTCGGCGTTGGGGTGGAACCTGGAAGGCCCTGGCGGGAGCCGCGATTCTCCTGGGCATCGTTGCCGCTGTCGTCACGTTTGTCATCAGCGTGGCCAGTGGGCTCGGTATGGGTTGGATCAACACCCTCGACACCGCCACGGCAGTCCGGAGTTGGATGTCCATCCCGACGCTCCTGGGCGTCGGCACGGGATTGGCAGGCGTACTGCTCGGACTCGGCGATCACACGACGGCGATCCTCACGATCACGCGGCCCATCGCTACTCTCGTCGCCATGCTCGTCACCGCACGGATGATGATCTCGGTCTACATGGGCCGCATCCATCCGGTCGGCGGACTCGGCATCGCGCTCGGCGCGATCGTTCTCCTGTTCCCCGTCGTTCAGCCGTGGTACCTGCTGTGGGCGATCCTTCCGTTGGCGGCGTGGGCCACCGCGCCGATTTTCCGCATCCCTGCCGTCGTCTTCACCTCGATCGTCAGCGTCATGTTGATGTCCAACGGCGCCGAATACCTTCCGTTCATGATCGTGCAGGCCGTCATCGCGACCATCCTCACCGCCGGAACGCTCATCGTCTTCACCCGCAATTCACTCCCCTGGCGTAGCGACAAGCCAGTAGCGGAGATCACGAAAGGCGGACCGGTAGACGAAGACAACTCGGCGGGGGCTTACGCTGATTCCCCGTGACCTCGAGAGCCTCCAGATCGTCGACGCCGGCGGTACAGATCCAGGGTGTCGTCAAGTCCTTCGACGGTGTTCGAGCCGTCGACGGTATCGATCTCACTGTCGAGACGGCCCAGGTCGTTGCCCTGCTCGGCCCCAACGGAGCCGGTAAGACAACCACCGTCGAGATGTGCGAAGGGTTTGTCACCCCCGATGCCGGCACGGTTCGAGTGCTCGGTCTCGACCCCATCGCCGACTCCGGTGAAGTCCGCTCGCGAATCGGCGTCATGCTGCAGGGCGGCGGCGCGTACCCCGGGTCCAAGGCCGGGGAAATGCTCGACCTCGTGGCCGCATACTCGGCCGACCCGCTCGATCCCGCCTGGCTCCTTTCCAAACTCGGCCTCACCGATGCGCGCAAGACCCCGTACCGCCGCCTCTCCGGAGGCCAGCAGCAACGACTGTCCCTGGCGTGCGCGCTGGTCGGCCGTCCCGAATTGGTATTTCTGGACGAACCCACCGCCGGCCTCGACGCTCAGGCACGTCTACTCGTGTGGGAACTCATCGACGCTCTGCGACGCGACGGCGTGAGCGTCCTGCTCACCACACACCTCATGGACGAGGCCGAAGCGCTCGCCGACGAACTGGTCATCATCGACCACGGCAAGATCGTCGCGTCGGGAACGCCGGCGGAGGTCACCAGCAAGGGCGCCGAAGGACAACTCCGTCTGACGACGGTTCCCGGTTTGAGCCTCGATTCGCTGGCCGGTTCACTCGCCGGGTTCCGCATCGAGGAATCCAACCCCGGCACCTACGTCGTCGAAGGTGCAATCGATCCGGCAACCGTGGCGACTGTCGCAACGTGGTGTGCCGATCAGGACGTGCTGATCAACGACATTCGCGTCGATCAACGGAGTCTGGAAGACGTCTTCCTCGAATTGACGGGCCGGGAACTGAGGGGATGACGGAGATCAAGGTCATGAACGAAACAGCGTCGAACGGCCAGAGCAGTCCCATCAGCGTTGCCAGAGACCGGCGGCTCGCCGAGAACCGCTTCGAGCCAGGCACCTTCTCGCCGGATCCCCGCCCCAATTCGGCGGCCAAGATGCTGAAGGCGCAGACCAAACTGGAGCTGACTCTTCTGCTCCGCAACGGTGAGCAATTGCTGCTCACCATGTTCATCCCGATCACCCTGCTCATCGGACTGTGTCTACTTCCGATCGGCGATTTGGGCGATTCTCGGGTCGATACCGTGCTCCCTGGTGTCATGATGGTTGCCGTGATGTCGACGGCGTTCACCGGACAGGCCATCGCCGTCGGATTCGACCGCCGATACGGCGCGCTCAAGCGACTCGGTGCAACGCCGCTACCGCGGTGGGGAATCATCGCAGGCAAGAGCGCTGCCGTCATCATCGTCGTGGCTCTGCAGTCACTCTTGCTCGGCGCTATCGGTTTGGCGTTGGGATGGCGTCCGTCGTTCGTCGAACTTGTACTCGGCGCAGTGGTCATTGCCATCGGTACTGTCACATTTGCAGCGCTTGGCCTCCTGCTCGGCGGTACTTTGCGCGCAGAGATCGTTCTCGCTCTCGCCAACATCCTGTGGTTCATCATGGTGGGCATCGGCAGTGTGGTCTTCGCCAGCGGCGAACTTCCGACCGCCGTTCACACGCTGGTACGCATTGTTCCGTCCGGCGCTCTCGCACACGCACTCGAAGCGGCCCTCGACACCTCGATGGACTGGTTCTCGATTCTCGTACTTCTCATCTGGGCCGCAGTGGCCGGAGTCTGCGCAGCAAGGTGGTTCAAGTTCACGTGAGTACACGACGGACAGCTCAGATCGTCGGCTGTGTGGCCGCAACAGTCATGTTGTGTGCCGGACCCGCAACGGCGACCCCTTCGGTGTCCGGTCCACTCGCACCTGCAAATCCGTACCTCGGTCCCGTCGGTACTTCCACCATGCACGGTGACGCGGGCTCGTCCGACGTCACTCCGCTGCCTGGTCCAGGAACCGGCCCCCACGAGGTGACTGCTTTCCCGATGATGGCCGCCTGCCCGACGGTCCTCCAGGGTTCCGACGGCATGGTCGTCTCGCTCTGCACGACGATGATCGGCCAGATCCCGACCGTCCATTTGATCGATCCGAAGGCCGACGCCACGCCGTTGGGTAGATCCGTAGCACAACTGCCGCTCGCGAAGGGCAGTCTGCTCGGCGGCGTCTACGCCTACCTCGACAACGAGAACCGTCTCGTAGCCGTCGACGGAAACCGTCAACTGGTCCGCATTTCCCATGCGCAGAATCCGGACGGCAGTTGGCGGCTGGAACTCGCGGATGTAGTCGATCTCAGTGGTGCGGTTGCCGCCGATGACAACGTCACCGGCCTCGCTCCGGACTGGGAAGGCAATGTCTGGTTCGCCACCGGGCACGGCACCGTCGGGTATGTCGGCGCGGATCGAATCGCGCACAGCATTGCACTCCCCGAAGGTGAACAGGTGCAGAACAGCATCTCCACCTCCCCGACGGGCACTGCCGTCGCAACGACCCACGCGCTCTACCAACTGAAGCGAAATGGCGACGAGGTCGTCATCGACTGGCGTCAGCCGTACGACCGCGGGCCGGCCCGTAATCCGGGTCAGCTCAGCTGGGGAACCGGATCGACGCCGACATACTTCGGCCCGTCGACGGGCAGCGATTTCTTGACCATCGTCGACAACGCCCACCCGACAGTGAGCTTGCATGTCTATCGCGCTGACACGGGCGCCGAGGTGTGCACGCAGCCGGTGTTGTCCGCTGCCAGCCAGGACGGCTCACCGAGCGGCAGCGAGAACTCCCCCGTCGGCATCGGTCATTCCGTCTACGTCGCCGGCACTTACGGATACCCGTACCCCACGACTCCTGAAGGTGCCGGTCCAGCGGTCCCCGCCACGGCACCCTTCAACGGCGGAATGACCCGCGTCGACATCGATCCGGTCGGCTGCCATGTCGTGTGGGACAACACGATTCGCAGCTCCGCGGTACCCCACCTCTCGACGGCTGACGGCTCGATTTACACGGTGACACGGGACGGTGCTCCGAACACCTCTCCGCTGGACGGTTACTCCTTCGCGGTGATCGACTCGAAGGACGGGGCGCAGATAGGTTCGACTCCCCTGCCGTCGACGATCCTCAACGACACCCTTCAGATGTCTGCACTCATCACCGAGTCGGGCGAGTACTTCCAGGGAACGATCTCGGGAATCGTGCGAGTTCGCGCGAACTGACGCGAGCTGGCCCCACGGCTGCGCAGTTCTGGTCTCGTCGAGTCGGGGCAGGCGCGGAGCGAGCTGGCCCCAACGACGCGGGGCAGGCGCGGAGCGAGCTGGCCCCAACGACACTGTGTAGTTGATGGGGAACTACGATCGTTGGCGTGGTGAATCGTGTGTATGCCGGATTTTTACGCTTGGTGGATCGACTACCTCTCCCCTCGCTGAAAACGCAGAAGATCATCGCGTTCATCGTGATCCTGACGCAGGGCGGCATCGCTGTCACCGGCGCGGTGGTGCGCGTGACGGACTCGGGACTCGGTTGCCCGACGTGGCCGCAGTGCTTCCCCGGTAGCTTCGTCCCGGTCGGCCACGGACAGGTCGCGGTGATTCACCAAGCCGTCGAGTTCGGCAACCGCCTGCTGACCTTCCTGGTCGTCATCGTCGCCGCTGCGATCGTGCTTGCGGTGACTCGCGCTCGCCGACGCAAAGAGGTGCTTGTCTACGCCTGGATGATGCCGCTCGGCACTGTCGTTCAGGCAGTGATCGGCGGTATCACCGTCCTCACAGGCTTGCTGTGGTGGACGGTCGCCATTCACCTGGTTGCGTCGATGCTGATGGTCTGGGTTGCCACGGTGATGTACGCGAAGATCGCGGAACCCGACGAAGCAACAACTCTGGTCGTGATGCCGAAGCCGTTGCGCTGGCTTACCGCGCTGTCAGGTGTCGCGCTCGCCGGCGTTTTGGTCGCTGGAACTCTCGTAACGGGCGCAGGCCCGCACGCCGGCGACAAGGGGCTGGACCGGACGGTGCCTCGCCTGGAGATCGAGATCGTGACGCTAGTCCATCTGCACTCACAGCTTCTGGTCGGATATCTCGCGCTGGTCGTGGGTCTGACCTTCGGCCTGTATGCGGTCGGGACATCCGCAGCCGTGAAGATTCGTCTGAAGGTCCTGCTGGGACTGATCCTCGCGCAGTCGCTCATCGGTGTCGTGCAGTACTTCACCGATGTGCCGGAAGTTCTGGTGATCATGCACGTCGCCGGTGCGGGACTGTGCACGGCTGCGACCGCAGCAGTTTGGGCTGCGGGTAAGACCCGCCAGTACACGCCGACCAATTCGCCGATACCAGCTGTCTGACGCTTCAAGACACGTGTGGGGCGTAGGAACACCAAAAGGTGTTCCTACGCCCCACACGTCATTTCAGGATTCGTTGCGAGCTTTCGGGAACCGAGTCTGGTTGGCGACCCAGCCGGCCATCTTCTTGAAATGGCCTTCCTGCGGGGTGACGATGCTCGTCAGTTCGCGCTCCCACTCGGCGACGGTGACGTTGTCGAAGGACGCGACGACCGCGTTTGCCGTGGCGAGGTCCTCGACGACCTGATCACCGAGGATGCCGTCGGCACCTACGAGGGTGATGCGAACGCCGGCCAGGCCGACCGGCTGGATGACGGCGCTGGCGGAGCCGCCGTGCTCGGCGACGAACTTGGTGATGGCGTTCACCGTGGACTTCGGCAGTTCCGGCGCGGACGGGGTGGCGTCCGACTTCTCGGTATCGGTGCTCATGACTCGACAATACTGGTCGGTAGCCCGGAAGCGACACCAGGCATGGACTGAGCGTCGGCCGCCTCGGGTGTAGAACAGAAACCATGCGAGCCATCTACGTGACCGAGACCGGCGGACCAGACGTTCTGACTCTGACCGAACAACCCGAACCGACACCCGGCCCAGACGATCTACTCGTCAAGACCGAAGCGATCGGCATCAATTTCATCGACACGTACTTCCGAATGGGCCAGTACAAGCGTCCGCTCCCCTACATTCCCGGCGACGAGGGCAGCGGTGTCGTCGAAGCTGTCGGTTCCGAGGTCAACGAATTCGCCGTGGGCGACCGGGTCGCGTGGGCCGCTGCCACTGGCAGCTATGCCGAGAAGGTGGCTGTTCCCGCCGCAGTCGCCGTGAAAGTGCCTGACGGTGTCCCGGCATCGGCCGCAGCGTCGGCGCTCCTGCAGGGGATGACAGCGCACTACCTCGCGAAGTCGACGTATCCGATCCAGAGCGGCGACACCGTGCTCGTGCACGCAGGCGCGGGCGGCGTCGGGTTGATCCTGACGCAGATGGCCGTCAGCCTCGGGGCGAGGGTCATCACGACTGTGTCATCGGACGCAAAAGAAGAACTCTCGCGCGGCGCCGGTGCCTCGGAGGTCCTGCGGTACGACGAGGACATAGCAGCGCGAGTCCGGGAGTTGACCGGCGGCGAAGGAGTAGAGGCGGCATACGACGGCGTCGGTGCGACAACTTTTGATTCGAGCTTGGCTTCCGTGCGCATCCGCGGCACGGTCGCTTTGTTCGGTGCGGCCAGTGGACCGGTTCCGCCTGTCGACCCGCAGCGGCTCAATTCGTCGGGTTCGCTGTTCCTGACGCGTCCGACGCTCGCGCATCACATTCGCACTCGTGAGGAACTGACCTGGCGTGCCGGCGATGTCTTCGACGCCATTGCGGACGGGAAGCTCGATATTCGCGTCGGCGCCGAGTATCCCCTCGCCGACGCGGCAACAGCCCATCGGGATCTGGAAGGTCGAGCAACGACCGGGTCGATCGTTCTGATTCCCTAGCGAAGTGCTGTGCGCCTTTATTAACCGCCCGCGGTTAATAAAGGCGCACAGCAGAATCAGCTGAGCATGTCGCTGATCGTCTGGAGTCCGAGAACCGAGTCGACGGCGAGGCCGACGAACACGATCGCAAGATAGTTGTTGGACTGCAGGAACAGGCGTAGCGGTTTGACCTGAGCACCACCGCGAACGCTGCGGTACAGCTGATGTGCCATGAGCAGGAACCACGCACCGGCAACGATGGTGATGGCGGCGTAGATGACGCCCGACGCGGGGACGAGGACAAGCGTCGTGACGACCATTGCCCAGCTGTAGAACAGAATCTGCTTGGTGACGTGCTCTTCGGTGGCGATCACCGGAAGCATGGGAACACCGGCAGCTTTGTAGTCCTCTTTGTATCGCATCGCCAGCGCCCAGGTGTGCGGCGGCGTCCAGAAGAAGATGATCAGGAACAGCACGACGGGCTGCCAGCTCAGCGAACCGGTGACAGCTGCCCAGCCCACCAGGACGGGCATACATCCGGCTGCGCCACCCCAGATGACGTTCTGCCAGGTACGACGCTTGAGAACCATCGTGTAGATGAGGACGTAAAACGCGATCGTGATCACGACGAGGATGCCGGCCAAGAGGTTGGCTCGCCACCACAGCCACAGGAACGACGCGAGTCCGAGAAGGAGCCCGAAGACGAGCGCGTTGCGCGTCGGCACCGCCTCGCGGGCCAGCGGACGCTTCGCCGTGCGCTTCATGACCTTGTCGATGTCGGCGTCGACAACGCAGTTGAGCGAGTTCGCACTCGCCGCGCCCATCCAGCCACCGAAGAGGGTGCTGAGGATCAGAACGATGTCGACTGTTCCGCGATCGGCCAGCAGCATTGCCGGAATGGTTGCCACCAACAGCAATTCGATCACTCGCGGCTTCGTGAGCGCGATATAAGCCAGAACCTTGCCCGTTGCGCGACCCCACACCGTATCGGTATTGGTCGCCCGCGGGGCGGCACCTGGGCTGCCGAAGCCATGTCCGCTCGGCTGTTGCCCTGTCCGCACGTTCTCTCCTTGCACCACGCGTTACCGCACTAACTCTTCACGACACACTGCTGACACTGTTCTCTACTACGAACGATGGTAGACCGCAGCCATTGAGGAACCGAATCGACCCGGACAGCCAGGACCATTAGGCTGGGTTACGCAGTGGAGGGACACCCCACCCTCGCAATCCACGTACACCATGTCAGGAGACATCTGCCAGTGTCGATCACAGACGAGATCCACGTCCTCACGCAACCCGTCCACCCCTCGGACTGGACCGACCTGGACACCAAGGCTGTCGATACCGCCCGCGTGCTCGCCGCCGACGCGGTTCAGAAGGTCGGCAACGGCCATCCCGGAACTGCAATGAGCTTGGCGCCGTTGGCATACACCCTCTTCCAGCGCGTCATGCGCCACGATCCTTCGGATGCAGAATGGGTCGGCCGTGACCGCTTCGTTCTCTCCTGTGGCCATTCATCCTTGACGCTGTACACCCAGCTCTACCTGTCGGGCTACGGTCTCGAGCTCGCTGACCTCGAAGCTCTCCGCACGTGGGGCGCACTGACCCCCGGCCACCCCGAGGTCGGCCACACCGTCGGCGTCGAGATGACCACCGGTCCGCTGGGCCAGGGCCTTGCGTCCGCAGTCGGTATGGCGATGGCCGCGCGTCGTGAGCGTGGGCTGTTCGATCCGGAGACCCCGGTCGGCTCCTCCCCCTTCGACCATCACATCTACGTGATCGCGTCCGACGGTGACATCGAAGAAGGCGTCACGTCCGAGGCCTCGTCCCTCGCCGGTGTCCAGGAACTGGGCAACCTCATCGTCTTCTACGACGACAACAAGATCTCCATCGAGCACGACACCACCATCGCTCTCGGCGAAGACGTCGGAAAGCGATACGAGGCGTACGGCTGGCACGTTCAGCACGTCGAAGGTGGCGAGAACGTCTCCGGCATCCTCGACGCGGTTGCCGCGGCCAAGGCCGTCGTCGATCGTCCGTCCATCATCTTGCTCCGCACCATCATCGGTTTCCCGGCTCCGAAGAAGATGAACACCGGCGACGTCCACGGCTCCGCTCTCGGTGCCGACGAAGTTGCAGCGGTCAAGGAAGCCCTCGGCTTCGATCCGGCCAAGTCCTTCGACGTCGACGCCGACGCTCTGGCTCACGCCCGTGAGGTCGTCTCCCGCGGCGCCGACGCACGCAAGGCATGGCAGGTCGAGTTCGACGCGTGGGCTGCACGTGAGACCGAGCGCAAGGAACTCTTCGACCGCCTGTTCGCCGGTGAGTTCCCCGCCGGCTGGGCCGACGCTCTCCCGACCTACGAGGCCGACGCCAAGGGCGTTGCGACTCGCAAGGCCTCCGGTTCGGCACTCAACGCGCTCGGACCGATCCTGCCCGAGCTGTGGGGCGGCTCCGCCGACCTCGCCGGCAGCAACAACACCACCATCAGGGGCGCAGATTCGTTCGGCCCGTTCTCCATCTCCACCAACGACTGGAATGCGCAGCCTTACGGCCGCACGCTCCACTTCGGCATCCGCGAGCACGCGATGGGCTCGATCCTCAACGGCATCGCGCTTCACGGACCCACCCGCCCGTACGGCGGAACCTTCATGGTCTTCTCCGACTACATGCGTCCGGCGGTTCGCCTGGCCGCACTGATGAAGACTGCCGTCACCTACGTCTGGACCCACGACTCCATCGGTCTCGGCGAAGACGGCCCGACCCACCAGCCGGTCGAGCACCTCGCTGCTCTTCGTGCGATCCCGAACCTCGCCGTCGTCCGCCCGGGTGACGCCAACGAGACCTCTTTCGCATGGCAGGCAGCACTCGAGAACAAGACGGGCCCGACGGCTCTGGCACTCACGCGCCAGGACATCCCGGTTCTCGAAGGCACCAAGGAGAAGGCTGCCGAGGGTGTCAAGCGCGGCGCTTACGTCCTCGTCGACGCAGCCAACGGTTCGCCGGAGGTCATCTTGCTGGCGACCGGTTCCGAACTGCATCTGGCCACCGAGGCTCGCGAAACCCTCGAAGCTCAGGGCGTCGCAACCCGCGTTGTTTCCGTGCCGTGCCTCGATTGGTTCCTCGAGCAGGATCAGGCGTACCGCGACGAGGTCATTCCGCCCGCCGTGCGCGCGCGTGTGTCCGTCGAAGCCGGCATCGCGATGCCGTGGTGGCGCATCCTCGGCGACGCCGGTCAGGCCGTCTCGCTCGAGCACTACGGCGCTTCCGCCGATTACAAGACCTTGTTCCGGGAGTTCGGCATCACTGCCGACGCGACTGTCGAAGCCGCGCAGCGCTCCCTCGCAGCTGTGAAGGGATGATCTCGATGACACAGAACGTGAATACCGAAAAGCTCTCCGCTGCAGGCGTTTCCATCTGGCTCGACGACCTCTCGCGGGATCGCATCCAGTCCGGCAACCTGCAGAACCTCATCGACACGAAGTCGATCGTGGGTGTCACGACCAACCCGTCGATCTTCCAGGCGGCACTGTCCAAGGGATCGGCGTACGACGCTCAGGTCCGTGAGCTCGCACAGCGCGGCGCCGATGTCGACGCCACCATCACCGCGGTGACCACCGACGACGTGCGTGCTGCGTGCGACATCCTGGCTCCGCAGTTCGAGGCGTCGAACGGCGTCGACGGCCGCGTGTCCATCGAAGTCGATCCTCGCCTGGCACACGACACCGACGCCACCGTCGCGCAGGCGATCGAGCTGCACAAGATCGTCGATCGCCCGAACGTCCTGATCAAGATTCCCGCGACGCTGGCAGGCATTCCCGCCATCGCCAAGGTGATCGGTGAGGGCATCAGCGTCAACGTCACCTTGATCTTCTCGGTCGAGCGCTACGAGGCAGTCATGGGCGCATACCTGGAAGGTCTGGACACCGCCAAGGCTGCCGGCCGCGACATCTCGTCCATCGAGTCGGTCGCCTCGTTCTTCGTCTCCCGCGTGGATTCCGAGATCGACAACCGCCTCACGGCAATCGGCACGCCGGAAGCCCTCGAGCTTCGTGGCAAGGCTGCACTCGCAAACGCACGTCTGGCGTACAACGCGTACCAGCAGATCTTCGAGGTGCAGCCGCGCTTCCAGGCTCTTCTGGCCGACGGCGCCAAGGCTCAGCGTCCGCTGTGGGCGTCGACCGGCGTGAAGAACCCGGATTACCCCGACACTCTCTACGTCACCGAGTTGGTTGCGCCGAACACGGTCAACACCATGCCGGAGAAGACGCTCGACGCTCTCGCCGACCATGGCGAGATCACCGGCGACACGATCTCGGGCACAGCTCAGGAGTCACAGGCGGTCTTCGATCAGCTCGCTGCAGTCGGCATCGATCTTGCGGACGTGTTCAAGGTCCTCGAGACAGAGGGCGTCGACAAGTTCGAGGTGTCCTGGAACGAGTTGCTCGACGCAACCGCCGAGCAGCTCCGCGCAGCAACCCAGAAGAGCTGAGCCTGTGAGCGATTCCGCGGCGGCATCAGATTGGGTGAATCCCCTTCGGGACAGCACCGACAAACGGCTTCCGCACATTGCGGGGCCCTGCGCCCTGGTGATTTTCGGTGTTACCGGCGACCTTGCCAGGCGCAAGCTCATGCCCGCCATCTACGACCTCGCCAACCGTGGACTGTTGCCGCCCGGATTCGCTTTGGTCGGGTTCGCCCGGCGTGACTGGACGGACGAGGACTTCACGAACGTCGTCCTCGAAGCAGTCAAGGACGGCGCTCGCACCAAGTTCCGTCAGGACGTCTGGGAGAGGCTCGCCGAAGGTATCCGGTTCGTGGAGGGCAGTTTCGACGAGGCCGAGGCCTTCCAGAACCTGTCCGACACGTTGGCCACGCTCGACAACGAACGTGGTATCGGCGGCAATCACGGTTTCTACCTTGCGATTCCGCCCAACGCGTTTCCTCAGGTGCTCGAGCAACTGTCGGCGTCGGGCCTCGCGCAGGCCGAGGACGGTCAGTGGCGACGAGTCGTCATCGAGAAGCCGTTCGGCCACGACCTCGAGAGCGCTCGCGAACTGAACGCCGTCGTCAACAAGGTGTTCCCCGAGGACACGGTCTTCCGTATCGACCACTACCTCGGTAAGGAAACCGTCCAGAACATTCTGGCTCTGCGCTTCGCGAACCAGTTGTTCGATCCGATCTGGAACGCGCACTACGTCGACCACGTTCAGATCACGATGGCCGAGGACATCGGCCTCGGTGGACGCGCGGGGTACTACGACGGCATCGGCGCGGCCCGTGACGTGATCCAGAACCACCTGCTGCAGTTGCTCGCGTTCACGGCGATGGAAGAACCCATCAGCTTCGAGCCGCTCAATCTGCAGGCGGAGAAGATCAAGGTCCTCTCGGCTACTCGCCTTGCCGAGCCCCTCGACGAGACCACCGCACGCGGCCAGTACGCGGGCGGCTGGCAGGGTGGGCTGCCGGTGGTCGGGCTCCTCGAAGAAGACGGCTTCGCAGCGGACTCCATCACGGAGACCTTTGCCGCCATCACCCTCGAGGTCGACACCCGCCGCTGGGCGGGTGTGCCGTTCTACCTGCGCACGGGCAAACGACTCGGACGCCGTGTCACCGAGATCGCGGTGGTGTTCAAACGTGCACCGCACCTACCGTTCGACAAGACGATGACCGAAGACCTCGGCCAGAACGCTCTGGTCATCCGCGTGCAGCCCGACGAGGGTGTCACCATGCGATTCGGTTCGAAGGTTCCCGGATCGAGCATGGAAGTCCGTGACGTCAACATGGACTTCTCGTACGGCCAGGCTTTCACCGAGTCGTCACCGGAGGCGTACGAGCGGCTCATTCTCGACGTGTTGCTCGGTGAGCCGTCACTCTTCCCGGTCAACGCCGAAGTCGAATTGTCTTGGGAAATCCTCGATCCCGTCCTCGAACACTGGGCAGCCGGCGGCAAGCCGGAACCCTACGAGGCCGGAACGTGGGGACCACCGTCTGCGGACGAAATGATGCAACGCACCGGACGCGAATGGAGGCGACCCTAGTGATTCTCGATTTGCCCTCCACCACCACGGTCCAGGTCAGCAAGAAACTGGTCGAGGTGCGTAAGACCGGCGGCGCTGTCACCTTGGGGCGAGTGCTGACGCTCGTCGTCTGCACCAGGGACACCGGGAATGCCGAGGAAGCCATCGAGGCCGCCAACGAAGCAAGCCGCGAGCACCCTTGCCGCGTCATCGTGCTCCTGCGTGGCGACGAGCAGAGTGAGCCCAGGCTCGATGCTCAGATCCGTGTCGGCGGGGACGCCGGCGCCTCGGAGGTTGTCGTGCTGCGTCTCTACGGTCCCCTGGCGGACCACGAGAGCAGCGTCGTCATCCCGTTCCTGCTCCCCGACACCCCGGTAGTCGCGTGGTGGCCCCTCGAGGCACCCGAGATTCCGGCCAAGGATCCCGTCGGGAAGCTCGCGATACGGCGCATCACCGATGCCACCGGCGCCCCCGATCCGACCGCCACCATCAAGGGGCGACTCGCGTCGTACACCGCCGGCGATACCGATCTCGCCTGGAGTCGCGTCACCTACTGGCGCGCGCTCCTCGCGTCGGCTCTCGATCAGCCGCCGCACGAGAAGATCACCTCAGCGGTGGTCTCCGGTCTCAAAACCGAACCGGCACTGGATATTCTCGCCGGTTGGTTGGCGGCCAAGATCGACGGTCCGGTCATTCGACGTACGGGTGAGCTGACGGTCGAGTTGAAGCTCGAGACCCGCAGTATCTCCATCAGTCGTCCGCAGGAGGGCACGACCGCTACGTTGATCCGCACCGGTCAGCCTGACGCGCTGGTTTCTCTGGGTCGTCGAGAGACACGCGATTGCCTCGCCGAGGAATTGCGTCGGCTCGATCCGGACGAGATCTACGAAGAAGCTCTGGCCGGATTGGAGAAGGTGACCTATGAGTGATGTTGTCGTGGAGAAGTTCTCCGACGCCGGCCAACTTGTCGACGCTGTCGCCGCACGCCTGGTCACGACCATCGTCGATGCCCAGAAGGCTCGAGGGTTTGCGTCCATCGTGCTGACTGGCGGTGGAACCGGCATCGCACTTCTCGAGAAGTTGCGTGAAGCTCCCGGCGACATCGACTGGTCGCAGATCGATCTGTACTGGGGCGACGAACGGTTCCTGCCGTCCGGCGATCCCGAGCGGAACGAAGTCCAGGCTCGTGAGGCGCTTCTCGATCATGTGCCGGTCGATCCCGACAGGGTACATGCGATGGCCGCATCCGACGGTATCTACGACGGTGATCCCCACGGGGCGGCGACGGCGTACGAACAACTGCTGGGCGCTCAGGCACACGGGAATCAGGTTCCGACGTTCGACGTGCACCTGCTCGGTATGGGCGGCGAAGGACACGTCAACTCGTTGTTCCCGCACACCGACGCTGTTCGCGAAGAAGCGCGTTTCGTAGTCGCGGTGACGGACTCCCCCAAGCCGCCACCGGTGCGGATCACCCTCACGTTGCCTGCTGTTCGGCGAGCCAAAGAGGTCTGGCTGCTCGTCTCGGGTGCTGCAAAGGCCGAGGCCGTTGCCAAAGCCGTCGGAGGTGCTTCGGCCGACGACTGGCCGTCTGCCGGCGCCACCGGTTTGGTTGCGACACGTTGGTTCCTCGATTCGGACGCTGCCTCGCAGCTTCCCTGATCTGATTTCACAGATCTGATTTCACACCGGTCGGGAATCGTCTTCGGGCGATTCCCGGCTTGGTGGTACGTCGACGACTTCCTCACCGTGGCGACTTTCGATTACCCGCCGAGTCCGGATCCGATGCGAATTTCCTTTTGACGGAACGGAACTCAATCCCGAGATCCCGTTTCTCCAACCAGCACTGCGCCCCACACAACGATCCATCTCTCCCCTACCTCCTTCATCCGAGTGATTACTACCTTGGACGCCGCGAAGTAAGGTTCGGTTCCGCAGATCGCGTTCACTCTTGAACGAAGCAATCCAGGCGAGAACAATCGAACAATGTCGTGGACACCGAATCCGGACGCACTTCGCGGGCGAGTGGCTGTAGTTGCCGGGGCGACGAGGGGCGCCGGACGCGGAATCGCCGCGGCCTTGGGCGAGGCCGGTGCAACCGTCATCTGCACTGGCCGGAGCACATCTGCCGGAATTCTTCAGTCGGACTATCCGCGCGGAGAGACCATCGAAGAGACGGCAGAGCTGGTCACCGAGCTGGGCGGCGTCGGCGTGCCGATTGCCGTCGATCATCTCAAGAGCAAACAAGTGGCTGATCTCGCCGAACGCTTGCGAATCGACTATCACCATATCGACATCTTGGTCAACGACATCTGGGGCGCGGAATTACTCAAGGGTGGGCCGGCGGAGTGGAACACGCCGGTATGGGAACACGATCTGGACAAGGGGTTTCACATCTTGCGTCTGGCGATCGACACCCACATCACCACGTCGCACCACCTCCTGCCGCTCATGACTGATCGGCCAGGCGGACTGGTCGCCGAAATAACCGATGGCACTACCGAATACAACGCATCGAACTATCGCATCTCGGTGTTCTACGACTTGGCCAAGGTGTCCGTGAACAGGCTCGCATTTTCGCAAGGCCACGAACTTGCCCCGTTCGGCTGTACTGCCGTCGCCATCACTCCCGGGTTCCTGCGATCGGAGATGATGCTCGAGAATTTTGGTGTCGGCGAATCGAATTGGCGTGACGCTTTGTTGCCGGAGCGGGATGGTCCGACTGCGCCCGCGGATTTCGCACGCTCCGAGTCACCGAGATTCATCGGACGTGCGATCGCGGCCATCGCTGCCGATCCGAATCGACAGCGATGGAATCAGCGATCGGTCAGTTCAGGCGAACTCGGAACGGAATACGGGTTCACCGACGCGGACGGCAGCCGCCCCGATTTCTGGCGGACCAAATGAATCCGGCTGCGATTATGATCCGCGCATGGCCGAATTCGCGACGATCAACGAATACATCGCTTCGTTTCCCACCGACGTGCAACCAGCCCTCGAGAGTATCCGCGAGACGATTCACAACACGGTTCCAGGCCTCGATGAGACCATCAGCTATCAGATGCCGACCATGACGGTGCACGGAAAGAACCTGATTCACTTCGCAGGCTGGAAAAACCACATCTCGATGTACCCGCTCCCGGCGGGTGACGCCGAGTTCGAGAAGTCCGTCGACCCTTACCGGGCTGCGAAATCAACGGTGAAGTTCCCGCTGAACAAACCGATCCCTCTCGATCTCGTGGCTCAGATCGTCGAATTGCTCGCGCAGCGCCACTAACGTCCGTTCTCGTCGGAGCCTTGTGAGAACGTATGGCCGTGCAGAGACAACCCATCCGCCGCATCAAGGCCGGGCCATCGTCGGGCGCCGACGTAGGCAGCTGGCCGATGACGGTGCCTGCAGTCGCGCAGATCGTTCAGCACGGTCTCGAGCTACCACCGGGTGTCACCATTCTGGTCGGCGAAAACGGAGCGGGAAAGTCGACCGTCATCGAAATTATTGCCGCCGTTCTCGGTCTCAACGCCGAAGGCGGGTCGACCAATACGCGGCATCAGACTCGATCGAGTGAACCGGGCGGCCTCGACCTTGTGCTCGAGCGGAGTCCCGGAGCATCGAAGTGGGCGTACTACCTCCGAGACGAAACCCTGCACGGTTTGTACACGTACTTGGAGGACAACCCCAATCCCAAGCGACCTGAACCGCTTTACCATCACCTCTCCCACGGTGAGGCGCTGCTCGAGATCCTGTCGTCGAGGACCTCCGACGGCGGCTTCTATCTCATCGACGAACCCGATGCCGCACTCTCCTTCCAGGGGACCCTGACACTGGCCGCGCTGCTCGGCGAGCTGGTGGAATCCGGCGCGCAGGCGGTGATCGCGACGCACTCGCCGATCATCGCGGCGCTGCCGAACGCCAACCTGCTCGAGATCGGCGAATGGGGAATCCGAGCCTCGAGCTGGGAGGACCTCGATCTGGTTTCGAACTGGCAGCGGTTCCTTCACGACCCGCACACGTACCTGCGCCATCTGATCTAACCTGGAACTCCACCCCAGGAGGCCTCCATGGCATACGACAAAGCGCTGGCTGAGCGTATCCGCGATGCGCTCTCGGGCGAGGACGACGTCGAGGAAGTAAAGATGTTCGGTGGGCTGAGCTTCATGGTGAACGGGAAGCTGGCCGCCAGTGCGAACTCACACGGCAACATCATGGTTCGGTGTGACCCCGATCGAGTCGACGAGCTTCTGACGCACAAGGGTGCAAGCTGGCCCGAGATGCGGGGTAAGCCGATGAGCAAGGGATGGATCGTCGTCGACCGAACCGGGACGAGTTCGAACGTCGAATTCAACGCGTGGATCAAGGAAGCTCTGGACTTCGTTCACTGACAGCTGGGGTGCGTTGCCGAAGATATCTGACGAGACTGGTGTGGCCGCGGGCTCTCGCGTCGATGAGAGACTGAACCGTGCCCGATCGACCTGAGATTGTCTGTATCTGCGGCTCTGCGCGATTCGCTGAAGAGATGCGGGAGGCGAACCGCGACCTGACGTTCGCGGGCGTGATCGTCGTCGCGCCGGTTGAAGCAGACGAGGCGGTCTCTGTCGAGCAGAAGAACCTGCTCGACGCGCTCCATCTGCGCAAGATCGACCTCGCCGATCGGGTTCTGGTCGTCAACCCTCGCGGATACATCGGTGAGTCCACGCGCCGAGAGATCGCGTACGCGCGCGCCGCCGGCAAACCAGTGTCGTTCACGACGCCGTTTGATCAGTAAGCGCCTCGTCGGTGCGGGCCGCAACGAATATTCTCACGCCGAGTTGCTCGAGCCCTAGCGCCGGTTCGATCAATTTCGCTCGATTCGGCAAAAGTGAACTGGGCGGCCCTTAGACTCCGGAAAAGCATTGGATTGGGCGGCTCGACGCCGCGGAGGAAAGGTGGTCCGTCGCGTGACGTTCACACCCAATCAGCCGGATCACCAACGCGCCTTCGGGTTTCAGACGCCGTCGACCCGCGCAATTCCCTCCCTCATGCCCGACCGTTTCGGACCTAGCCTCATCGGATCGCTCTGGGCGTGCGCCGGGATCGTCGCCGGAAGCCTCGGCCCGTGGACGTCATCCTCTGCGCTGGACCACAGTGGTGTCGACGAATGCGGAGCGATCACTCTCGTCCTCGCTCTGTGCGCGGTGACCGCGTTGATCACCCTCATGGTTCGAGACGTCACGCCCGAGATCAAGAATCACTGCACCGGCCCTTTGGTCGGAATCGCGGTATTGATCGTTGCCGTCGGAAACGCCGCGTCCATCGTGCGACGTAGTACCGAGTTCGCAGGGCACACTGCCGGACCGTCCATCGGGTGGGGACTGTGGGTGGTCATCGCGTCCGCAGTGATCCTGTGCATCACGTCGTCGACCGTCGCGCACATGATCAGGTTTCAGGCAGCAATGATCACAAGGTCTTGATCAGACCGCCGTCGATCACGAAATCCGCGCCTGTCACGTTCCCCGCACGATCGCTGGCGAGGAACAACACCAGGTCGGCAACCTCTTCGGGGAAGGTAAACCGCCCAGTCTCGGCTCCGGCCGCGGCGCTTTCGACGATGTCGTCGGCGGCTGATCCACTCGCCTTCGCCAGCGTCGAGGCCACTCCGTGCTTGCCGAGCCACAACTCCGTTTGCACCGGGCCAGGGCTGACGGTATTGACGCGGATCCCCTGCCCGCCCAGTTCTTTCGACAACGACTTCGAGAAGTTGGTCAATGCCGCTTTGGCGGCGCTGTAGTCGATCACCGTGGGGTCAGGTAAGAATGCGTTGACCGAACTGATCGTCACGATGCTCCCTCCACCTCGGCGGATCAACTCCGGCAGCGCAGCGCGAACAGTGCGTACAGCAGACAAGAACGTCAGATTGAACGACGCCGCCCACTCTTCGTCCGTGATGGCCGCGAAACCGCTCGTTCTCGGGGTGACGGCGCCGACGTTGTTGACCAGGATGTCGACGCCGCCCCTCGCTGCTGCAACCTCGAGCAGTCGGGTTGATCCTTCGACACTCGCGAGGTCGACGCCGACAAAGGTGACGGCGCCGCCGGACTGCAGCGATTCGAGTTCCGGCGAGAGCGTCCGCGAGCCCGCGACGACGTGGACTCCCTCGGCCACCAGGGCCCGAGTGATCGCCAACCCGATACCTTTTCCCGCGCCGGTAACGACGGCAGTTCGTCCGTCCAATTGCAGATCCACTGCGGTCCCCGTTCGGTCCGGTGCGCAGCGTTGGGTGTGCGTGCGACAGCTCTAGAGTCGCCGCACGCACACCCTGGTAAACCTGCAGAACCAGCCGCTGTTACCTAGCCACTGTTACGAAGCGCAGTGGCCAGGCCGTTCATCGTCAGCTGGATACCCCGACGCACCTGATCGCTCTCGTCGCCGGAACGGTACCGACGGATCAGCTCGACCTGTAGATGGTTGAGAGGTTCGAGGTACGGGAACCGGTTGTGGACCGAACGCTCGAGGCCCGAGTTGTCGGCAAAGAGGTTCTCGTTGCCCGTGATTGCCTTGTACATGCGAATTGTGCGTTCGTGCTCGTCGGTGATCATTCCGAAGACTCGATCGCGCAGTTCGGCGTCGGGCACGAGGTCCGCGTACCGGGCCGCCAAACCGAGATCCGACTTCGACATCACCATGGCCATGTTCGAGAGCACGGTTCGGAAGAACGGCCACTTCTCGTACAGGGCCGTCAACGTGGCAAGCCGAGTATCGTCTCCGTCTATCCATCTTTCGAACGCGGCGCCGGTTCCGTACCAACCCGGAAGCATCACGCGAGACTGACTCCACGAGAGCACCCAGGGAATCGCTCGCAGGTCGGAGATCGCCTTGGTCTGCTTGCGAGAGGCCGGACGAGAGCCGATGTTGAGTGCCCCGATCTCGGCGACCGGTGTCGACGCTTCGAAGTACTGCACGAATCCTGGTGTGTCGTGCACCAATTCGCTGTACGCGGTGCGGGCGAGGGCCGCGAGCTCGTCCAGTACCGCGTAGGCAGCGTCGGCATCGCTGCCGAGTCCTTCGACGTCGAGCAACGTCGACTCGATAGTCGCGGCGATGAGTGTTTCGAGGTTGCGATGTGCCAGACGCGGTTCGGCGTACTTGGCCGCAATCACCTCACCCTGCTCGGTGATTCGCAGAGAACCCGCGACTGCACCGGGAGGCTGAGCCAGAATCGCTTCGTAACTCGGTCCGCCGCCACGTCCGACGGTTCCGCCGCGGCCGTGGAAGAGCCTCAACCTGATTCCGCTCTTACGCGCGGCATCGACGAGGTCGAGTTCGGCACGGTACAGCGCCCAGTTGGCTGCCAGGTACCCGCCGTCCTTGTTCGAGTCGGAGTACCCGAGCATCACTTCTTGACTGTCACCACGGGAACGGACGATCGCACGATAGATCGGGATGTCGAGCGTCGCCAGCAATGTGTCGGCGCCGCCCTGCAGATCCTCGATCGTCTCGAACAACGGCACGATGCCGATCGGGCACGAGGGCTCGCTACCGACGCCCGGATCGAGCGCCCCGACCTCTTTGAGCAGCACTGCAGCCTCGAGCATGTCACTGACCGAGGTACACATGCTGATGATGTAGTTGGGTACCGCACCCGCTCCGAGAACCCGCACTGCCTTGGCACCGGCCGCCATGATGGCCAGTTCCTTGGTGGTCAATTCGCTGAACTCGGCGTCCGGCGAAGTCAGTGGTCGCCGCGTCGTCAACTCGGCCGACAGCAATTCGACTCGATCGGCTTCCGGCAAGGACGCGTAGTCCGGGTGAACTCCGGCCCACGCCAGAAGTTCTGCGACGACGCTTTCGTGTACCTCGGAGTTCTGCCGCATGTCCAGACCGGACAGGTGAAAGCCGAACACCTCCACCGCTTCTCGGAGCCGATCGAGTCGATCGTCGGCGATGGTCTCGTCACCGAAACGACGCAACGAGGTGTCGATGATTCCGAGATCCCGCTGCAACTGTGCCGGGTCGGTGTACGCCTCGAGTCCGTCGTCGGACCCGTGGGCGGGCAACTCCCCCAGTACCGTCAGTGCTGTGGCGCTCAAGCGCCCGCGGATACCGCGAATCGCGCGACGGTACGGCTCGTCGGCCCTGAAGGCAGAGTCGTCGCCGGAGGTAGACGCCAGCAGATCGAGTTCGGGCGTGACGGAAACCAGCCGCGCCGACATCGACAGTTCACGCTCGAGATGTTCGAGTTCCTCGAGGTGATGCGCGAGAGCAGTCGCCGCAGCGCGCGACGTGGCGCGCTGGACGATTTCGCCGGTCACGTACGGATTGCCGTCTCGGTCACCGCCGATCCACGAACCCGGCCTCAGGATCGGTTCCGGCAGGAGCCCGGCGTCCGGCCAACGAGTGCGCAGAGCTTTGCGAACCTCGGCGTTGATCTTCGGAATCACCTCGAACAACGCTGCGTCGTAGTAGCGCAGGCCTACCTCGATTTCATCCTGGATGCGGAGGCGGCTGAGCCGGATCAGAGCCGTCTGCCACAGGGTCAGGATCTGACGGCGCAATTGCAGATCGACATCAGCGGTTTCTGCGACGCTCAGCGCCGTGCGCTCGCGGTATCGCATCAACTCGGTGATCCGACTCTGCGTCTCGAACACCGTACGGCGTCGAGTCTCCGTCGGGTGAGCGGTGATGACGGGTGAGACCAGGGCGCCCCGAAGCGCTTCTTCGACGGTGGCCGAATCGATATCGGCTGCATCAAGTTTGGTGTACGTGGCCGCGAGAGTGCTGTCGCGGGGCGGTTCCCCCGCGTTGACGTGGATGGCCCGTCGACGCTCGCGATGGATGTCCTCGGCCAGGTTGGCGAGCAGTGCGAAGTGACTGAACGCCCGGATGACGGGAATGGCGTCGTCCGTACTGATTTCGGCGAACAGCGACACCAGTTCGGCGCGATCGATCTCCGAACGACGGACTCGGAACGACTCGACACGGGCTCGCTCGACCAGATCGAACACATTGTCGCCGGCTTGCTCTCGCACTATTTGTCCGAGTATTCCGCCGAGAAGCCGGATGTCTTCGCGCAGCGGCTCGGTGGCCTCTCGCGGTGTTTCTCGATGCGACGCGGTTTCAGTCATCACACAATTATCGACCGAAACAAAGAACCCCGCTCGATAGGCGGGGTTCCGTGTCTGAAATTCGTGTGTGAAAAACTACCGGCTGTAAGTCATGAGCCGAGAATCAGGCGAACTTGATCTCCAGGCCGATGCCGACGATCGAAATGAGCCAGATCAACGCGGTGAAGACCGTCAACCGGTCGAGGTTCTTCTCGACAACAGTCGATCCGGACAGGCTGGACTGGACACCGCCACCGAACAGACTCGACAAACCGCCGCCCTTACCGCGATGCAGGAGCACCAAGGCGATGAGGAGCAAGCTGGTGATGACCAGCAGGATATCCAGGAACAGTTTCATGTCTGTCTACGTCCACCAATCCAATAGGGACAACTACAACCGATAACACCATACAGGCGCGCGCAGATAGCCTGACCACATACCCGCCTCGCACATGACTTTGCACCCGGCCAGGCACGACTCTTGGTCAGTGGCATCGATCACACTGTCGAGATACCGATTCAGTAGTTTTTCAGTTGACGCGACTCTACCTCCGAAAGGCCGGCTCCATGCTTTCCGACACTGCCCTGCCCAACACTGCCCTGCCTGACACACCGCGTCTGGCTTCGATTCACAACTTCCGCGACGTGGCCGGCCCCGGGTACGTCACGACCAGCGGACAGGCGATGAGCCGCGGAGTCTTCTACCGTGCAAACGTACTGACGCCCTCGCCCGAGGATCTTGCAATCGTGGAATCGCTGGGGCTGACCGCCGTCTATGACGTGCGCTCCGAAACCGAGGCGAACGAAACTCCCGACATCGTGCCGGCGCCGGCGATGTACGCCCACATTCCCATCCTGTCCGGAAACATCCACGCCGAAGCGATGGCTCTCCGAACAGCGGACGCTGCAACAGCTTTCATGCAGAACATCAATCGCAGCTTTGTCGCAGACCCCGTCACTCGGAACGGATTTTCGCAGTTGTTCGCCGCCCTGGCGACCACCGAGGGGCCGCAACTCTTCCACTGCACGGCGGGCAAGGACCGAACAGGTTGGGCGGCAGCACTACTGCAGACACTCGCTGGTGTACCGCGCGAAACGATCACGGCGGACTACCTGCTCACGAACACGTACTCGGCCGAGTACATCGATGCAACAGTCGCGAAGATCGCCGCTGCCACAGATGCAGACAAGGGCGAGGTGATCCGGTTGCTGCTTTCCGTCGACGCGAGTTACCTGGGCGCTGCCTTCGAGCAGGTCGAGCACCACTACGGGACCGTCGAGAACTATCTGACCGCCGGGTTGGAGCTTGCTCCCGAACTCGTCGGCGCTCTGGAAACCAAACTGGTGAGCTGACTCGCGAACAAAAAACTGCGGGTGTGTGGCCTACTCGGTCACACACCCGCAGTCTTAGTCTCGAGCAGTTTCAGCTCACTACCCGATCATCACGGGAGTGGACCGCCTGCAGCGATCGCAGACAGTGTCGCGAACTCGTCAGCCTTGAGTGACGCGCCGCCGACAAGAGCGCCGTCGACGTCGGCCTGGCCGACGATCTCTCCGACGTTCTTCGAGCTGACGCTACCGCCGTACAGAACGCGAACGCCGGCCGCGACCTCGGCGTCGGCAAGTTCGGCCACTGTTGCTCGTACCGCAGCACACACTTCCTGTGCATCGGCGGCAGAAGCGACACGGCCGGTGCCGATGGCCCAGACAGGTTCGTACGCGATGACGATCTTGGAGATCTCCTCCGCGCTCAGGCCCGCCAACGAACCCTTGAGCTGTTCGACGTTGTAGGCGACATGCTCGCCCGCTTCGCGGATCTCGAGGCCTTCGCCGATGCACACGATCGGCGTGAGGCCGTTCTTGAGAGCGGCCTTCGTCTTCGCGAGGACGGTCTCGTTGGTCTCACCGTGAAGGGTGCGACGCTCGGAGTGACCGACCACGACGAAGGTGCAACCGAGCTTGGCCAGCATGGAGCCGCTGATCTCGCCCGTGAACGCACCCGAGTCATGAGCCGAGACATCTTGCGCGCCGTACGTGAGGAGGAGCTTGTCGCCCTCGATCAGCGTCTGGACGCTTCGGATGTCGGTGAACGGCGGGATGACCGTGACGTCCACTTTGTCGAAGTACTTCGCAGGCAAAGAGAAAGCGATCTTCTGCACCAGGGCGATAGCCTCGAGGTGGTTCAGATTCATCTTCCAGTTGCCGGCGATCAACGGCTTACGTGCCATGTCGGATCAGCCTTCCAGTACTGCGATGCCAGGCAGCTCTTTGCCCTCGAGGTACTCGAGGGAAGCGCCACCACCGGTGGAAATGTGCGAGAAGCCCTCGTCCGGGATACCGAGCTGACGAACGGCTGCTGCGGAGTCGCCGCCGCCGACGACGCTGAAGGCGCCCTTCTCGGTTGCCTCCACGATTGCCTCGGCGACACCGCGGGTGCCTGCCTCGAACTTCGGGAACTCGAACACGCCCATCGGGCCGTTCCAGAACACCGTCTTGGCGCCGGTCAGGATCGCGGCAAAGCGCTTGACCGACTCCGGTCCGATGTCCAGACCCATCCAGCCGTCGGGAATCTTGTCGAACGGAACGATCTTCGACTCGGCATCGGCCGAGAAGGAGTCCGCGACGACAACATCCTGAGGGATGTGGATGACGTCGGCGTACCGGTCGAGGAGATCCTTGCAGGTCTCGATCATGGACTCTTCGCACAGCGAATTGCCCACGGACACACCCTGAGCCGCGAGGAACGTGTAGAACATTCCGCCGCCGATCACCAGAGTGTCGACCTTCGGCGCCAGTGCCTCGATGACGGCCAGCTTGTCCGAGACCTTGGAGCCACCGAGCACCACCGCGTACGGACGCGCCGCGTCCTGCGTGAGCTTGGCGAGCACCTCGACCTCGGCGCCGACCAGGTATCCGGCGTAATGCGGGAGCAGCTTCGCGACGTCGAAGACCGACGCCTGCTTACGGTGAACAACACCGAATCCGTCGGAGACGAATGCGCCGTCGTCACCGACCAGCTCGACGAGAGCCTTGGCGAGCTTGACCCGCTCGGCTTCGTCCTTGCTGGTCTCGCGAGGGTCGAAACGGATGTTCTCGAGCATCAGGACGTCACCGTCGGTGAGTCCTTCGGAACGAGCCAGCGCGTCCTGTCCCACGACGTCACCGGCGAGTTGCACGTTGCGACCGAGGATTTCGGCCAACTTCGCGGCAACCGGTGCGAGGGAGAACTTGGGATCGGGCTGACCGTCGGGGCGCCCGAGGTGCGCGGTCACGATGACCTTCGCTCCACCCTCGGCAAGTGCCCGCAGGGTGGGAGCGGACGCGACGATGCGACCCGGGTCCGTGATTTCTCCGCCATCCAACGGGACGTTGAGGTCGGAACGCACCAGTACGGTGCGCCCTTCGACCCCAGCGTCCAGCAGATCCTTCAGCGTCTGAACTGCCACTGTTATCGAAACTCCGCTCAGAGAGACTTGGCGACGAGGCCGATGAGGTCGGCGAGGCGGTTGGAGTAGCCCCACTCGTTGTCGTACCAGGAGACGATCTTGACCTGGTCGTCGATGACCTTCGTCAGACCCGAGTCGAAGATCGACGAGTGCGGGTCGGTGACGATGTCCGAGGAGACGATCGGTGCGTCGGTGTACTTCAGGATGCCCTTGAGGGGTCCCTCGGCAGCAGCCTTCATCGCAGCGTTGATCTCGTCGGCGGTGGCCGACTTCTTCAGGTTCGCGGTGAGGTCGGTGACCGAGCCCGTGGGGATCGGCACGCGCAGTGCGTAGCCGTCGAGCTTGCCGAGCAGCTGCGGGAGAACCAGGCCGATTGCCTTGGCTGCACCGGTACCGGTGGGAACGATGTTGAGGGCAGCTGCGCGGGCGCGACGGAGGTCTGCGTGCGGAGCGTCCTGCAGGTTCTGATCCTGGGTGTACGCGTGGATCGTGGTCATCAGACCCTTGACGATGCCGAACTCGTCGTCGAGAACCTTGGCGATGGGGCCGAGGCAGTTGGTGGTGCACGACGCGTTGGAGATGATGTTCTGGCTGCCGTCGTACTTGTCGTCGTTGACGCCCATCACGATGGTGATGTCTTCACCCTTGGCCGGAGCCGAGATGATGACCTTCTTGGCGCCGGCTTCGAGGTGTCCCTTGGCCTTTGCGGCGTCGGTGAAGATGCCGGTGGACTCGACGACGACGTCGACGCCCAGCTCGCCCCAGGGAAGTTCGTTCAACGGGCCACGGTGTGCGAGGGCCTTGATGCGCTGATCGCCGACGACGATCGTGTCGTCACCGTCGAGCGACACGTCGTACGGCAAACGGCCGAGGATGGAGTCGTACTTCAGCAGGTGAGCGAGCGTCGCGTTGTCAGTCAGGTCGTTGACTGCCACGATCTCGATATCGGTGGTTCCGAGCGCCTTCTGCGCATCCACCGCCCTGAAGAAGTTACGTCCGATACGGCCGAAACCGTTTACGCCAACCCGGACAGTCACAATTCGCTCCTTTGACCATGATTCTGGTGTGCAACTTGACCCACGCATACTCCGAATCCGTGTGTGCACGACGCGGACGTGGGGTTCATCGGTCGATGTGACTCATACCCTAATGCGCGTGGCCCGAACGTGCGCAGCCCACCCTGACGGAGGGCAGGTCACCCCTCTTCGAGTAGCTCCACATTCACTGCGGATTCGGTGTCGGGTATGCCCGTTTCCTTGGCCTTGCGATCAGCCATGGACAGCAGGCGACGGATACGTCCGGCAACGGCGTCCTTGGTCATCGGCGGGTCGGCCAACTGGCCGAGTTCTTCGAGGGACGCCTGCCGATGCTCGACGCGCAGTGCACCCGCCGCCGCGAGGTGATCGGGCACGTCCTCACCGAGGATCTCCAACGCACGCTCGACGCGCGCAGCAGCCGCAACGGCAGCGCGAGCAGAGCGTCGCAGGTTTGCGTCGTCGAAATTGGCGAGACGATTGGCGGTGGCGCGGACCTCGCGTCGCATCCGCCTCTCCTCCCACACCAGGCGTGTGTCCTGGGCTCCCATTCGGGTCAGGAGATCGCCGATGGCCTCACCGTCGCGGATCACCACACGATCCGTTCCGCGAACCTCACGTGCCTTCGCCGAGATCCCCAGACGCCGCGCAGCTCCAACCAGAGCAAGTGCAGCTTCCGGGCCGGGGCAGCTCACTTCGAGCGCCGACGAACGGCCGGGTTCGGTCAGGGAACCGTGCGCGAGGAACGCACCGCGCCACGCTGCTTCGGCGTCGCCGACACTTCCGCCGACGACCTGCGCAGGCAAGCCGCGAACCGGGCGCCCGCGAAGATCGAGCAGTCCCGTCTGGCGCGCGAGGGCCTCACCCTCCTTCGCCACACGCACGATGTAACGAGCGGACTTTCGAAGCCCGCCCGCACTGAGTACGTGCACGTCGGCACTGTAGGTGAACAGGTCGAATATCTCCCGGCGCAGACGTCGCGCCGTGGAGCCCAGATCCACCTCTGCTTCGACGACCACCCGGCCGCCGACGATGTGGAGCCCACCGGCAAAGCGCAGCAACGCGGAGACCTCTGCCTTGCGGCAGCTGACCTGAGTCACCACTAACCGGCTCAGTTCGTCCTTGACCTCCGCTGTCATTGCCACGAAGCGTTCTCCCTCTGTTCTTCGGATTGCTGTTCTTGCAGGGAAGACTGTGTCGAATCCCCTACTGCCGCACTGCTCGACAGTTCAGCCAGTACATCGGCCAGTTTTGCCGGATCGTGTACATGCGCTGCGCCCGGTGAGGTGTCCGCGACATCCGCGTACCTGACTTCGGCTGAAAATTGATCCGCCGCACGCTGCAGATGTTCACGTTCACGCCCGGCCGGTACCGACGCCGAGTCGACCACCACGTAGTCGACCCGGAAATCGGGCACGTGTTGGGAGAGTACGTGCAGGTGACGCTCCGCGGAGAATCCGGCGGTCTCCCCCGGCTCGGGTGCGAGATTGAGCACCAGTACCTTTCGAGCCTTCGTCGACGACAGTGATTCGACGAGTTCGGGTACCAGGACGTGTGGGATCACGCTCGAGAACCACGATCCCGGGCCGAGAACCACGAGATCGGCACGATCGATCGCAGTCACGGCATCGGGGCACGCGGGCGGATTGGACGGGAGCAGTCTCACACGCCGAACCTTGCCCGGGGTGGTCGCGACGGCAACCTGTCCACGAATGCAGCGGCTGACGCGGGGGTCCTCTTCGAGTCCCTGAACGTCGGCTTCGATCTCGAGCGCGATCGGCGACATCGGCAGCACACGGCCACGGATTCGCAGCAGTCGCGCCATCTCGTCGAGCGCGACGACCGGATCGCCGAGCACCTCGGTCAGTCCGGCCAGGATGAGATTGCCCACCGAGTGCCCGGCAAGTGCGCCGACACCGCCGAAGCGATGCTGAATGGTCCGAGTCCAGTCGACTATCTCGGGTTCGTCCGACGCGAGAGCTGCCAGCGCCATCCGGAGGTCTCCAGGCGGGATGACGCCGAGTTCGGCGCGCAGCCGGCCCGACGAACCACCGTCGTCGGCGACCGTGACCACGGCGGTGACGTCGAACGTCAAGCGTCTGACGGCCTGGAGCGTGGCGAACAATCCGTGCCCGCCGCCGAGCGCGACGATGGCCGGCCCCTCGGGTGTCTCCCGCGAGCGATGTGTCGGTTCACTCATTCGCGCCCCAGATCCCGGTGCACGATGCTGACCGAGATGTCGTCCTCGGAACCCAAACGCCTCGCGAGAGCTTCGGACATGGCTACGCTTCGGTGCTTACCGCCGGTGCATCCGACCGCAATTGTCATGTAGCGCTTTCCTTCTCGTCGATATCCGGCGATCGTCAAATCCACCAGATGTCGGTAGGTGTCGAGATAGTCTTCCGCGCCCTCGCGCGACAACACGTAGTCGCGAACGTCGGCGTCCTGACCGGTGTGCGGGCGAAGTTCAGGGATCCAGTGGGGATTGGGCAGGAAACGAACGTCACAGACGAGATCGGCGTCCATGGGCAGGCCGTACTTGAATCCGAACGACTGGACCGTCACCTTCATCGTTCGGTTGGCATCGTTTCCGAACGCCGTTTCGATCTTCTGACGCAGCTGATGCGCCTTCAGTGCCGACGTGTCGATGACCAGATCGGCGGCCGCCTTCACCACGGCCAACTGCCGACGCTCGGCTGCGATCCCTTCGGACAACGTGCCGTCGATGCCGTCGTTCTGCAACGGATGACTGCGGCGCACCTGTTCGAACCGTCGGATCAACACGTCGTCCGACGCTTCGAGGTACAGCACCCGAGTGTGGATCGGTTCCGCCTCGAGCTCGGTGAGCACCCACCCGAGATCGCCGGTGAAGAGTCGACTCCGCACGTCGATCACGACGGCCAGACGATCGACCGGCGGATCGGAGGTCAAGCTCAGACCGACCATTCGGGAAATGAGCTCAGGTGGCAAATTGTCCGCGACATACCAGCCGAGGTCTTCGAGCACCTTGGCAGCGGTACTCAAACCTGCTCCGGACAATCCCGTCACCAGCAGGAAATCCATCGTTCGACTGTCTTTGGCGCTGTCGGTAGTCACTGTGCACTCGGCCCCGTCGTCGGCATGGACAATTCTCGCGACTCGGAGCCCTCGTCGCCGCTACCGGATTCGGCGCTGGGCGCGTCAGCAGACGTAACAGACGATTCGGATTCCGTGTCCAGCTCATCATCCCCTACCGCGGCTGGCAGCGCTCGAGCTTCAGCGCCCGCGTCGGCTGCAGCCGAATCCGTGCCGAGTGCGGCCAGAACTGCTGTGGCGGTGGTCTCACCGATACCGGGGACCTGCATGATCTCCTCGACCGTTGCCGTTTTCAGCTTCGCCACGGAACCGAAGTGAGCCACCAGAGCGGTTCGACGAGTTTCACCGAGCCCCTTGACCGAATCCAGAGCCGAAGCCGTCATCCGCCTCGAGCGTTTGCTGCGATGGAACGTGATCGCGAAGCGGTGGGCTTCGTCTCGGATGCGCTGCAGTAGGTACAACGACTCGCTCGTCCGAGGGAGGATGACCGGATCTTCTTCCCCCGGTACCCATACCTCTTCGAGTCTTTTGGCCAACCCGACTACCGCGACGTCAGTGACCCCCAGCTCGTCGAGGACCGCCGCTGCCGCCGTGACCTGAGGGGCGCCGCCGTCCACGACGAACAGATTGGGCGGATAGGCGAACCGCCGAGGCCGGCCCGTCGCCGGGTCGATCGCCGCTTCGGGAGCCAGGTCCCCACCGTCCGAGTCCATGGTCGACGCCGACGCCGCGAGGACGCCCAGGTCGCGGTTGTGGCGCAGGAACCGCCGACGCGTGATCTCGGCGATACTCGCGACGTCGTCGGAATGACCGTCGCCGGCGGCTTCCTTGATCGCGTAGTGCCGGTAGTCCGACTTACGCGGGAGCCCGTCCTCGAACACGACCAGTGACGCCACGACGTCGGTTCCCTGGACGTGACTGATGTCGATGCATTCGATTCGTAGCGGAGCCGAGTCCAGGTCCAGTGCTTCCTGGATGCCCTGCAGCGCCGCAGAACGCGAAGTGAAATCGCCGGCACGCTTGAGCTTGTGCTGCGCCAGAGCCTCTTTCGCGTTTCGCTGAACTGTTTCGGCGAGGTCTTTCTTGTCGCCACGTTGCGGAACCCGCAGTTGCACTTGCGATCCCCGAAGCTTGCTCAGCCACGCCTGGATCTCGGTCGCGTTTGCCGGCAGAACCGGCACCAGAACTTCCTTGGGAACTGCGCTGATCCCGGCCTCGGAACCCGCTCCCGGGTCGAGGGCCGCCTGCTCCCCGTAGAACTGGGTGAGGAACTGCTCGACCAGGATCGGCAGGTCGGACTCGGCGTCGAGTGCGGCCCAGTCGATGGCGTCGCCTGCCTTCTCCACGACCCATCCACGCTGACCCCGCACGCGTCCGCCCCGCACGTGGAACACCTGAACGGCGGCTTCGAGATCATCGGTGGCAAAGGCGACGAGATCGGCGTCGGTGCCGTCACCGAGTACGACGGCCTGCTTCTCGAGCGCCTTGCGCAAAGCGCCGATATCGTCACGCAGACGGGCTGCGGTCTCGAAGTCGAGATCCTCGGAAGCCTGCTGCATGCGCTTTTCGAGATCTTTGACCAACTTGTCCGTGCGGCCGGCGAGGAAGTCGCAGAAATCTTCGACGATCTGTCGATGCTCCTCGGCGCTGACTCGCCCGACGCAGGGCGCCGAGCACTTGTCGATGTAGCCGAGCAGACACGGACGACCGATCTGGTTGTGCCGTTTGAAGACTCCGGACGAGCACGTTCGTGCGGGAAAGACTCGTAGCAGCAGATCGAGAGTTTCGCGGATCGCCCAGGCATGGGAGTAGGGACCGAAGTACCGGACACCCTTGCGCCGCGGACCGCGGTAGACGAACAGTCGCGGGAACTCTTCGTTGAGCGTCACCGCGAGAACCGGATACGTCTTGTCGTCGCGGTACCGGACGTTGAACCGCGGATCGAATTCCTTGATCCAGTTGTACTCGAGCTGAAGCGCTTCGACTTCGGTACTGACGACGGTCCACTCGACGCTGCCGGCGGTGGTCACCATCTGCCGAGTACGGGGATGAAGTGTCGTGACGTCCGCGAAGTACGAGTTCAAACGTGAACGGAGGCTTTTCGCCTTTCCGACGTAAATGACCCGACCATGCGGATCGCGAAATTTGTAGACGCCCGGCGCAGCCGGAATGGTTCCGGTAGCGGGGCGGTAAGTCGAGGGATCCGGCACGGTTTCAGGTTAGTCGCCGCCACCGACCGACTCGGAAACGCGCAGGATGCGGGCACCGAACCGGTCGGAAGACGTCAGTTGCTCTTGTGCGCGACCGGTGCGTAGCGGTCGGCCAGTTCGCGGAACTTACCGACCGTGTCGACGGCGTACTCGCGGTCGTTGGACTGGATCGCCATCACTGCCATGTACTCGTCGTCGGGCAACTCGATGCGTGCCCAGGCGGCACCGTCGGGGAACGAGAGTCCCTCGAACAGATCCCAGTCGACGATCTTCTCGCCCAGGATGTTTCGTACGGCGATACCCTGCTTGCCCACCTTGACCCGGGGCCGCGTCAACATCAGCACACCGAGAGCCAGAATGGTGCCGATGCCTGCCATCGCGATCTGGTCCGCGGCACGGAAGTACACGCCGGTGGACCCCTGGCGGAGCAGGAGTGCAAGTGTGACGTGAACGATCACCAGGAGGACGGCAACTCCGATCGCGTATCGCGTCGACTTACGCGGTGACGCGATCAGTTCCCAGTTCTCGTTGTCGCCGGGTGTACTCATCGAAACGAATCCTCGGTCCATGGTGCTCGGAGATGGCGCAGGGTCACTGCGGTGTCCAGTGCGGCGGCGCAGGCCTGTGCGCCCTTGTCCTCGACGCTACCCGGCAGACCCGAACGGTCAAGAGCCTGCTGCTCGGTGTCGGTGGTCAGGACACCGTTCCCCACGGGGGTGCTTTCGTCGAGCGAGACGCGTGTGAGGCCCGCGGTGACCGCGTCGCACACGTACTCGAAGTGCGGCGTACCGCCGCGGATGACAACACCGAGTGCGACGACGGCGTCGTGCGTGCGCGCCAATGCCTGCGCAACGACCGGCAGTTCGATCGCGCCGGCGACACGGACCAGTGTCACGTCCTTGATCTGTGCCTCCTGCGCGACGCGCTGCGCGCCGGCGATCAGAGCCTCGGAGATCGTCGCGTGCCACTGCCCGGCAACGATCGCCAGCTTCAGATCCTTGGCCTCGGCGATCGCGAGCTGCGGCTGACCTTCCCCGCTCACAATGCGGTTCCCGGCTGTGCGGTGTTCTGGTTCGCCTCGTACTCGTCCAGTCCGATCAGATCGTGCCCCATCCGATCGCGCTTGGTGCGCAGGTAGGTGAGGTTCTCCGCATTCGCGCGCAACGGCATCGGAACACGATCGGTGATCTGCAGGCCGTAGCCGTCCAGACCCACACGCTTGGCCGGGTTGTTGGTCAGCAGACGCATCGACGAGATCCCCAGATCGACGAGGATCTGGGCACCGATGCCGTAGTCACGGGCGTCCGCCGGTAGGCCGAGTTCGAGATTGGCGTCGACGGTGTCGGAACCGGCGTCCTGGAGCTGGTAGGCCTGCAGCTTGTGCATGAGACCGATGCCACGACCCTCGTGCCCGCGCATGTACAGAACAACGCCGCGGCCCTCCTGGGCGACCATGTCCAGTGCGGCGTCGAGCTGCGGGCCGCAATCGCACCGCAGCGAACCGAAGACGTCGCCGGTGAGGCACTCGGAGTGAACGCGGACGAGCACGTCGCTACCGTCTCCGTCGGGGCCTGCGATGTCGCCACGCACCAGCGCAACGTGCTCGACCTCGTCGTAGATGCTCGTGTAGCCGACAGCGGTGAACTCACCGTGGCGGGTGGGGATGCGGGCCTCGGCGATGCGCAGCACGTGCTTCTCGTGCTTGCGACGCCACGCGATGAGGTCCGCGATCGAGATCAGAGCAAGGTTGTGTTCGTCGGCAAATACTCGCAGCTCGTCGGTCTGAGCCATCGCGCCTTCGTCCTTCTGGCTGACGATTTCGCAGATGACGCCGGCAGGACGCAGGTCCGCCATGCGGGCGAGGTCGACTGCAGCTTCCGTGTGGCCAGGACGACGCAGTACTCCGCCTTCCTTCGCGCGGAGCGGAACGACGTGACCGGGGCGAGTGAAATCGTTGGCACCGGATTCGGGGTTGGCGAGCAGACGCATCGTCGCAGCGCGGTCCGACGCCGAGATGCCGGTACCGATTCCCTCACGGGCGTCGACCGTGACGGTGTACGCCGTGCCGTGCTTGTCCTGGTTGGTGGCGTACATCGGGGGCAGGCCCAGCCGATCGCAATCGTCACCGTCGAGCGGCACGCACAGGTAGCCGGAGGTGTACCGGACCATGAACGCCACCAGTTCCGGGGTGGCTTTCTCGGCGGCGAAGATGAGGTCGCCCTCGTTCTCGCGATCCTCGTCGTCCACGACGACAACAGCTTTACCTGCAGCGATATCTGCTACTGCGCGCTCGATACTGTCGAACCTGGTCACGTGCTCGCACTCCAAAGTCTTGACTTTTCACATCATCGAATACAACAAGTGCATCCGACGGATGCACTGACAACCCTACGACCAATCGGACGGGTCCGATCAGCCTGGTCCTACCGACCGGCAGAGTGAAGCCGCTCGACGTACTTCGCGATCACGTCCACCTCGAGGTTGACCGGCGTACCGACCACAGCGGTTCCGAGCGTCGTCAACTCGAGCGTTGTCGGGATCAGCGAGATCTCGAAGTACTCGAACCCGCGGTCTCCGCCCAGCGCGGAGACCGTCAGCGAGACTCCGTCGACGGTGATCGAACCCTTCTCCACGACGTAACGGGAAATGGAGTCGGGCAGTGCGATCCGCACTACCTCCCAGTTCTCGGACGGCGAGCGGGAAATGACGTGGCCTGTTCCATCGACATGCCCTTGAACCAGGTGGCCGCCGAGTCGGCTGTTCAGCGCCGCGGCACGCTCGAGGTTGACGCGAGAGCCGACATCCAATTTCGCCAGGCTCGAGCGGTTCAGGGTTTCCTGCATGACATCTGCGGTGAACGAACCGTCGGCAAGCACGTCGACCACCGTCAGGCACACTCCGTTGACCGCGATCGAATCACCGTGGCCGGCGTCGGAGGTGACCAGTGGCCCGCGCACCGTGAAACGTGCAGCATCGACCAGTTCTTCCTTGGCGACGATTTCGCCGAGTTCTTCCACAATTCCTGTGAACACGCGCCCTACTCCTCGTTCCCCGGAGCAGAACTCTCCGGAACCAGACTCAACAAAATATCGGGGCCGATCGTTACCGCAGACTCCAAACGGAATCGGTGGGCGTCGGTGATGGTGTGCACTCCGGCATCGACGAGTGCGGAGGCGCCCGCGCCGAGCAGGATCGGAGCGATGTATGCCTCTATGACGTCGACATATCCGGCGGCAAGGAATGCTCCGGCCAGACGGGGCCCACCCTCGAGAAGTACGTCCGTGTACTCCCCCAACGCCTCGACTACTTCGTCGATGTTGTCGGTGTTGAGCACCAGAGTCGGTGCGGTGTCGTCGAGAATGCTTGCCGTCGAGGGTATTTCGCGCTTTCCGACGACGACGCGAACGGGTTGGTGCGCCGCGAGCTCACCGGTGGGCTGACGTGCGGTCAGCCACGGATCGTCGGCGAACACGGTGCCGGTACCGACCACGATCGCATCGATCTGCGCTCGCTGCGCATGCACGCGCGCCCTCGCCTGCGGACCGGTGATCCACTGACTCGTTCCGTCCTCGGCGGCGCTGCGTCCGTCCAGACTGGCCGCGTACTTCCACGTGACGTGCGGGCGACCGGTGCGCTGTTTGTGCAGCCAGGCCCGCAGTGGACCAGCCTCCACCTCGGGTGCTCGCAGTCCGGCCGTGACGCTGATTCCAGCGCGCATGAGGGTCGCTGCGCCGCCGGAAGCCTCCGGATTGGGATCACCGACGGCGTAGACAACCGCCGAGACTCCGGCGTCGATCAATGCCTGCGAGCAAGGGCCGGTTCGTCCCTGGTGATTGCACGGTTCCAGTGTCACCACGGCCGTACCGCCACGTGCCGCATCGCCGGCCTCGTCGAGAGCCACGACCTCCGCGTGCGGTCCACCGGGCGGTTGCGTCATACCGACGCCCGCGATGGTTCCGTCGGCAGCGAGGATGACCGCGCCGACCGGTGGGTTGGGGCTGGTGAATCCGCGCGCGGAATCAGCTGCGGCCAGCGCGATCTGCATCGCGGCGTCGAGATCAGCCGTCGACGCCTGTCCACCCTTTGCCATCGAGCGGCTCAGACCGACAGCGTCAGGTGCGGCGACGCCGAGGCGGCCTGCGCGCGCAGCTTGCGCACCGCATCACCGGGATCACTCGCTCCGTACACCGCCGAACCGGCGACGAAGCAGTCGATCCCTGCTTCAGCGGCCTGCTCGATCGTGGAAGCGTTGATGCCGCCGTCGATTTCGACAAGGAGCGTCAGCTCACCCGAGTCGACGAGCTTTCGAACTGCGCGTGCCTTGTCGAGCACCTGAGGCATGAAGGACTGACCACCGAATCCGGGTTCGACGCTCATGATCAAGAGGGTGTCGAAGTCCTTGAGGATTTCCAGGTAGTCGTCGATCGGGGTTCCAGGCTTGATGCTCAGCCCCGCCTTGGCACCAGCTGCACGAATATCGCGGGCAACCGAACGCGGATCGTCGGTGGCCTCGGCGTGAAACGTGACGTTGTACGCACCGGCCTCGGCGTACGGCGGCGCCCAGCGCTCCGGATTCTCGATCATGAGATGGCAGTCGAGCGGAATATCCGTCGCCTTCAGCAGACTCTCAACCACCGGCAGACCCAGCGTGAGATTGGGAACGAAATGCGCGTCCATCACGTCGACGTGAAGCCAGTCGGAGCCGGACACGGCAGTCGCTTCATCAGCGAGTCGAGCAAAATCTGCGGACAGAATGGACGGTGCAATCATCGGGGAAGCCACGACGCCGAGTTTAGCTGTGTCTCATTGCCGACCGTGCATGCACATCGGAGCCGGTGCAATCAGATCAGTTCTTGACGACGGTGTGGAGCTTTCGCACCTTGGCCGGTGCCTTGATCCGCCACGCGTCTTCGAGCATCTCACCCAACTGCACCTCGTCGATCAGTTCGAGGTGCACGAGGATCGAGCCGTGCCCGTGATAGTGATCGGTGGTGAAGAAAGCCGCCTCGCCACTGGCGAGTAGCGCCTCCTTCTCGTCCAGACCGCACATCACGACCAAAGCGCCCTCCGCTTCGGTGCGGAGCCGCGCAAAAGTCTTACCTGCCACCTTGAGTGCCGGGGTGTTGTACGAGGTCGACTCTTCTACGGAGGGAAGAGCCGAACCCAGTACTACAACCTGTTCCCACGTAACCATGTAGGCACCATACGACTACCGATGCCCAGAAGTCATCCGATCAGGCCAGCGGCTTGCGCAAAGCGGCCATGAACATCGCATCGGTCCCGTGTCGGTGCGGCCACAACTGAACCGACGATCCGTCTCCGACGTCAGGGACACCTGGCACCAATTCCTTGGTGTCGAGTTCCACGACGCCGTGACGTCGCACCGCATCGGCGACCACTGCCAGCGTTTCCGACAAGTGCGGCGAGCACGTGGAGTACAGCACCACTCCGCCGGGGCGAACCAGTTCGATTGCGGCAGCGAGCAATTCACGCTGCAACTTCACGAGCGGAGCCACATCGGACGGCTGGCGACGCCAACGTGCCTCCGGGCGCCGACGCAGCGCACCCAACCCGGTGCAGGGAGCGTCGACGAGGATGCGGTCGTATCCGGGTTCGAGCCCGGATTCGCGGCCGTCCGCCACGTGTACGTCCACGGGAAGCTCGCGAGTGGTCTTGCGGATCAATTCGGCGCGATGTTCGACGGGCTCGACGGCGTCGAGTCGCCCGCCTTCGATACCGGCGAGAGCGCCGAGAAGCGCTGCCTTACCGCCCGGACCTGCGCAGAGATCGAGCCAGCGTCCGGAGTCTTCACCTTCGAGAGGAGCAATGCTGAGGGCGCGGGCCACCAGCTGACTGCCCTCGTCCTGCACGCCCGCCAAGCCTTGGCGGACCGCCTCGAGCTGTCCGGGGTCACCGCCGTCGAGATGCACGGCGTACGGCGAGTACGGCCCGATCTCGCCGCCGGTCACCAGTGCTAGCTCCTCGGCGGAGATCTCGCCGGGGCGGGCGACGAGGTGTACTGCAGGGCGGGCGTCGTCGGCGATCAGGACGTCTTCGAGTTCACCGGCAGCAGCGCCGAGCGAGTCGGCAAATACCTGCGCGATCCACAGGGGGTGAGCGTGCTCGAAGGCGAGCCGGCCGACCGGGTCCTTCGGGGCCAGCAGCTCGACCCACTCCTCCTGGGTGCGTTCGGAAACACGGCGCAGGACCGCATTGACGAATCCTGCTCGGCCCTGGCCGTTTTCGGCGCGGACCAGATCGACCGAGGTTGCGACGGCAGCGTGCGGTGCGACACGAGTGCGCAGCAATTGGTACGAGCCGAGTCGGAGTACATCGAGCAGCGTTCCGTCGATCTCTTCGATCGGCCGACCCGCTGCATGGGCGATCACCGCATCCAGCAGTCCCTGAGCACGTGCCGCGCCGTACGCCAGTTCGGTTGCCAGCGCAGCGTCGCGAGCGTCGAGTTTGCGGTCACGCAGGAGCCCTGGCAGAACCAGGTTCGCGTACGCGTCACGCTCACGGACCGCGCGCAGGACGTCACGCGCCGCCAGACGCGGTTGATCGAGCCCGGCGGTTGCCGGATCAGGCCGCTTGGCCTGCTTCGGCTTGGTGTTCTTGGCGCCGCCGCCGTTCTTGGCTCCGGGACCCTGTGTCCGCCGTGCCGGCCGTCGTGATTCGGTCACTGTGCTCGTACCTCCGCGTCGAGTCGGGCACCGCGTGCCCAGTCCCCTGCCGACATCAATTTCTTGCCCGGGGGCTGAATCTGCCCGAGTCGCACCGCGGTGGTCGCGGTACCGATGTACAGACCATCCTTGCGTACCGAGATCTCACCGACTGCCAGGGTCTCGTCCGTGACGGTGATCGGGCCGACCTTGACTCGAAGATCACCGATCATCGTCCATGCCCCGGGTGCGGGTGTGACGGCTCGGATATGCCGGTCCACTGTGCGAGCGGGCAGTTCCCACCGCACGCGGGCCGCGTCCACCGTCACCTTGGGGGCATACGAGACGCCGTCGGCAGACTGCGGAACCGCGTTGATCTCGCCGGCCTCGAGTCCGTCGAGTACCGATTCGAGGAGGGCAGCGCCGTTTTCCGCGAGACGTCCGAGCAGGTCGCCCGCCGTATCGGTGTCGCGAATCCGCTCGGTCATCACTCCGTACACGGGGCCGGTATCCATCCCGGCTTCCAAACGGAACGCGCTCGCACCCGTCACCTCGTCACCGGCACTGATCGCGGCCTGCACCGGCGCGGCGCCGCGCCACGCGGGAAGCAACGAGAAATGCAGATTGACCCAACCGTATTTCGGAATGTCGAGGACGTTCTGTGGCAACAGGTTTCCGTAGGCGACGACGGGTGCACAGTCCGGTTCGAGGCGGGCGAGTTCGGCCGCGAAGTCGGGATCGGACGCCTTGGCCGGCGTCAGCACCGGGATGCCGTGCTCGTCGGCAAGCAGACCGATCGGCGATCGGGTGACTTTTCGACCGCGGCCCGCCACAGCGTCCGGACGCGTGACGACAGCTACCACTTCGTGGTTGGCGGATTCGATGAGCCGACGCAGTGAAGGAACCGCGGGTTCGGGTGTTCCGGCGAACACGACGCGCATGTCAGCTCTCCCGTTTCGTTGGGCTCTTCGGACTCTGATCAGCCGATCGGCCTGTCGAACGCGGTGGACTGCAACTCACGAAAATGCTCCCGGATGTGTCGGTGGGTGGAACTGTCAGTCTAAGGACTGCGAGAGCTACGACCTACCTCGCGCCGCACCGAACCACTTTCTCAGCAATTTCTTTGATCAGAACCCTGCACATTCACCGGTCCTCGGTATTGACTGTTTCTGTCGTCGCCACTCGGCGGAGGCTGATACGGGATACACCGATCACACGGAGGAACTTAGATGGCAGGCATCGACAGTAAGTTCGACAAGGCCTACGCAGGAAAGTCCGTCGAAGAATTGGCGGACGCCCCGGTCGCGGCACTCAACGGCGTAAGCGATTCGGACGCAGAACATTTGAAGGCAGCGTTCAACATCAAGACCGTCCGCGACCTCGGAACGAACAAGTTCTTCCTGTGGGCGCAGGCCACTGCCAAGCTCGCCGAGTAAACATCCCGACCCACGTGATCTCGGTGCTCACGAGTTAGCAGCTCACGAAGTTGCAGCTCACGAATTTGCGTCGATGACCACTTGCGGAATATCCGTGCCGAGCGGCACCACGCTGCACGAAGCGTGCCGCTCGGCATCGGGGTCGAGGACCGTCCGGATGACGTCGATCACGTATGGGTCGTACGGCATGCGGAAGTGGCCGGTCAGGTTAGACGGGCACAGATCCTGGAGGACGATGTTTTCTGCGCCGGCACCGCGGAGCGCGATGTTCGAGGACGGCTGGATCATCTCGTCGACAGTGGACCCGATGGTCGTGTAGCGCACTCCGGGTACGGTGTCACCGCCGGCGTTGAGGGTGTTCAACATATCCGACCCTTGCATCTGCTCGCGGACAGCTCGCGAAAAGACGTCTTCGACAAAGTCTTCTCCGCCGGGGATCGCACGGACAATGGGAACCAACCCGAACATCACCCCACCGTAGGTCGGCGAAGCCAAACCGACCCAATGATCGACGTAGGCGTCGCCGCCCATCTTGTTGACGTAGTACCGCGTCACCGTCGCGCCTTGGGAATAGCCGATCACGTCGACCTTGTCCGCTCCGGTCGCGGTCAGCACCTGATCGACGAAAGAACCGAACGCGGTGGCACTACCGACTATGTCGCCGACGCCGTAGGTCTCGTGTGCGACGTCCCCGTCTTCTTCTTTGATCGCACCGCCGTAATTGAGAGCGAAGACGCAGTAGCCGTCAGCTGCCAGTGCCGGCGACAGGGCCGCCCAATCCGCGTACGCCTCGGTGTCGGTTCCGTGGGCGAGTACAACCGGTCGGGGATGCGTGGCGGAAGGCTCACAACCGAAATCGTTCGACCCGGCAGGTGCGGATCCTGGATGAGCATGAGCGAATGCGGTGGCTACCGAACGCGACACCTGGCCTGGGCCGATGACGAGGGGAACATCCATCGCGTCGGCACTCGCAGACGGGAGCGTCGGTGCTGCAGCCGATATCGCCGGCGGTGCTCCGATCAGCAGCGCCACTGCTACCGAAAATGTCAGTCCCACAGACCGTTTGACGCCAGACATTGTTCCTGCTCCTGCTCTGATCCTACGAGGGAGCTGACCGTAACACCAGAAACTTCGAGGCGCATACCCTACCGAACAGTAGGTATCCGACGTCTCAATTGCCGCCTTCATCGGAGTCATCACCGGCAAGCACTCGGTAGAGCGATTTGCGCGCCTCGACAAGCACGTCGGCTGCGGCCTTGACCTGCGCTGGTGTGCCTACAGCAGCCACTTGACCGGCCGCGCCCATCAGCTGGCCGATCAGTTCTCGAAGGTCCTGCTCCGGCTCCCCTACGCTGAGACGAACGTCATCCCACGGCGCCCCGAGATCGGCGCGATGTTCCTCGACGTACGCGACGCCTTCTTCTGTCAGCTTGGCGGTTTTGCGGCCGGCAACCTTTTCGATGATCACCAGTCCTTCGTCCTCGAGTTGGGACAGCGCGGGATAAATGGAGCCCGGACTCGGCTTCCAGACGCCGCCGCTGCGCTCGACGATCTGCTGAATCAATTCGTAGCCGTGCATCGGCTCTTCCGCGATCAACAGCAGAATCGCAGCGCGCACATCTCCTCGACGACCTCGTCCGCCACGTCCTCGCCCGCGACCGAACTGAGCGCCCGGACCGAAGCCGGGGCCGGGTCCGCCGTCTGGACCGAAACGCCCCCGCCGATGGCCTCTGCGTGGCATGTCACCGAAGCCCGGCCGCTCGTGCGGTCGACCGCGTCGTCCACCGTCTCGATCGCCGGGACCATCGCCCGACGCGCCGTCGTCCGTCGGCACCCACATCACAAATGGTGGCCGTTGCTCACGGCCGAAGCCGCCGAAGAAACCGCGCCGGCCGAACATCCCCTCGTTCGGGAAACTTGCATCCATCGTCGAACCTCCATCACTATCGTTGATAGTTCGACGATATATCGTCATATCGGGTAGCGCAAGGATTCCTCCGACAACTCGAAAATCAGCCGATGCGGCGTGGGTCGATCTGAATGCGGACCGGACCCGAAGACTTCCGCGCACTGCGCGCGGCCCTCGCATGTGCCAGAGCGTCCGCAAGGCCGCGACCGTCCTTGCGTGGAACGCGGACCAGCATTCGCTCCGGCGCGACACCGCTCTCGTCCTCACCCGAATACGGAAGCCTCTCCCCCGCAGGCAGTTCCACTGGTCCGAGCAGTACAGCACTTGCCGGCAGATCAGCCGAGTCCACCAACTCCGCAATTGCTGCGGATCCACCGTCGATCGCAGCCATGTGAACGGCCGGAGGAAAGCCGACCTCGTCTCGCTCCTCGAATTGAGACTGTGCGTGCCCCACTGGATCCCATCGGACCAACGCCTGCACCGTCGGGATACCCGAGTCTGCGACAACCACAACTTCACCGCCTTCGGACAGCGGAATCACCATGGCAGCAGCCGACATCCAGCGTCTGAGTGTTTCCTCGGCGGCGCGAAGATCGGGCCGGCCGAGCAGTGCCCAACCGTCGAGCAAGAGCGCGGCGCCGTAGCCGCCGGTCATCACCGGCTCCGCACCCACTGTCGAGACCACCAACGCGGGCCCATGTGGCAGTTCCTTGACCACATCACTGCCCCCGGACAGAACAACTTTCACACCGGGAAACGCCCGCCCGAGTTCTTCGGCGGTCCGGCCGGCACCGACCACCACAGCGCGCAACGCTTTCGCCCCGCACGCGTGACATCGGTAGGCGGCATCGGCAACCCCGCACCAGCGGCACGCCGGTGTCCCGGCGCCGTCGGGACCTGCCGCAGCGGGAAGAGCCAGTGGGCCGTTGCACCGACGGCACCGTGCCGGGGCACGGCACTTTCCGCAGGCCAGGGTCGGTACGTACCCCCGCCGAGGCACCTGCACCAGGACTCCGTTGCCCTCACCCAGAGCGCGCCGGGCGGCCGCGAATGCAATAGCGGGCAAACGAGCCGCTCTGGCTCCCGGATCGCGGGCCAAGGCTTGATCGCTGTCGGCAAGCGCGGTGATCTTGGGTGCGTGGGCACGAACGACGTCCCGCGTAGCGACCAGATCGTGCGCCCATCCCGAGTCGACGAGTACCTGCGCTTCCGCCGTACGGGAGAACCCACAGATCACGACAGCGCACCCGGCGACGTAGCCACGCAGGACGGCAACTTCGCGGGCATGTGGATACGGCGACCGCGGCTCGGACAAGTTGTCGTCGCCGTCGTCCCAGACGACGACAAGACCGGTCTCGGGCGTCGGCGCAAAAACAGCACTCCGTGTGCCGACGACGATCCGGGCGGTCCCGCGCAGTGCAGCGAGCCACCTCCGATATCGCATGGCCGGCCCCAGGCCCGCGGACAGACCTACCACCGCATCCGCTCCGGAGAGTTCGGTACAAGCGGCGACGACGCGGTCCAGGTCGCGTTGATCGGGCACAACCAGGATCGCGGATTTACCACTTGCCGCTACGGCCCCGGCCAGTTCGGCCAGGCGCAGTGGCCAGTTTTCACCAGGCAACGCCTGCCAGACCGCACGCGGGCTTTTCGACTCGCGAATGGCGGACAGGAAGGCGTCACCGAATCTGTAGAGATGCCAACCATTTTCGATCGGTTCAGGAGCGGACGGTGACTCGGCGGGCTCCCACGGTTCCGCCTCGACCTTCGCGTGCCGCGGCGGTACCGCCAAACGGAGAACATCGGCGCGGGTTCCGGCATAACGCTCCGCCACACGATCGACGACTTGCGCGATTTCGGCCGTCAAGACCCGCTCGGACGAGATGACGCGTTCGAGCCAGCCGAACTTCCCCTGATGGTCACTGGTCGCCTCGCGCGAGACGATGAAACCGTCCACCAGACGACCAGCGAAGCGGATGCGCACCCGGACTCCGGGCTGCGCATCCGCTTCGAGTTCACGAGGAACGAGGTAGTCGAATTCACGGTCGAGGTGAGCGAGCGGGAGCATCGGCAGCACCCGGGCGACCGGATCGACTTCTGCCGCTACTCTTTCCGCGCCCACCCGCGCCCCGTCTGTACGTCAGTGATCAGAGACCAGCTGCGCTACGCAGCTTGTCGGCGCGATCGGTGCTCTCCCACGGGAGGTCGATATCGGTGCGACCGAAGTGACCGTATGCCGCCGTCTGCGCGTAGATCGGGCGCAGCAGGTCGAGGTCGCGGATGATCGCTCCCGGACGCAGGTCGAAGATCTCGGTGATCGCCTTCTGGATCCGTGCCGGATCGGTCTTCTCGGTGCCGAAGGTTTCGACGAAGAGTCCGACCGGAGCTGCCTTGCCGATGGCGTAGGCGACCTGAACCTCGATGCGGTCGGCCAGACCTGCGGCAACAGCGTTCTTGGCCACCCAGCGCATGGCGTAGGCAGCGCTGCGGTCGACCTTTGACGGGTCCTTGCCGGAGAACGCGCCGCCACCGTGGCGAGCCATTCCGCCGTAGGTGTCGACGATGATCTTGCGGCCGGTCAAACCGGCGTCACCCATCGGGCCACCGAGGACGAACTTGCCCGTCGGGTTCACCAACAGACGAACATCGGAGGTGTCGAGATCGGTGAGGTTGACGTCGGTCAGCACCGAGTGAAGCACCTTCTCGCGAAGATCGGGCGTCAACAGGTTGTCGAGGTCGATGTCAGCGGCATGCTGGGTGGAGATGACCACGGTGTCGAGACGGACAGCCTTGTCACCGTCGTACTCGATGGTGACCTGAGTCTTGCCGTCCGGGCGCAGGTACGGCAGCACGCCGGACTTACGGACCTCGGTCAACCGGCGAGAGAGACGATGAGCCAGCGCGATGGGCAGCGGCATCAGTTCCGGCGTGTCGGTGGTGGCGTAGCCGAACATCAGGCCCTGGTCGCCCGCACCCTGACGGTCGATCTCGTCGTCGCTGATTCCGTCGACGCGAGCCTCGTGCGAGTGATCGACACCCTGCGCGATCTCGGGCGACTGGGCGCCGATCGCGACGTTGACGCCGCACGAATTTCCGTCGAAGCCCTTTGCGGAGCTGTCGTAGCCGATTTCGAGGACCGTGTCGCGCACGATCTTCGGAATGTCCGCGTACGCAGTGGTTGTGACCTCACCGGCTACGTGAACCTGGCCGGTGGTGACCAGTGTCTCGACGGCCACGCGGGCGCGCGGGTCCTGGGTGAGCAGCGCGTCGAGGATCGAGTCGCTGATCGCGTCACAGATCTTGTCCGGGTGCCCCTCGGTGACGGACTCGCTGGTGAATAGCCGACTGCCGGACTTGCTCACAGATCTCCCTCTCGACGACTGAGTTCTTGACTACAGCTTATTGAAGTATCCGAATCACCGTTCGGTGACCGTTTTGTCATGCTTTGTTAGCTGGGGGCTGAGCCGACGATAACGGTTGGACCGCCTGCGCAACACCCTTGTACTCACCCGATTATCGTGGGGTAACTCTCACCACCGGGCGCGTGTCGCTACTCGGGAAAGAGCTTGACCAGGGCGTCGAGTACTCGACTGGCCATCAAAGCCTTGGATCCGTGTTCGAGAGCGGACTCCGAGCCGTCGGAACCGAGCAACCAACCGTCGTTGTGATCGACCTCGAACGCCTTGCCCTCGCCGACCGCATTGACCACGAGGAGATCGCAACCTTTGCGGGCAAGCTTGGAGCGGGCATAGGTGAGAACGTCACCATGGGCGTCACCGGTCTCAGCGGCGAATCCGACGATCACCGTTCGAGCATCCAAGTCGCCGTCACGACGCGCTTCGACGAGACCGGCGAGGATGTCGGCATTTCTGGTGAGGCTGATCGAGTCGGGTTCGTTTGCGCCCTTCTTGATCTTGCTGCCTTCGACGGTGGTGGGGCGGAAGTCCGCGACAGCCGCAGCCATGACGACTCCGTCGTGTCCCGGTGCGTGCTTTTCCACTGCCAACCGGAGATCTTCGGCCGTCTTGATGTGCACGACGTCGACAGCGGCGGGGTCGGCGAGATCAGCCGTGTACCCGGCGATCAGTGTCACGTGCGCGCCGCGTTGCGCGGCAAGACGGGCGAGCGCGTAGCCCTGCTTGCCCGAGCTGCGATTACCGAGAAAGCGCACGGGATCGAGCGGCTCGCGAGTACCGCCGGCGGTGACCAGAATGCGGCGACCCTCCAGGTCGCGCGGCAACGCGTCCGAGCGCTCGAGGAGCAACGATGCCAACCCGACGATCTCGTCGGGTTCGGGAAGTCGACCGGCTCCGGTGTCTTTCCCGGTCAAACGCCCGGAGGCAGGTTCGATCACGTGGACGCCGCGCGAACGCAGTGTCGCCACGTTCGAGACCGTTGCGGGGTGCTCCCACATCTCGGTGTGCATTGCTGGGGCGAAGACGACCGGACAGCGCGCGGTCAACAAAGTGGCCGTCAACAGGTCGTCTGCGCGACCCATGACCGCTCGCGCCATCAGATCAGCGGTTGCCGGCGCGATGACGACCAGATCGGCTTCCTGTCCGAGACGGACATGCGGAACCTGCGGGACGTCGTTGAAGACGCCGGTGTGAACCGGGTTGCCGGAGAGTGCTTCGAACGTCGCGCGCCCGACGAACTCCAGAGCGGATTCGGTCGGAATCACGCGGACGTGATGACCGCTCTCGGTGAAGCTGCGGATGATCGAGCACGCCTTGTACGCGGCGATACCCCCACCGACACCGACGACAATGCGCTTACGTATCGATGTGGGCGCGTCGGACACTCCCCCGACACCCGAACGAGGTTCGGGTGCGGCAGATGTGGTGCTCACTCGCCTTCGGTGTGCTCGAGGAGATCAGCGTGGATTTCACGCAACGCGATGGACAGCGGCTTTTCCTGCAGACCGGGCTCGACCAGAGGTCCGACGTATTCGAGGATGCCGTCACCGAGCTGGTTGTAGTAGTCGTTGATCTGGCGCGCGCGCTTGGCCGAGTAGATGACCAGGGCGTACTTGGAAGAGGTGCGTTCGAGCAACTCGTCGATCGGCGGGTTGGTGATGCCGAGCGGGGTGTCGTAGGCAGGCAGAGCGCCCTGACCTGCTGCGGACGCGGCTGAAGTGCTGCTCACTCTTGTGTCTCCTGAATTAGATCTTCATTGAAGAACTAGTTTTATCGATCCGGATATCTGAGAAACGGGGTGGAAATCGGTTCCCGAAGGGTGCGGAATCAGTTCCCAACCAACAAGGATACCAACTCATCGCAAGCACGGCTTACATCCTCGTTCACGATGACCGTGTCGAACTCGTCCTGTGCGGCCAATTCCACTCGGGCCGTCTCGAGTCGGCGCGCCACGACGTCTTCCGTTTCGGTTCCACGTCCGGTCAGCCGTTGCACCAGAACGTCCCAGCTCGGTGGAGCCATGAACACCAACAGAGCCTCGGGCATCGCCTTGCGGACAGCTCGTGCTCCGGCGAGATCGACCTCGACGAGAACGGGCTTTCCAGCTTCGAGCGCTTCTTCGACCGGAGCTGCGGGGGTGCCGGAGCGCTGCAGGCCGCCGTGGATTTCCGCCCATTCGAGAAGTTCACCGGAGTCGATCATCCGTTGAAATTCTTCACGGGAGGTGAATCGGTAGTCCTTGCCGTCCACTTCACCTGGACGGGGATCGCGAGTGGTCGCCGAAACACTGAAAACGAGTTCAGGCAACCGAGTTCTCAGCTCGCGAACGACGCTGGACTTACCGACAGCCGAAGGGCCGGCCAGTACAACCAGCCGACCCCTCCGCACTGCGGTCTTGCTCTCTGACACTGTTGCGTCAGCAATCATCAGACACTGCCGCGTCAGCAATCATCACTTGTCGGCTCAGGCCTCGAAGTCGAACTTGGTGAGCAGAGCCTTGCGCTGCCGATCACCGAGGCCACGAAGGCGACGGGTCGGTGCAATCTCCAGCTCGGTCATGATCTCCTGAGCCTTGACCTTGCCCACCTTGGGCAGCGCCTCGAGCAGTGCCGAAACCTTCATCTTGCCCAAGATTTCGTTGTCTTCGGCGTCCTTGAGGACCTGCTTGAGGTCGGTGCCGCCACGCTTCAGGCGCTCCTTGAGCTCAGCCCTGGCCTTGCGGGCAGCAGCTGCCTTCTCCAAAGCAGCAGCGCGCTGCTCATCAGTCAACTGGGGAAGGGCCACGGTTCCTCCGTCTCGTCGTGTGCAAATTTTGTCTATTCCGCTGATAACCAGCAGCGATAGCGACCGTACTCACGCCTGGCGCGAATTGCTAACCCACCCCCCGCGGTCCGATGCAGATCGCGGTGGGTTATGCGCGTCGAATCGATGTCACGGATCGTCACCGTTTTCGGCTGGATCGAGACGAATTCGACGCCACACGAACGTGCGTACAGTACCGAAATAGACTGTAACACAATGTATTTCGACCCATAGCGTGCGACACCCCCGTGCGAGTGTGCGAAATCGTTACCTGCGGGAATGAACGTGGTCGCCGACACATCCAAAATTTTCGAGCATTTTCGGCGCCTATGCGCGTGTCGCGGCCCGTTTTCAGGTCTGCAGCGACGATTTCGGATCGCCGGCGTCGACCGTCTCGGGTTCGATGCGACTCACGCCGGGGGCGGCCAGAGCGAGCACTACCGCGAGGCTCGCCCAGAGCAATGAATTCTCCAGCACGAAGCCGACTACCGGGATATCCATGTCCGCGCCGACTCGAGGAAGCCGAAACAGCACTACGACAGCGGTGAGACCGATCGCGATCCAGGACCACACAGGGACCGATCGAGTGCCCTCCCCCACGCCCGACTTGATCGGAACGAGGAGTACACCCACCGCCGGCACCAACCACACGAAGTGGTGCGTCCAGGCAATGGGAGTCACGATTGCCGCCAGCAGAGCCACCACCGTGAAACCGGCGAGATCGCCCCGCAGGCGCTGAGCGCGCCGCGTCGCGACAATTCCGAGGACACCCAACACCGCACAGGCGACGAGCCACGCCGGACCCACCAGGCCCTCGGGAAGTAGCCGCAAAGCCATTCCACGCACGGACTGGTTACCGAACACGGACGGGTCACCGACGGCGACGCGCCCCGAGAGTGAGGCGATGTCGCCGAAGTAGTCGATCGTCTGGCGCGGGAGAACCGCAAAGCCCAGAGCCGTGGCGCCGAGGAAGCCGGCGAGGCCGCCCGCAACTGCTTTCCAGCGCCCGGTGATCACGTAGTAACCGATGTAGACGAGTGGCACCAGTTTGACCGCGCCGGCGATCCCCACCAGCACACCCTCGGGAATCCACCGTGGTCGAGCCAGCACGTCGATCAAGCACAGGAGAGTCAGAAACAACCCGACCTGGCCGTACCCGAGGTGATCGGAGATCGGCGATGCCGCCGTCCACAGGACCAGGAAACCCACGTAGACGACGACTGGCCGCTTACGTGTGAACGGGACTTCGCGATAGCTGAGCACGATGATCGCGGCCAGCATCAGGAGGCTGACGAAACTCCATCCCCACTGGACCGCACCCCAGGAACCCAGGGCGACTGGAACGGCGACGAGCGCAGCGAAGGGCGGATACGTGAACGGCAGTCTCGCGTTGAACGACTCGTCGTACAGGTTCGACCCGTCGAGGACGGCCTGACCCGCCGTCCGGTACACGGCGAGATCGTCGCCGTGTACGCCGGTGACGGATTGGAACCCGGTGGCCAGCAGCGCGCACGCCGCGACGAGAAGTCCGATCTGCCACCAACGATTCACCGACGGACGGTACCACCGGGTTCCACCGCTCGAACGAGCCTCGAGGTCACTCACGGATCAGTTCGCCAATGCGGCTTCGATCTCGTCTCGGTCACGCATTGCTGCCTCCCGAAGTGCCGATACCGAAGGACCATGCTTGAGCACCCCACGGGAAGTGTTCGGCAGCAGGAGCTCGGTCGATCCCGCGAAGATGTCTGCGAGATCCGCTGCCGTCGCACCCTGAGCGCCGAGTCCCGGAGCGAGAATCGGGCCGTTGAACTGCGACAGGTCCAGACCGTGGTCCCGAGTTGCACCGACCACCAGTCCGACGGTGTCACGGCCGTCGCCGTTCGCATCGACCGCAGCGTCGACGATCGACTGAGCCACGCTCACACCGTCAGTCGACGACTGTTGAAGTACGCCGCCTTCCGGATTGGAGGTTCGTGCCAGGACGAAGATCCCGCGGGCGTTCTGCCGTGCCAGTTCGAGTGTCGGAGTCAGCGCCCCGAATCCCAGGTACGGCGAAACGGTGACCGAGTCGGAGGCCAACGGCGAATCACCCAACCAGGCTTGCGCGTACGCGTCCATCGTCGAACCGATGTCACCGCGCTTGGCATCCGCGACGACCAAAGTTCCCGCATCACGAAGAACCGAGATGGTCCGCTCCAACACGGCGAAGCCGGCGCTGCCGTAAGCCTCGAAGAACGCGACCTGAGGTTTGACCAGTCCGACCTCACCGGTGAAGGCCTCGACGCAGATCTCGGCGAAAGTCTCGAGACCTTCGGCCGTACGCGGCAGTCCCCACGCGTCGAGAAGCGCGGGATGCGGGTCGATACCGACGCACAGCCGCCCCCGGTCCGCGATCGCGGACCGGAGACGCTGCCCCCAACTGTGACTCACGACTGCTGTGCCGGCTGACGAAGACCTGCGTGCAATTCCTGCAGGGAGTGAACTCCGATGTCGCCGCGAATGGCTGCTTCGATGCCCTGCACGGCAGCCGAGGCGCCCTGCACCGTCGTGATGCACGGGATGTTCGACGCAACCGCTGCGCTTCGGATCTCGTAGCCGTCGACACGCGGGCCGTTGTTGCCGTACGGCGTGTTGATGACCATGGCGACCTCGCCGCTGCGGATCTGGTCGACGATGGTCTCGGCACCGGCCGGAACATCTTCACCCGACTGCTTGTACACCTGCTTGCACTCGATACCGTTGCGCCGCAAAACATCTGCGGTTCCTTCGGTGGCAAGAATGGTGAATCCGAGGTCTGCCAGGCGCTTGACCGGGAAGATCAGCGAACGCTTGTCCTTGTTGGCGACCGAGACGAACACCGCGCCCGTGGTGGGCAACGAACCGTAGGCGGCAGTCTGCGACTTGGCAAAAGCCGTACCGAAGTCGAAGTCGATTCCCATGACTTCACCGGTGGACTTCATTTCCGGGCTGAGCAAGGTATCCACGCCGGTACCGTCGGCGCGGCGGAAGCGGTTGAACGGCAACACAGCTTCCTTGACCGCGATCGGTGCACCGGCCGGGGTGTTTCCGCCGTCGCCCTTCGCCGGCAGAATGCCGCTCGCACGCAGTTCCGCGATGGATTCGCCGAGCATGACGCGGGCGCATGCCTTGGCCAGCTGGACGGCCGTCGCCTTGGACACGAACGGAACCGTGCGGCTGGCGCGGGGATTTGCTTCCAGCACGTAGAGGATGTCGTCCTTGAGGGCGTACTGGACGTTGAGCAGGCCCTTGACGCCGATGCCCTTCGCGAGAGCCTCGGTGGAGCGGCGGACGTTCTCGAGATCCGCCCGGCCCAGAGTGATGGGCGGGAGCGCACACGCCGAGTCACCGGAGTGAATGCCGGCTTCCTCGATGTGCTCCATGACGCCGCCGAGGTACACCTCGGTGCCGTCACACAGAGCGTCGACGTCGATCTCGACCGCGTCTTCGAGGAAGCGGTCGACCAGGACCGGACGATCGTCGGAGATCTCCGTGGCGCGCGAGATGTAGTCGGCGAGGGAAGCCTCGTCGTAGACGATCTCCATGCCGCGACCACCGAGCACGTACGACGGACGCACCAGCACCGGGTAGCCGATGCCTGCTGCGATCTCGCGGGCGCCGTCGAACGTGGTGGCGGTACCGAACTTCGGTGCAGGCAGACCGGCTTCGGTGAGCACGCGACCGAATTCGCCGCGGTCCTCCGCCAGGTCGATGGCTGCGGGGCTGGTTCCCACGATGGGGACGCCGGCAGCTTCGAGACGCTTCGCCAGTCCGAGCGGGGTCTGGCCGCCGAGCTGGACGATGACGCCGGCAACGGTGCCCGACTGCGCCTCCGCGCGGTAGACCTCGAAGACGTCCTCGAACGTCAGCGGCTCGAAGTACAGGCGATCAGCGGTGTCGTAGTCCGTGGAGACGGTCTCGGGGTTGCAGTTGACCATGACGGTCTCGTACCCGGCCTCGGACAGCGTCTGCGCCGCGTGGACACACGAGTAGTCGAACTCGATGCCCTGACCGATGCGGTTGGGGCCGGATCCGAGGATCAGAACCTTGGGTCGCTCGGTCTGCGGAGCAACTTCGGACTCGGCCTCGGGATCGAGCTCGTAGGTCGAGTAGTGGTACGGCGTCTTGGCCTCGAACTCTGCGGCGCAGGTGTCGACGGTCTTGTAGACAGGGCGCACGCCCAGCTGATCACGCAGAGCGCGAACGGCGTCCTCACCTGCGTGCGTGTCACCACCGAGTTCGGGGCGCAGAGCCGCGATCTGGCGGTCCGAGATGCCGTGGTACTTGGCCTGACGCAGGGAAGCCTCGTCGAAAGACTCTGCAGCGCGCAGCTTTTCACCGAGCTCGTGAATCTGCTGGAACTGGTCGAGGAACCACGGATCGATCTTGGTGGCGTCGAAGAGCTGCTCGACAGTTGCGCCGAGCGCGAATGCCTTCTCGATGCCGTACATGCGGCCGTCCTGCGGAACGCTCAGATCGGCGAGCAGTGCATCCAGGCTCTCCGTCTCGATGTCGGCGCCGGTCCAGTAACCCGCACGCTTGGTCTCGAGCGAACGCATGACCTTGCCGAAAGCCTCGGTGAAGTTGCGGCCGATGCTCATGGCCTCGCCCACCGACTTCATCGTGGTGGTCAGAGTTCCGTCGGCACCGGGGAACTTCTCGAAAGCGAACCGCGGAGCCTTGACGACGACGTAGTCGAGCGTCGGCTCGAAGCAAGCCGGGGTTTCCTTGGTGATGTCGTTGACGATCTCGTCGAGCGTGTAGCCGATGGCAAGCTTGGCCGCCATCTTCGCGATCGGGTAACCGGTCGCCTTCGACGCCAGAGCCGACGAGCGGGAGACACGCGGGTTCATCTCGATGACGACCAGGCGGCCGTCCTTCGGGTCCATCGCGAACTGGATGTTGCAGCCGCCGGTGTCGACGCCCACCTCACGCAGAATGTCGATGGAAAGGTCGCGCATCGCCTGGTACTCGCGGTCGGTCAGCGTCATCGCCGGGGCGACGGTGACCGAGTCTCCGGTGTGGACACCGACCGGGTCGACGTTCTCGATGGAGCAGACGATCACGACGTTGTCGCGACTGTCGCGCATGAGCTCGAGTTCGTATTCCTTCCAGCCGAGGATGGATTCCTCGATCAGGACGTTCGCCGTCGGCGACGCGGCCAGACCGCCACCGGCGATGCGGTTGAGATCGTCGACGTCGTACGCCATGCCGGAACCGAGGCCGCCCATGGTGAAGGACGGACGCACGACAACCGGGTAGCCGAGTTCGGCGACCGTGGCGTGTACTTCGTCCATCGTGTAGCAAACTGCGGACTTCGCGGATTCGCCACCGACCTTGGCGACGATGTCCTTGAACTTCTGGCGATCCTCGCCGCGCTGGATGGCGTCGAAGTCGGCGCCGATCAGTTCGACGTCGTACTTCTCGAGGATGCCCTGCTCGTGCAGCGCCACTGCGGCGTTGAGCGCAGTCTGACCGCCGAGCGTCGCGAGGACGGCGTCGATCTTGTTGCCCTGCAAGGCTTCCTTGGCGATGACCTTCTCGAGGAACTCGGCCGTGATCGGCTCGACGTACGTGGCGTCGGCGAACTCGGGGTCCGTCATGATGGTGGCCGGGTTGGAGTTGACCAGGCTGACGCGCAGGCCCTCCTCCTGGAGGACGCGGCAGGCCTGGGTGCCCGAGTAGTCGAACTCGCAGGCCTGACCGATGACGATCGGACCGGAGCCGATTACCAGGATGTGCTTGAGATCTGTACGGCGTGGCATTAGTTCTTGACTCCGGTTTCTTTCCGTGCGGAGAGCAGGCTGGTGAAGCGGTCGAAGAGGTACGCGGCGTCGTGCGGGCCGGCTGCCGCCTCGGGGTGGTACTGCACCGAGAAGGCCGAATCGTCCAGCAGGCGAACACCTTCGACGGCTCCGTCGTTGGCGCAGGTGTGGCTGACCACCGCGCGGCCGAACGGGGTGTCGAATTCCTGACCGGCTTCGCCTTCGAGCGCGAAGCCGTGGTTCTGAGCGGTGATCGCGATGCGACCGGTCTGATGCTCGATCACCGGGATGTTGATTCCGCGGTGGCCGAACTTCATCTTGTAGGTGCTCAGGCCCAGGGCGCGGCCCAGGATCTGGTTGCCAAAGCAGATACCGAACAGCGGCAAGCCCTGTCCGATGACCTCTTTCGTGAGGTGGACTGCGCCGTCGGCGGTGGCTGGGTCACCGGGACCGTTGGAGAGGAACACTCCGTCGGCCTTCAGGTCGAGGATCTGTTCGAGACTCGCGTTGGACGGCAACACGTGGACGCGAATACCGCGCTCGGCGAACATGCGCGGGGTGTTGGTCTTGATACCGAGGTCGATGGCGGCAACCGTGTACAGCGCCTCCCCGCCCTTCGGCTCGACGACGTAGCCGCTGGTGGTGCTGACCTCACCGGCAAGATCGGCGCCGAGCATGGTCGGCTGATCCTGAACCCGTCGGACCAGTTCGTCATCGGCGGCGATGGCTTCACCGGAAAAAATTCCGGCCTTCATCGAACCGCGAGTACGCAGGTGGCGAACCAGGGCACGAGTGTCGATCCCGGCGATTCCGACGATGCCCTGCTCTTCGAGCTTGGCCTGCAGCGAACCAGTTGCACGCCAGCTCGAGGTGACGCGCGAGGGGTCACGAACGACGTACCCGGCAACCCAGATCTTGGCGCCGGCACGCTCGCCGGTCGGTCCGACCGACTCGTCGTCTTCGTCGTTCCAGCCGGTGTTGCCGATCTGCGGTGCGGTGGAGACGACGATCTGGCGGTGGTAGCTGGGATCGGTGAGCGTTTCCTGGTAGCCGGTCATTCCGGTGCTGAACACCGCTTCGCCCAGGGTCTGTCCAACCGCACCGAAGGTGGTTCCGCGGAACACCCGTCCGTCTTCGAGGACCAGTACTGCGGGGCTGTTGTCAAAGCCGCTCATGCGTTCTTTCCGTTCTGCTCGATGTCGCCAGAGCTTGCGTCTTCGTTGTCATTCGTCTTGTTCGAAGCGGTCTTGTTCGAAGCAGTCACCGGCTTGACCCAGTCCGGATAAACCGTCTTGTCGTCACCGCGCACGCCCGTGTCGATCTCGGTTCCGCTCGGCAATTCCCAGCGAATCACCAGGACGCCGTCCTTGCTCATGACCTTGCCGGCAAGACCGTTCTCCGTGCGGATCGCGCGGATCGACTTCTCCGGAATCCAGATCGCCGACGCGCCGTCACGCTCGACCAGAATTCCGCCGCTGTAGCGGCTGATCTCGCAGGTGGCGCGGAAACCGAGGTCGCCGACGGCGATACGGTCCTGCCAACTGGGTGCGATGGTGCTGCCGACGTACAGGCCGGTGGTCGGCAGGACGAGCAGTTCACCCAGGGTTGCCGGTACCGTCGGCAGTTCGCCGATCTTGTCTTTCTGGCGTCGAGCGCGTCCACGCCAGCCGACGTACATCAGGCCGATCATCGCGACCCAGAAGATCGCCAGACCGATGATCCACAGTGCTCTATCCATGACGCGCTACTCCTCGCTACTCCGCAGCCGCACATTCCCGTCGTGTGCGGTGATGCGGCCACGTAACAGTGTGGTCGTGACCCGAGCGGGCAATGTCATCGACTCGTACGGAGTGTTATGCGCGACACTCGCCAGGTCGGGACCGTGGACCGTCCACTCGGCCGACGGATCGACCAATGTCAGGTTCGCGGGCTCCCCCACCTCGATGGGACGGCCCTGATCGTCGAGGCCGACGATTGCCGCGGGGCGCTCGCTCATGACCCGGGCAACACCGCGCCAGTCCAACAAGCCGGGCTGGACCATCGTCTGCACGATGATCGAGAGTGCGGTCTCGAGGCCGAGCATTCCAGGGCGAGCGGCTGCGAACTCGCAGCACTTGTCCTGCTCGGCGTGCGGAGCATGGTCGGTCGCGACGCAGTCGATGATTCCCTCGGCCAGACCCTTGCGCAGCGCGGCAACGTCACTGGCCTCACGCAAGGGCGGGTTGACCTTGTTGATCGCGTCGTACGTCTCGAGCCGTGAATCGTCGAGGAGCAGGTGATGCGGGGTGACCTCGGCGGTGATCGAAATCCCTTGGCTGCGAGCCCACTTCACGAGTTCGACGGTTCCGGCGGTGGAGGCGTGGCAGATGTGAACGCGGGCGCCGGCGTCACGCGCGAGCAGTGCGTCGCGGGCCACGATCGATTCTTCGGCTGCTCGCGGCCATCCGGCCAGGCCGAGACGCGCGGCCGTGGGGCCCTCGTGGGCGACCGCACCGACGGTCAAACGCGGCTCTTCCGCGTGCTGGGCGATCAGGACGCCCAGTGAGCTGGAGTATTCGAGCGCGCGACGCATGATCAGTGGGTCGTAGACGCAGTGGCCGTCGTCGGAGAACATCTTGACCTTGCCGACGCCTGCGGCCATGGTCGCCATCTCGGCGAGTTGCTTGCCTTCCAGGCCCGCTGTGACTGCGCCGACGGGGTGGACGTCGACGAGGCCGACTTCCTGCCCGCGTCGCCAGACGTGATCGGTGATGACCACCGAATCGGCGACGGGACTCGTGTTGGCCATCGCGAAGACCGCGGTGTATCCACCCAGAGCCGCTGCCGAGCTTCCGGTTTCGATGGTCTCGGTGTCTTCGCGGCCGGGCTCACGCAGATGTGTGTGCAGGTCCACGAAGCCGGGAAGCAGGATCTGCCCGCCGGCATCGATCACCTCGGATGCCGTGGCCGGATCGAGGTCCACGCCGATCTCGAGGATCGTGCCGTCGCCGACGAGTACGTCGGTGGGCTCACCTTCTCCGTAGATCAGGACTCCGCGGAGCAGGACACTCACGGGTGATTCTCCGTTCTCGTTTCTGGTCACAGCGCACCGTCCTCCGACCCGACCAGCAGTCGGAACAAGACAGCCATGCGCATGTGTACGCCGTTGGTAACCTGTTGCAGTACAGCAGTTTTGGAGGAATCGGCAACGGCGGATGCAATCTCCATGCCGCGCAGCATCGGGCCGGGGTGCAGGACCACCGCGTGATCGGCCAGCATCGCCAGCCGCTTCTCGGACAGGCCGTAGTTGATCGAGTACTCGCGCTGCGACGGGAAGAAGCCACCGTTCATGCGTTCGGCCTGAACCCGCAGCATCAGCACCGCGTCGAGTCCGGGCAGTTCCGCGTCGAGCGAATGCGAGACCGTGACCGGCCACGTGCGCGCACCGACCGGCAGCAGTGTCGGCGGCGCAACAAGAACAACCTCGGCACCGAGCATCGAGAGCAGCAGTGCGTTGGAGCGGGCGACACGGCTGTGCAGGATGTCGCCGACGATGGCGATCCGCTTGCCCTCGATGTCGCCGAGACGCTGGCGAAGGGTCAAAGCGTCGAGAAGCGCCTGAGTGGGGTGCTCGTGCGTGCCGTCACCTGCGTTGATGACTGCCGGGCCACCGTCGTCGGCCGCTCCGGTCCACTTTGCGATCTGGTGGGCGGCGCCCGAAGCCGGGTGGCGCACGATGAGTGCGTCGGCACCGGCCGCGCGCAGGGTCATCGCGGTATCGCGCAGGGATTCACCTTTGGACACCGAGGAACTGGATGCGCTGACATTGATGACGTCGGCACTCATCCATTTGCCTGCCACCTCGAAAGACACCCGGGTGCGCGTCGAGTTCTCGAAGAACACCGTCATGACCGTGCGTCCGCGCAGCGTCGGGAGCTTGCGTACCTCTCGTCCCAGAAGTGCCTGCTCGAACCGTTCTGCCTCGTCGAGAAGTTCTACCGCGGACTCACGATCGAGGTCCGCGATGGAAAGTAGGTGCTTCACGCGCTCTTACCCCCGGAGATGACTACCGCTTCCCTGCCGTCGTGCTCCTGGAGGAGAACCTTGACGTCCTCGGACCTCGCGGTCGGGACGTTCTTGCCGACGTAGTCGGCGCGCAGCGGGAGTTCGCGGTGACCACGATCCACGAGCACTGCGAGTTGGACCGCGCGGGGGCGGCCCAGATCGCGCAACGCGTCAAGTGCCGAGCGCACGGTGCGACCGGAGAAGAGGACGTCGTCCACGAGAACGACCAGCGCATTGTCGACGCCACCTTCGGGGACGGACGTGCGCTCGAGCGGGCGGTGCGGCTTGTTCCGGAGATCGTCGCGGTAGAGGGTGATGTCGAGAGATCCGATGGGAAGACGCACACCGGAGAATTCTTCGATCTTGGCGCGCAGTCGCGTGGCGAGGGTGGTTCCACGCGTCGGGATCCCGATCAGGACCACACGAGGGGCAGTTCCCTCGGGTCCGTCGAGTGCGGTCTTCTCGATGATCTCGTGAGCGATCCGCGCGATGGTCCGGCCCACATCCTGGGCGGACAACAATTCGCGGGTTTCGCTACCTGCCTCGGCACCGACCGGCGCCTTCGAGTTACCTGGACCTGCAAGATCGGATGGGCGAGACCCTTCGGGTACGCTCATGCAGCGACCTCCTTCTCCGCCTCACTGGACGGATCGTTAAAGGATGTCTGACGGTCCCCACCCTATCAGCCGACAGACCTGATCCCGCCGTGCGAGCAGCGACTCCGACCGGTTGTGTGCAGACACACAACGCGCTCGGTGACACTCGCACGGCGGTGGTGGAACAAAACTTGCTACTCGGTACCCGAATCCGATTCCTGCGCGCGCTGGGAGGTCGCGGCCGCAGCCGATCGAACCTGCGGCGCAACGAGAACGACCTGGCCGAGGATTCCGTTGACGAATCCCGGAGAGTCGTCCGTCGAGAGCTGCTTCGCGAGTTCGACGGCCTCGTCCACGGCGACAACCGGCGGAACGTCCGTCGCGTGGAAGAGCTCCCACACGGCGATACGCAGAATCGCACGGTCGACGGCGGGCAGACGCTCGAGCGTCCAGTCCTGCAGATGCGAGGAGATGACCTGATCGATCCGGTCCAGATTCTCCGCAACGCCGGACACCAACGTGACGGTGTAGGCCGCGACGGGTGCTACCGCGTCGTCCTTGACGGACAGATCGGAACGCTCCGACGCCAGTGCGACCGGATCGAGGTCACGTGCCTCGGCTTCGAAGAGGAAGTCGACGGCACGCTTGCGCGCCTTGTGGCGTGCACCGAGTTTCTTATGTGTGCCGGACACTCAGGAATTCACACGCCCGAGGTAGTTGCCGTCACGAGAATCGACCTTGAGCTTGTCACCGGTGTTGATGAAGAGCGGGACGTTGATCTCGGCACCGGTCTCGAGGGTGGCAGGCTTGGTGCCGCCGGTGGAGCGGTCGCCCTGCAGGCCCGGATCGGTGTGCTTGACGACGAGCTCGACGGTGACCGGAAGCTCGACGAAGAGGGGAACGTCTTCGTGGGTCGCGACCTGGACTGCCATGTTCTCGAGCAGGAAACGCGACTGGTCGCCGACGGTGGATTCGCTGATCGACACCTGGTCGTAGGTGTCGCCGTCCATGAAGATGTAGTCGCTGCCGTCGTGGTACAGGTACGTCATGTCACGACGGTCGACCGTGGCGGTCTCGACCTTCACACCGGCGTTGAACGTCTTGTCCACTACCTTGCCCGAGAGCACGTTCTTGAGCTTGGTGCGCACGAAGGCAGGGCCCTTGCCGGGCTTGACGTGCTGGAACTCGATGATCGTCCACAGCTGGCCTTCGATCTGCAGAACCAGACCATTCTTGAAATCACTGGTGGAAGCCACTTGCTTCGCGTCTCCTAGGGGTCGGGAAACCGTCTCAGACGACGGTAAGGTCTTTTGCGGTCAGTGTGAGCAGCTCTGGCCCCTGCTCACGAACAACGAGCGTGTCCTCGATCCGTACACCTCCGCGCCCGGAGAAGTACACGCCCGGCTCGACGGTCACCGCCGCGCCGGAAAGAAGTGTACCGGTGCCGAGCTTGCCGATCCCCGGTGCTTCGTGGATTTCGAGCCCCACACCGTGGCCGAGGCCGTGCAGGAACAACTCGCCGTAGCCTGCATCGTCGATCACCGCACGGGCGACGGCGTCGACTGCCGCACATTCGACACCCGGCGCGAGCGCGTCGCAACCGGCAGCTTGCGAACGCGCGACGAGCTCGTAAATCTCCCGTTGCCAATCGGAAACGGACTCGAGCACGTAGGTCCGTGTCATGTCCGAGTGGTACCCACCGACCTGGGCGCCGAAGTCGAGTTTGACGAAGTCACCCGACGCCAGGATCGCGTCGGTCGGTCGGTGATGCGGAATCGCCGAGTTGGCGCCGGCCGCCACGATCGTCTCGAAGGAAATACCGTCCGCCCCGTTGTCGAGCATCAGATTTTCCAGCTCGCGGCCGACCTCTCGTTCCGTTCGGCCAGGTCGCAGGCCACCGCGAGCGATCAACTGCGCCAACGCGACATCGGCTGCGGTGCACGCGGCTCGCAACAACTCCACCTCGTACTCGTCCTTGACCATGCGCAATTGTTCGACGAGTCCGCTCACCGGTTCGAACCGGATCTTCGGCGCTGCTTCGGTCCAAGCCCGATGTTCGGCGAACGTCGCCACATGTGACTCGAACGCGAGAACGGGCGCCGTGGACTTCTCGATCAAGTGCGCAGCACTCGAACGGGCGATTTCGGCCCGAAGGTCCGGCACCTGCTCTGACACCTGCGTCACGTAGCGGCCGTCGGTGCATATCACCGTCTCACGCTCGTCGGACGCTGAATCCGATGCACTGACGACGAGCGCCGCATTGGAACCGGTGAAACCGGTGAGGTATCTGATGTTGAGGAGATCTGTGACGAGAATCGCGTCGAGTTCGCGCTCCGAGAGGAGGCGTCTGAGGGATTCACGGCGTGTTCTGAAGTCGACCGGCATCCCTCGAACCTACCGCCCGCGCAGACCTGCCGATCAACTCGAAACTCGCGGTTACAGCAATAACTGTGGGTTAGGCCACAAGGTGTAATGGGTTCTAGTTAGGCTGTACCCATGAATGCGTGGTTGGTACGTGGCCTCGGCATGGCCCTGATACATGTTGTGTTTCGTGCGTTGCTCGGTGCAGCGATCGCACAGTGGCCACTTCAGGGGTCCACCCTGCGCTGGCTGTCCCTGTTGATCGTCATCGTCTTCGCCGCGATCTGGGGTGGTATCGACGGCATTCGTGACCGCCGGAACTTCCCCGAACCCGAGGACGGCGCCGATCTGACCATGCTGTGGCTCAAGGCCGCATTGGTCGGCGGGTTCGTCGCCGGCGCTGCCAGCTGGGCACTCAGCCTCGTCCCCTCCCTCGAACTCACCCAGCAGGGCTTGTTCTTCGAGGTGACCTCCGGTGCGGCGTTCACGATCCTTCTCATCTTCGTCCCCGCCATGATCGCCATCACCGTCGGACGCTTCTTCGTCAGCCGTGAACAGCGCAAGAACGGAACAGCTCCGCAGACCCCGTCCCACGAGCGTCACCACGAACCGGTGCCCGTCAGCGAGGGCTACGACTCCCCCACCGAGCAGCACGCATACAGCGGAGCCGCGATGTCCGTCGAGGAATCCGACGCCGATACCGCGGTCTTCCCGGCGATCGATCTGGGCAAGCGCGAGCAGTAACGCCCACCGTCCACACAACCGAATGCGGCCCCGAGGATATTTTCCTCGGGGCCGCATTCGTGTGGCTGTTTTTTCGACTTCCCTCGTTCAGCCTCGCTCGGCGAGGAACCTGATCGCCAGCGGATACGCGGCGACGCCGAGTCCGACGATCACTCCGGTCGCAATCGGACTCAGGTAGGAGTGGTGCCGAAACTCTTCTCGCGCATGAACGTTCGAGATGTGTACCTCGACGAGACCTGCGGTCAGTTCGGCGCATGCATCTCGCAGGACCACCGACGTGTGCGTCAAGCCACCGGCATTGAGGATCACCGGTTCCCCCGCGTCCGCCGCGTCGTGGATCCAACCGAGCAGATCGCCTTCGTGATCGCTCTGACGGACGATCACCTCGACGCCGAGCTCCTTGCCTGCCGCGACGCACAATTCGATCAGATCGTCGTGTGTGGTCGCGCCGTAGACCTCGGGCTGACGCTTACCCAGACGCCCCAGATTGGGTCCGTTGACGACGTTGATCCTCACAACAGGACCGTTCCGCCGGCCGGCCGCGCATCGCGGGCAATCGCGGAGTACGCCGCAACCAGCAGACTCGGATCCGGCCCCTCGAGGCGACCCGGCTTGGCCAGTCCGTCGAGGACCACGAAACGCAGCAGCCCGGCACGGTTCTTCTTGTCGGTCTGCATTCCCTTCATCAGATCGCCGAACGCATCACCGTCGTACGACGTCGGCAGCCCGACGAGATCGAGGATCGACTTGTGACGATCCGCGGTGGCGTCGTCGAGTCGGCCCGCGAGCCGTCCGAGTTCGGCAGCGAAGACCAGGCCGACGGAGACAGCGGCACCGTGGCGCCACTTGTAGCGCTCACGACGTTCGATCGCGTGGCCGAGGGTGTGGCCGTAGTTGAGGATTTCGCGCAGATCCGACTCACGCAGATCCGCGGCCACGACCTTGGCCTTGACCTCTACGGAGCGCCGAATCAACTCGGGCAGAACAGTTCCCGACGGATCGAGAGCTGCCTTGGGATCGGCTTCGATGAGATCCAGGATCACCGGGTCGGCGATGAATCCGGTCTTGATGACCTCGGCCATGCCGGCAACGATCTCGTTGTGCGGCACAGTCTCGAGCGTCGCGAGATCGATGAACACCGCTCCCGGTTCGTGGAACGAACCGACGAGGTTCTTGCCCGCTTCGGTGTTGATACCGGTCTTGCCGCCCACTGCTGCGTCGACCATCGCGAGCAAGGTGGTGGGGACGTGAACTACCTTGACACCGCGCATCCACGTAGCCGCGACGAAGCCGGTGAGGTCGGTCGCCGCTCCCCCGCCCAAACTCATGATCGCGTCGCTGCGAGTCAGGCCGATCCGGCCGAGCACGTCCCAGCAGAAGCCCGCGACAGCAAGATCCTTGCCGTCCTCGGCATCGGGGATCTCGATACGGTGGGCGTCGATTCCCTTCTCCGCCAACGCAGCCCGTACGGCCTCCGCGGTCTCTGCCAGCGGCGGCTGATGGAAGATCGCGACAGTGCGCGCGCCGTCGAACTCGGCAACGAGATCACCGAGCAGGCCGCGGCCGATCACGACCGGGTAAGGACTTGCGGTCTTCACCTCTACACGTACGGGTTCGGTCACTGCTCCACTACTCCGCTCCGGTTGTTCATTTGTCTTGAAGTTTCGACACCAGTTGCCCGACGACACGCGCCGGACTTCGGCCGTCGGTCCGAATCCGAATCGTGGCCGAACGCCGGTACAGCGGACGACGACGCCTCATCAACTCCTGGTACTTGACCTTGGGATCTCCGCCGGCCAGCAGCGGGCGATGATTGTTCGCCCCAGTGCGGCGAAGCCCTTCGGCGACACTGATCTCGAGGTAGATGACCGTGTGCCCCTGGAGCAGTTCGCGCGTGCGATCGGAGAGGATCGCACCACCGCCGAGCGAGACGATTCCGTCGGTGGCCTGCAACGCTTCGCGAACCACCGATTCCTCGATCTCACGAAACCGAGGCTCTCCGTCATGGGTGAAGATCTCCGGGATCGTCCTACCCGTGGTCCGTTCGATCTCGGCGTCGGTATCGACCAATTCGAGTTCGAGTGCCTGCGCGAGACGTCGACCGATGGTCGATTTGCCGGCACCGGGCGGACCGATGAGTACAGCCTTCGGCTTCATCGATACGTGAGTCCTATCGAGGCGGTCGGGCTGCGATGCCCTCGGCGTAACGACGGTAGTTGGCAGTGGTTTCAGCAATGGAATCACCACCGAACTTTTCGAGTGCGGCCTGAGCCACGACGAGCGCAACCATCGACTCGGCGACGACGCCGGCAGCCGGAACCGCGCACACGTCGCTGCGCTGGTGGATGGCAACCGCTTCCTCGCCGCTCTCCATGTCGACCGTCGCCAGAGCGCGCGGAACCGTCGAGATCGGCTTCATCGCGGCGCGAACTCGAAGAGCCTCACCATTGGTCATGCCACCTTCGATACCGCCTGCGCGGTTCGTGGAGCGCACGATGCCGTCCGGGCCCGGGCGGATTTCGTCGTGAGCTTCGCTGCCACGACGGCGCGCGGTCTCGAAGCCGTCGCCGACCTCGACACCCTTGATGGCCTGAATTCCCATGAGAGCAGCAGCAAGTCGTGAATCGAGACGCTCGGCGCCGCTGACGAAAGTGCCGAGTCCGACCGGCAGGCCGTGGATGACGACCTCCACGACGCCACCGAGGGTGTCGCCGTCCTTCTTCGCCGATTCGATTTCGGCGATCATCGACTCTTCTGCAGCCTTGTCGAATGCGCGGACCGGGCTCGCGTCGATCGCGTCGAGATCCTTGCCCTCCGGCACGGGTCCGACGTACGGCTCGGAAGCACCGATGGAAATAACGTGTGAAACGACCTCGGCACCGAATACCTGACGCAGGAAGGACCGTGCGACGGTTCCAGCGGCCACGCGGGCTGCGGTCTCGCGAGCGCTGGCGCGCTCGAGGACGGGACGCGCATCGTTGAAGCCGTACTTGAGCATGCCGCTGTAATCGGCGTGTCCGGGACGCGGGCGCGTCAACGGGGCATTGCGAGCCTGATCGGCGAGCAGGTCCGGGTCGACCGGGTCGGCGGACATGATGGTTTCCCACTTGGGCCACTCGGTGTTGCCGATCTCGATGGCCACGGGGCCACCGAGCGTAAATCCGTGGCGGACACCGCCGATGATGGTGACCTTGTCGGCCTCGAACTTCATCCGTGCGCCACGGCCGTAACCGAGTCGACGACGGGCAAGTTCCGACGAGATGGCCTCAGAGGTCACTTCGACCCCCGCGACCATGCCCTCGAGCATCGCGACGAGGGCGGGACCATGGGATTCTCCGGCAGTTATCCAACGCAGCACGCCGACCATCTTTCCACGTCGCAGACCTCAGTTGTCACAGTGGTCCTCCCGGTGAACACAGATGGCCCACACGCACGAGGCGTGTGGGCCATCTCAGAGGTACCTGTGGGTCTAGAACAGGCGGAATCCTCCACCGTTTGCGTTGATGTCAGCCAAACCGATGTTGATGTCCGCCGAGTTGTCGGGAGCGTGGAACGGCGGCGGAAGCGGCTCGAAGCAGTACGGTTCGAAACCGTTGCTGATCAAGCCCACCAGGCGGTCACCGACGACGAGCGGTCCACCGGAATCACCGGGAATCGAGCACGTGTGCTCGACGATCTCACCGTAGACGGAGTCGTAACCCCAGGTGATACCGCACGTGTTGCCGGTCGAACGGCCTTCCTTGCACACGATCGTGCCCGGTGCCGGCGGGGCGCCGATTCCGTTGATCGTCGTGCCGCCGACGGTACGCAGCGGAGCTACCTTGGCGTCGTCGAGATCGATCACGGCGATGTCCGAGACCGGACTCGAGTAAGAGAACCGACCGATGGGTCCGGCCTCGGGCAGGTACTCGGCGAACACCCGGTCCCCGACAACTCCGCAGTGTCCGGCGGTGAGTGCCACGAGAGAACCGGCGTTGTCATAGCCGACCGCGGTCAACGTGCATGCTGCAACTCGGTCAGGATCGGAGTGATCCACGTCCGGCAGCAGGATTCCTGAGCCCCCGCCCAGTGCCACCGATGAAGGTGCAGGCGCGGCGCCGGCGACGCCCGCTCCTGCAGCCACAGCCGCCAAACAGGCTGCCGCAGCGACGAAAAGCCTTGTGCGCATAGGTTCCCCCGATAATCGAGTGCGAAACGAGATTCGTTTTGTCCCATTTCCGAAATATCAGTGAACGACAGTGTGTGGACATTCGGCAAGTCCGACTCGCCGCATACTGGGACCGCGCGCCTACGATGCCCGAACATATGAAACCGACGGTTACGTCTTTCCCGCAGATCACGGTCCGTCGTTGAATCCTCAATGATGCGAGCTTTTTTCGTGAACGTTGCGCTCGTCACGTCAGCCAGGCAAACGCAATCGAACCGCAGGCTGCCAGGCACATCGAGGGCCCGTGCGCAATGGGCGAATTGTGAGCTACCGACCCTCGTCGTCGCAGTTCCAGCGCGGTGCCCAGCGTTGCGGTGAGCACCGACGCGGAGATCAACGACCACAGCCAGGCGTCCGCTCCCACCAATCCGGTCACGGCGCCCAGAGGAAGAGAGAGCTTCACATCGCCGACACCCATGGAACCAGGCGAGATCACGTGCGCCAGGAGGTGGATTCCGGCGAGCAGTGCCGATCCCACCGCGGCCGCCCACACCGTTCCCGACACCGTTGCGTAGATCATCACGACGGCGTAGCCAGGCAAGGTGAAACTGTTGGGCAGCCGGCGGACAGCCAGGTCGACAGTCGAGATCGCGACGCACCACCACACCACGGCGAGACCGGAAAGCAACTGCACCACCGAGGTATTCAGCGCACCGACGACAACCCAGCCTGTTGCGACGGCGCACTGCGGCACCCAACAGAGAGTCACGACTGGTCGACAACCGTGTCGCCTCAACCAACTGTCGACGATCGCCCGAGCACCGAAACCAGCGACTACCCCAGCGCCTGCCAAGACCACCAACGTCCACATGGTTCGAGCTTGGCGTCTGGCGTTCACCAGCGGCAGACTACGAATCGTGTTGTGGACTACCTCAACACTGTGAACGCAGCTAGGCGATAGCGGCTGCCATCGCCTCTCGCGGAGCGGGCTTGCCCGTGAACTGCTCTACCTGACCGAAGGCCTGATTGAGCAACATCTCGAGACCACCGATCACCGTGCCACCAGCCGCCTCGACAGCCGAAGCGAGTGGCGTCGGCCAGGGGTTGTAGATCGCGTCGAGAACAAATCGCGCCTTCCCCAATTGCTGAGCAGAGGGCGCTGCCGCTTCTGCGGGAACGGTGCTGACCAAGACCGAGGATTCGGCGCAGATCCCACCGAGTCGTACGTCGTCGAAGGCGACCAGATCAATGTCCAACCCGACAGCACCGCCGCATTCGATGGCACCGGATGCTCGCCCCGGATCACGCGCGACCACGGTGACTGTCCGAACGCCCATGTCGGCCAACGCGACCAATGCCGGCCGCGCGGTGCCTCCCGCGCCGACAACTACCGCCGAAGTGCCGCTGAGATCGCCGACGCCGCCGGCGATCAACGCACCGCTGACTCCGTCGACGTCCGTGCAGTCCGCACGCCAACCGCCGTCGATGCGAACCAGGGTGTTGGCCGAGCCGATGGTCACTGCTCGCCGTGTGCGTTCGGTGGCATATTCGAGTGCTGCGATCTTGCCCGGCATCGTCACGGAGAGGCCGACCCATTCGGGACCGAGCGAGTCCACGAGGGCAGGCAACTGCTCGCCGGTGCATTCGATCCGCTCGTAGGTCCAATCGCTCAGACCTAAAGCCTCGTACGCAGCAAGATGAAGCAACGGCGACTTCGAGTGAGCGATCGGGCTTCCGAGAACTGCCGCCTTACGCGGCGTCGCGAGCGAAGTCGCGGTACTACCGTCCACTGTCGAGAATCCCACTTTGCTGTGCCAGTTCGATGTTGGCCAGATGCTCCTCGTAGCTCTTGGTGAAGAGCGTCTGGCCTTCCTTGTTGATCGTGACGAAGTACAACCAGTCACCGGCCGCGGGCGATTCCACGGCCTTCAGCGCGTCGATGCTCGGCGAAGCGATGGGCGTTGCAGGCAGACCGGGCATTGCGTACGTGTTCCACGGCGTGACGCGCTCACGGTCGGCATCCGTGGTTGCGACCTCGGTGGTGTCGAGTGAGTAGTTGACCGTGGAGTCGAACTGCAGCGGCTGATCGACTGCGAGCCGGTTGACGATCACCCGCGCGACCTTGGCCATGTCAGCGGGCAACGCCTCACGCTCGACCAGCGACGCTGCCACCAACAACTGGTACGGCGACATTCCGACGCCGCTGCCGGCTGTCAGGATCCCCGTGGCCTCGTATTTGGCGGCGCTGCCCTCGACCAACGACCGCAGGATCTCGGTGGGCGTCGCAGTGGGATCGAAATCCCAACTGCTGGCGGCGATCAGGCCTTCGAGCTGACGGTCCTTGTCCGGCACGCTCTTGACCGACGACATCGCCCAATCGGGCACGCCGAGCGAAGCCAGATCGGAAGATGCTCCCGCAGTGTTCAATTCGTCTGTCGAGACACACTTCTGAGCGGAAACCGGGCCGACACAACTCGCCTCGGAAATCAGGTTGTAGATGCCCTTCTTGAGCGAGCCGGTCTGCGCGTCCGAACTGTCGTGCAGCTGACGACCCTCGGCGATGACAACACTGCCGACTCGGGAGTCCGGGGCAACCAAGGTGTCGAGTGCGCTCGCGGCGCTACTCTGCACCGGCACCTGGTAGAAGCCTGGTTGCACCTTCTGGATCTCCGACGGATTGGCGATCGCGGCGTTGTAGAAAGCAGCCGAACTCGCGACGACATTCTTCGCTTCCAGCGTCGCACCGATCTCCGATGCGGTTTCTCCGCTGTTGATCTGGATGACTACGGGCGCGCCGCCCGGGCCGGCAAAATCCTCCGCGGTCTTGTTGCGATCCATGTACCAGAGAGCGCCGTATGCACCGACACCGAGGACTGCGATCACCAACACCAGCAGGGCGAGAACGCCGACCTTCTTGCCACGCTTGGCGCGCTTGTTGCGCGCTTCGCGTTGCTTGCGTGCCTCGGCTCGCGACATATGCGGCGGATCGATGTTCTGCGGCAGTGCACGCATGACCATGGTCTCGTCGTTGTCGAAGTCGAACGAACTGGTGGGCCGGCTTCCGCCGCCCTCATCCCACCGCGCGTTCACAGATCGCCCTCCAGTGCAGCGTCCTTCGACGACTCCCCTGGTTTCACAGCTCTACTCCGCTCGTCCAGCCAGCCTTGCAGGATTTCCACCGCCGCAGCCTGATCGATCATCGGTCGCTGACCGCGTGCCTTGACTCCACTTTCGCGGAGATTGCGCGCAGCCGTGACGGTCGTCAGTCGTTCGTCGGACAGTCTCACCGGGATCGGTTCGACGGCCCGCTGCAGTCGTTTGGCGAATGCAGTCGCGATACCGGCGGCTTTACCTTGCTCACCGCGCAGCGTCTGTGGCAGTCCGACGATAACCTCAACCGCCTCGTATTCGGACACGATGGCGATAATGCGCCGGATATCCGGCGCGTCGGGCCCACGCTCCTTCGAGCGTGGAACCGTTTCCACCGGTGTCGCGAGGATGCCGTCGGGGTCGCTGGACGCGACGCCGATGCGAACACTGCCCACGTCGATGGCGATGCGCCGCCCGCGACCAGGGTCGTCGATGCCGGGGCGATCGGGACCCTGTTGCGTAGCCACCACCGTCAGCTGCCGCCCGCCAGCTCTCCGACTCTGTCCCGGATCGCATCGAGCGCCGCCGGGATTCCTGCGGAGTCCGAACCCGAACCCTGGGCCATGTCGGGCTTTCCGCCGCCGCGGCCACCGATCTTGGGACCGAACGACGCGACCAGCTCGCCGGCCTTCACACCGAGACCTTGAGCTGCCTTGCTCGAGGCGACCACGAACGGAACCTTGCCGTCGACGTCACCGAGCAGAGCTACGACGGCAGGTTCGGAGCCAAGGCGACCCTTGATGTCCGTGACGAGGCTGCGCAGGTCGTTTCCGCCGACTCCGGCGGGAGCAGGCTCGGCGATGACGAGGACACTGCCGATGCGCTTGGCCTTGGCGACGTACTCGCCTGCCGACGCCAGCACAGCCTTGGCCTTTGTCTGCTCGAGTTCCTTCTCGGCCACCTTGAGTCGCTCGACGAGCGCCTCGACGCGGGCGGGCACCTCTTCCGAAGGAACCTTCAGCGAGGAGGAGAGTCCGGCCAGGAGCGCGCGTTCCTTGGCGAGGTAGCGGTAGGAGTCCAAACCGACGTACGCCTCGACGCGTCGGATTCCGGAGCCGACCGACTGCTCACCGAGCAGCGTGACCTGACCGATCTGTGCGGAGCTTCCGACGTGAGTGCCACCGCACAGTTCCATCGAGAACGGGCCGCCGATTTCGACGACGCGAACCTCGTCGCCGTAGTTCTCACCGAAGAGTGCCATCGCACCCATCGCCTTGGCCTTGTCGAGATCCGTGACAAATGTGTTGACCGCGTAGTTCGACGCCACGGCTTCGTTGGTGAGTGCCTCGATGTCCTGCTTCTGGGAGTCGGACAGCGCGCCCTGCCACGAGAAGTCGAAGCGGAGGTAACCCGGCTTGTTGAGCGAGCCTGCCTGCACCGCGTTGGGGCCGAGCACCTGACGCAGCGCAGCGTGCACCATGTGGGTGCCGGAGTGCCCCTGGGTTGCGCCCTTGCGCCACTCGGCGTCGACGTGCGCGAGTACGACGTCGCCCTCGGTGATCTCGCCCTTCTGCACCGTCACCTTGTGCGTCCAGACCTTCTTGGCGATCTTCTGTACGTCGTTGACCTTGGCTTCGAGGCCCGGAGCGGTGAGCGAACCGATGTCGGCGATCTGTCCACCGGACTCTGCGTAGAGCGGGCTTCGGTCGAGGATGACCTCGACGTCCTGACCGGCCCTCGCTACCGGGACACGGACGCCGTCGACGATCAGTGCGAGGACGTGAGCCTCGGAGACGAGCTCGTCGAAACCGGTGAACTCGGTGGCGCCTCGGTCGAGCAGTTCCTTGTAGACCGTGAGGTCGGCGTGGGCGTGCTTACGAGCCTGAGCGTCGTCCTTGGCGCGCTTGCGCTGCTCGGCCATGAGCGTGCGGAAGCCGTCCTCGTCCACGGTGAGACCGGCCTCGGACGCCATCTCGAGCGTGAGGTCGATCGGGAAGCCGTAGGTGTCGTGCAGTGCAAACGCCTGATCGCCGGCGATGACCGACTTTCCGGACGACTTGACCGTCTCGGCAGCATTCTCGAACAGAGCAGAACCCGAAGCCAGCGTCTTGAGGAACGCGGTCTCCTCGCCGACGGCAACGTTCTCGATGCGCGTGAAGTCGGTTTCCAGAACCGGGTACGACGGCGCCATCGTGTCGCGGACGACGATCATGAACTCGCGCATGGTGGGCTGCTCGCTGCCGAGCAGTTTGGCCGAACGCACGATGCGACGCAGCAACCGGCGCAGGACGTAGCCGCGGCCGTAGTTGCCGGGGTTCACACCGTCGGCGATCAACATCGCTGCGGTGCGTGCGTGGTCGGCGATGACGCGGAAACGGACGTCTGAAGTGTGGTCGGTCCCGTAGACACTGCCGGTCAGTTCGGCGGCCTTGTCGATGACGGGGCGGAGAAGATCTGTCTCGTAGACGTTTTCGACGCCCTGCAGGAGGAACGCAACGCGCTCGACGCCCATGCCGGTGTCGATGTTCTTCTTCGGCAACGGTCCGAGGATCGGGTAGTCGCCCTTGTTGGTGCCCTCGCCGCGCTCGTTCTGCATGAACACGAGGTTCCAGATCTCGATGTAGCGATCCTCGTCGGCTTCGGGGCCACCCTCGACGCCGTATTCGGCGCCGCGGTCGTAGAAGATCTCCGAGCAGGGGCCGCACGGCCCGGGAATGCCCATGGACCAGTAGTTGTCCTTCATGCCGCGGCGCTGGATGCGCTCTTCGGGCACTCCTACCTCGTCGCGCCAGATCGAGAATGCTTCGTCGTCGTCGAGGTAGACGGTGGCCCACAGGCGCGTGGGATCGATGCCGTATCCGCCGTCCTCGACCGAACCTGTCAGCAACTGCCAGGCGTGGGAGATGGCTTCCTTCTTGAAGTAGTCACCGAAGGAGAAGTTGCCCGCCATCTGGAAGAAGGTGTTGTGGCGGGTGGTGATGCCGACCTCTTCGATGTCCAGGGTGCGGACGCACTTCTGCACGGACGTCGCCCGTGAGTAGGACGGCGTCTGCTGCCCGAGGAAGAACGGCACGAACGGAACCATGCCCGCGTTGACGAACAGAAGGTTCGGGTCGTCGAGAATCAGCGAGGCGCTGGGCACCTCGGTGTGGCCGGCCTTGACGAAGTGGTCGAGGAATCGCCTGCGGATCTCGTGGGTTTGCACTAACCGGTCCTTACCTTCAAGAGCGTCGAGCTATGGGTGTCCAGACTAACGCGTCGGCCGGTGGAACCTGGCAGGCGTCAGCCACGAACTATTCGGCGAAGTTTGCTCACCCGATCGGCGATCTCCCGCTCGTTGCCGTGCGCGGTGGGCTGGTAATAGTCGACACCCACCAGATCGTCCGGTGGATACTGTTGCCGCAGAACACCATCACGTGTGTCGTGCGGGTACTTGTATCCGACTGCGTTGCCCAATTGCTCGGCGCCCTTGTAGTGCCCGTCACGCAGGTGCGGCGGTACCAGTCCGGATTTTCCGGCGGCCACGTCGGCCATGGCCGCGCCGAGTGCGGCGATGACCGCACCCGATTTGGGAGCCGTCGCCAGATGAATGGTGGCCTGTGCCAGCGCCAGACGAGCCTCCGGCATACCGATCAGCTGCACTGCCTGCGCCGCGGCGGTGGCAGTCTGCAGCGCCATCGGATCAGCCATGCCGATGTCTTCGCTGGCGTGAACCACCAGACGCCGTGCGATGAAGCGAGGGTCTTCGCCCGCGGTCAGCATCCGCGCGAGGTAGTGCAGGGCGGCGTCGACGTCTGATCCACGAACGCTCTTGATGAATGCACTGATGACGTCGTAGTGCTGATCTCCGGCACGGTCGTACCGAACCGCGGCCTTGTCGACACTTGCCTCGACGGTCGCGAGGTCGAGCACCACCGGGCCCGAAGCGTCACCTGCGGTGTCCAGTGCAGCCCCGGCGGCAGCCTCGAGTGCCGTCAGGGCTCGGCGGGCGTCGCCGGCCGCCAGACGAACGAGGTGTTCCATCGCGTCGTCGTCGATCGTGATCGCTCCGCCGAACCCGCGTTCGTCGGCGACAGCGCGCTCGAGCAGTTCCTGGACATCCGCAGCGGTGAGCGATTGCAGTTGCAGGACCAACGAGCGCGACAACAGAGCGGAGACGACCGAGAACGACGGGTTCTCGGTGGTCGCGCCGACCAAGAGCACGATGCGGTTCTCGACCGCGGCGAGCAAGGCGTCCTGCTGGGTCTTGGAGAAGCGATGAACTTCGTCGATGAACAAGACGGTTTGTTCGCCGTTCAGCAGGCGGCGGCGCGCGAGTTCGATGACACCGCGGACTTCTTTGACTCCGGCGGACAGAGCCGACAGAGCCTCGAACCGGCGGCCGGTAGCACCCGAGATCAACGATGCGAGCGTGGTCTTGCCGGTGCCGGGAGGTCCGTACAGAAGTACCGATGCGGCGCCGGACCCCTCGACCATTCTGCGGAGTGGCGCGCCGGGCCCGAGTAAGTGCTGTTGGCCGACAACTTCACCAAGAGTGAGCGGACGCATGCGGACAGCCAGAGGAGCACCGGGCGGCACCGAGGACAGGGCGCGCTCGGCTACAGACACGACATCTGGTTCGTCGACGATCGCGGATTCCTCCGGAGTTGCCTCGAACAGGCCGTCTTCCGCCACCACGCCGTCTTTCGCCCCCACACTGTCTTCCGCTTGCCAATCGCTCACGAATCGACGCTACTAGAGACCACCGACGCCCGACACAATCCGCTGTTCCGCCAGCCCTCACCCAGTCGTGAATCCGCATTGGATAGCGTTGTCGCCATGAGCACCTCCGAGATCGCCACCGTCCTCGCGTGGCACGATGCACTCAACTCCCAAGACGTCGACACTCTGCTGCAGTTGTCGAGTGACGACATCGAGGTAGGCGGCCCCAAGGGCGCGAGCCAGGGACTCGCTGCCCTGCGCGAGTGGGCCACCAACGCCGGCATCACGCTCGTCCCCGGAAAGATGTACGTCCACCACGGCGTGGTCGTCGTCGAACAGACCGCAACGTGGGCAGCCGAACCGGACAAGTCCGCGACCCTGGCCTCTGCTTTCCGAGTCGTGGCCGACCAGGTGACGTCGACGTTCCGGCATCCCGATCTGGCGACGGCGCTCGCGGCGACGGACCTGTCCGAGAACGATCTGGTCTCCGACAACTGAGCGGACTCGACCGAGAAAGGGCGCTCGTGCTTCGTGCACGGGCGCCCTTCTGTGTGTGATCGGTCAGGGCCTCAGCTGAACTCGGTCCGCAGCGCCGCCACGACGTCGCGGGCGTGTGCCTCGACGGCGGCGTTGCCGGCGAGCTGAGCCGAGCGTGCGAGCCTGGCCCAGCGTCCGACCAGTGCGTCGGCGCGTGGAATCGAGAGATAATGTTCGCGGACGGCGGCGATACGCGAATGATCCTCGGGCAGGTACAGATAGGTACTGAGCCAGACCCAGATGAGTTGGGCCTCGACGATCCGGCGGCCCAATTCGGCCTCGTCGGCCAGGGCGGGCCACATCCCCACTACCTCGGCCCGCCAGGCATCGACCATCGCCGACGCCCGCTCTTCGGTCAGGTCGATGTTGCACAGGCAACCGGGGAAAGACACCAACGCGTAGGTGATGTCGAGGAGGGCATCGCGGTAGCCACCCCACTCGTAGTCGAGGAACTGCACGCCGTCGTCGTTGACAATTATGTTGTCGGGGCACAGGTCCGACGGACTGAAGGCACGGAACCGGCCACCGCTGAACAGTGTCTGCGCATGCTGAACCTGCTCGAGAATGTCCGAACTCACATCGATGCCGAGACTTTCCACCAGCATCGCGGGAACACCGGCCACGGCACGTCCCACCTGATCCGCAACTTCATCGGAGCAATGGGCAACCTCGGCTCGACGCAGCAGTGCGGTGAAGTCGTCCTCCCGGCCGACGGTCGCGGCGTGCATGCGTCCCATTGCCTGAGCCATGGCCATCAACGTGTAAGTGACGGTGTCCGGGTCGGAGTCTTCGAGTCGGACGCTGATTGCGGTGGCGTCGCCGAGATCACTCAGGATCAGGAGGCGAGCATCGAGGTCGGACGCCAACAGTTCGGCGCCGGGGCGTGCGTCCTTGGCAAGCGCGTTGGCGAACTGATACGACACCGCTTCACGAAGGAATGCGGTCTCGACGTCGAAGTCACCTTCGGACGCGGCCGGGAGCGCAATCGCTGTTTTGGTAGCTCCCTGGAAGTTGTCGCGGACCTGCTTGATCACCAAAGTTCGGGGCAGGGAGAACGGGTTCTCGGCGACACGAACGCGCAGCACGACGGTGCGGCCACTCCCCCCGAGATCTACGGGATCCACCAGGGTTACGGGTGCCCCTGTGCGGCGTGTCAGCAACTGCTCAGCAGCTGCGACGACTTCGGAAACGGGGTCTGCCAGTAATGCGGTCATCACCGACCAACTTACCCGTTAGTGACTCCGATCATGCCCAGCTCGTCCGCTCGCAGCGGAGAATTCAAGGCCTCACAGCAACAGAAATTGCCGACTACCTGCGGCGATGACAAAAGTCCCCAATCGCCACACCGGCACACAGTTCTCTCGAGAATTTTGCTGTCGGTGAGCAGAACTCCGAACCTGCGACGTCATGGAGTCTTGTCCTCGTCGACAAATCGAGAAATGCCTTTCAACGCTGCTTCGAATTCCTCGTCGGCCCGGGTTCTGAGCCAGAGAACAAGCACGCAGGCAGTGACGATCCCGAGCAGGTTGACAGCCAGTTGCAGAGACGACAACCCGGCGATCCGCCATTCTCCGTTTGCTGCCGCAACCACCGCGAAACCGGCGGCAGGAACCGTGGTGACAGAGATGAACACCCCGACCAAGGCAGCGGACTTCGACGAGACGAGTGCCAGCATCCCAGCCGCACCGGCAAGAAGCGCGACGACAAACGAAATGGGCCCGACCTTGTATACGAAATCGACCTCGTGGAGTGACTCGAGACTGACGACGTCCATCCATCCGAAGAACTTCACCACGAACGTTGCGGCAAGCGTCACGCCCATCGCGATGGGGAATCCGACGGCAAGCGCGAGAATCGAACGTCGACGCAACCGTCGATCTCGCCGTACGAGTGCGACTGCCAAAGCAGCCAGCGGACCGAACTCCGGACCGACGACCATGGCGCCGACGATCGTGATCTGAGAGTCGGTGACGACGCCGATCGCGGCCAGCAGACACGCAATGGTCAGGAACGCGACGAACAATCCGTTGAGAGTTGACTCTTCGCGAGTGCGGGACAGCAATTCCTCCCACACGACGGAATCCGCGGGATCACCAGGCACGTCACGCTCGGCTTTGCGCGCCGACGCCGACAACACCGTCTCGACCGGTACGAGCGTCATTCCGCCGTCCTCGGCGACGCCGAGTTCGTTCAGGGCATCGACGACGTCGTTTGCCGCCTCACGGGCGACGTCGGCCTCCACCATGTCGCCGGCAGGATGAACCGCGACATCGCGCATCACGACGATGTGTGTCGCGCCCCGCTGCGACGCGAGCGCACCGAGAACTTGCTCGGTGCGCTCGGTCGGGCAGATCACCCGCAAATGCAGCATGGCGATCCGGTGTCGGCTCTACTTGGCTTCGCCGGTGTCGCCTTCGGACTTCTTGTCCTCCGACTTCTTCTCGGGCTTCGCGTCGATACCCGATTCCTTGCGCTGCTGAGCCGAGATCGGTGCCGGAGCATCCGTCAGCGGGTCGACGCCGCCGCCGGATTTCGGGAACGCGATGACCTCACGGATGGAATCCATGCCGGCGAGGAGCGCGGTGATGCGGTCCCAGCCGAATGCGATTCCGCCGTGCGGCGGCGCACCGAAGGCGAAGGCGTCGAGGAGGAAGCCGAACTGCTCCTGCGCCTCTTCCTCGGAGATACCCATCACCTTGAACACTCGTTCCTGAATGTCCTTGCGGTGGATACGAATACTGCCGCCGCCGATCTCGTTGCCGTTGCAGACGATGTCGTAGGCGTAGGCGAGAGCGGAATCCGGATCGGTGTCGAACGTGTCGAAGAACTCCGGCTTCGGCGACGTGAACGCGTGGTGCACGGCGGTCCACGCGGAGTGGCCGAGAGCGACGTCACCGGATGCAGTGGCGTCGGCGGTCGGCTCGAACATCGGAGCGTCGACGATCCACACGAACGCCCACGCGTCAGGATCAATGAGGTCCTTCTTGCGGGCGATCTCACCACGGGCAGCGCCGAGGAGGGCGCGCATCGGCTTCGTTGCACCAGCTGCGAAGAAGACGCAGTCTCCCGGCTGAGCTCCGACGTGAGCCGCCAGGCCCTCACGCTCGGCGTCGGTCAGGTTCTTGGCAACAGGTCCACCGAGAGTGCCGTCTTCACCGACCAACACGTACGCCAGACCCTTGGCCCCACGCTGCTTGGCCCATTCCTGCCAGGCGTCGAGTTGCTTGCGCGGCTGGCTTGCACCACCGGGCATCACGACGGCGCCGACGTACTCCGCTTGAAACACGCGGAACGTCGTGTCCTTGAAGAAGTCCATGCACTCGACGAGTTCGATGTCGAAACGCAGGTCCGGCTTGTCGCTGCCGTAACGACGCATTGCCTCGGTGTAGGTCATGCGGTCGATCGGCGTCTTGATCTCGTGGCCGACGAGCTTCCAGAGCGCCGTCAGGATTTCCTCGGCGAGCAGGATGATGTCGTCCTGGTTGACGAAAGCCATCTCGATGTCGAGCTGAGTGAACTCGGGCTGGCGATCGGCGCGGAAATCCTCGTCGCGGTAGCAACGTGCGATCTGGTAGTAGCGCTCGATGCCGCCGACCATGAGGAGCTGCTTGAACAGCTGCGGGCTCTGCGGCAGTGCGTAGAAGCTACCGGGCTGAAGGCGCGACGGCACCAGGAAGTCACGGGCACCCTCGGGCGTCGAGCGCGTGAGCGTCGGAGTCTCGACCTCGACGAACTCGTGATGCGCGAGAACGCCGCGCGCTGCAGCACTTACCTTGGAGCGCAAGCGAATTGCGGAGCCGGGGCCTTCACGACGCAGGTCGAGGTAGCGGTACTTGAGGCGCGCTTCTTCGCCGACCTGATCGTCGAGCTGGAACGGCAGCGGTGCGCTTTCGTTGAGAACCTCGAGTTCAGTGGCGTTGACCTCGATTGCTCCGGTGGGGATCTCGAAGTTCTGGTTGCCCTCGGGGCGAACCTCGACCGTTCCGGTCACGCGAACGCAGTATTCCGCGCGCAGACGGTGCGCCTGCTCGGCCACGTCACCTGCCCGGAAAACTACCTGCGCAACTCCGGATGCATCACGGAGATCGATGAAGATCACTCCGCCGTGATCACGACGCCTGGCTACCCAACCGGTGAGCGTTACGGTCTGCTCTGCCTGCTCGGGTCGCAATGAACCGGCGAGATGTGTGCGCAGCACGGGATTCCTTTCGAACTACTTCCAATAACCGACGACCGACTACTTTGCCTGCGATCCTACGGAGCGAACTGCACAGAGCGGAAACGCGGACCCGCATCGCATGCGAAGCTATCTCCAGAAGTGACGGCAAGCACTTGTTCACGACAGCAGAAAGCGGACATAGATGACCTTCAACGAGGGGGCCCGCGGCGAAGCGGGACGCGTTCAGGTTCAAGGCGGCGGGGGTGGCGGTGGCCGCGGCGGCAAAATCGCGATCGGCGGTGGCGCGGGCGGCATTATCGTTCTGATCCTGGCGCTGTTGTTCGGCGGTGACCCCGGCTCACTCCTGGGTACGTCTACCGAGACTTCGAGTTCGTCGACCGGACTGTCGTCGGTCGACGAGTGCACCGGCGCTCAGGCAAACGCCGATGTGAACTGCCGCGTCACACTGACCGTCGGAAGCCTCGACGACGTTTGGGAACAGCAGTTGGTCAAGCAGACCGGCACGGCGTACGTGCGACCCGAAGTCATTCTGTTCAGCGGTTCGGTCAACACCGGTTGCGGCCAGGCGTCTAGTGACGTCGGTCCGTTCTACTGCCCGGCCGACCAGACTGCGTACTTCGACACGAGTTTCTTCCAACTACTCGTCGACCGTTTCGGTTCCAGCGCCGGACCGCTCGCACAGGAGTACGTGGTCGCGCACGAGTTCGGACATCACATCCAGAATCAGCTCGGCGACATCGGCCGCGCGCAGGCCGACCCGCAGGGTGAGCAGTCGGGTGCGGTTCGCACCGAACTCCAGGCCGATTGCTACGCAGGCGTCTGGGCACATTTTGCGGACACGATTCCCGATCAGGCGACCGGTCAACCGTTCCTGAAGCCCTTGTCAAAAGACGACATTCGCGACGCGTTGTCCGCCGCCTCGTCGGTGGGCGACGACCGTATCCAAAAGTCCACGACCGGTCGGGTCAACCCTGAAGGTTGGACACACGGCTCCTCCGCACAGCGTCAGGCGTGGTTCATGACCGGATACCAGACCGGCCAGATTTCGTCGTGTGACACGTACTCGGCGCGGGATCTGAACAACCCGCCCGACCTCAAGCGATAGCGAATCTCCGAAACCATCCCACCGACAATTTTTTCTGTCTTGACAGATTTAGTTGTCGGTGGGATGGTTTTCTCATGTTGGACGTAGCAGTCATCGATCGCCCCGGAGCTGCCGAGGCGTCGCTCGATCCGATTCGGCAACGGATTCTGGCCGAATTGGCGGTGCCGGGATCGGCATCCTCGCTGGCGCCCCGGATCGGGCTGACACGCCAGAAGGTGAACTACCACCTGCGCACTCTCGAAGACCACGGACTTGTCGAGCTCGTCGAGGAACGCAAGCGAGGCAACATGACCGAGCGAATCATGCAGGCCAGTGCCGCGTCGTACGTCATATCCCCTGCCGCCATGTCGGCGCTCGCCCCGGACCCGGGCCGGTTCCCCGATCAGCTCTCGGCGCGCTGGCTCGTCAGTCTCGCAGCGCGGATCGTCCGAGAGGTCGGCGAACTGATCGCCGGAGCAACTGCAGCCGGAAAACCGTTGGCGTCCTTTGCCATCGACAGCGACATCACCTTTGCCACGGCGGCCGACCGTGCCGCCTTCGCCGGCGAACTCGGCGAGTCGATCAACTCACTCGTCGCCAAGTATCACGACGGCAATTCCGAAGGCGGACGCAAACACCGCCTCGTTGTCGCCCTGCATCCCAGCCTCACCACACCCCAAACCATCACAACCCAAGCGATCGACGCGCCCGAAACGGAGAAGTAGCAATGTCCGAGAAATTCGAAATCCGCCGCGAGGTGGTCGTCCCAGGAACCCCCGAGCAGATCTGGGCCGCCATCTCGGCCGAAACGGCCGGCTGGATGTTCCCCTCCCCTCTCGAGATCCCCGCCGACGGCAGCCGCCCGGACAGCCCGATCATCGCGACCTGGGAGCCGCCCCGCGAACTCGCCATCCACATGCAAGGCCCCGACGGCTGGTTCAACAACCTCGAATACGTCGTCGAAGCACGCGACGAGAGCACCGCCGTTGTCCGCTACGTCCACGCCGGAGTGTTTGCCGATGACTGGGACAACCAGTACGACGGCGCGAGCAAGCACACGGACTTCTACCTGCACAGTCTCGGCCAATACGTGCGGTACTTCGCCGGAAAACCCGTCACCTATGTCTCGGCCGAAGGCCCGGAATCCTCGTCCGCGCCGCAAGCGATGGGAACGCTTCGCAGCGCCCTCGGAATCACCTCGGGCGCCGGTGTCGGTGACTCCGCGTCGGTGGAAGTCCCCGGAATCGGAACCGTCGACGCGATTGTCGACTACATCAACGACTGGTTCATCGGCTTGCGCACCGAGGACGCATTGCTGCGGTTCTACAGCCGAAATGCTTTCGGCGGCAACGTCGACGCGGCCCATCACCTCTTCGCAGAGGGCGCTGACGGTGGATCAGCAACGGCAGCGTGGCAGGGCTGGCTCGACGGCGTGTTCGCCTGAGTCGTCACACTCCCCGCTCTGCTGACACGCGACCGTCGTCGATCGCGGTCAGCAGAGCGGCATGATCGCGTGCATTGCGCTTGGCGTAGGCAGCCGCGAACTCCCCGATCGCGAAATCGAATTCGGTTCCGTCACCGAGATATTCGGCGATCGCTATCCGATCGGACGAGCGAGCGTGTGCGTAGGCAAGGACCCTGGCGCACAGGCGCCCGTAGAGTTCCAGCCCCTGCGGCACCATCTCTTCGATGACTGCCGACCCTTTACCGTCACGCAGTTGACGAATGTAGAAATCGTGCTCACCCTCGTCGAGCCCCGGCCCTCGTTCCCAGCCGAGAAAGATGTCGCTTGTCGCTTGCATCAAGCGTTGCCCGTTGACGACGCGTTCCCCTTCGTTCTTGAAGGTCGGACCGTCGACGTAGCCGGACAATACCGAGGGTTGCGCTTCCTTGACCTGCAGAATCAACGGATCGTCGTCGTCGACTCCTTTCATGAGGATCATCCATGCGCGTGTTCCGACGCTCCCGACACCGACAACCTTCCGCGCAATGTGCGTCATCTCGAAGCTTTCGAGCAACACCCGACGGTCCCACTGCAGCGTGCTCCGATACGACCGAACGCGCTGACGTAGCAACTCCTCGATCTGCGTGAGATCGGTCCCTGCGAACAACTCGTTTGCGGGCACGATCAGCGGCGGATCACTGATGAATTGCCGCCGGCCGTCGACGATTTCGGTGAACTTGCCTGCCGCCTGCACACTGTCGCGGCGACGAGCCTTGTCCAGCGTCGCTTGTGTGCGAGCAAGCATGCGCTTCTTCAGGTCGATCTGGAGAGCCTCGAGCCCGTCCTCGGGTGCGATGTGCGAGTACCAGACTGCAAGATTTCCCAATCCTGCCTGGGTGATCATGGTTTCCCGATACTCGGCCGCGCATCCGCGAACGATCTTCTTCCGCTCCTTGCCCGAAAATCCGTTGTCCTTTGCGGCGATCACCAAACTTGCGGCCAGTCGTTTCACGTCCCATTCGAACGGTCCCGGGTACGTTTCGTCGAAGTCGTTGATGTCGAACGCGAGCTTTCGCTCGGGCGTCGCATAGATACCGAAGTTGCTCAGGTGCGCGTCGCCGCAGAGTTGGCTGGCAAGACCCGAATCCGGACTGTGTGACAAATCGTCGGCCATCACCAGAGCAGCGCCGCGGAAGAACGAGAACCGCGATGCCGACATCCGCCCGTATCGGATGGGCACCAGGTCCTGTACCCGCGACTTCGCCTGCAATTCGAGCAGTGATATCGGATCACGGTCACTCTCTGCCAGATCCGCGAGCGCGGCCAATGGCGTATCTCTACGCGCCTGACGGCCGCGCGCCCGCCTTTCGTCGACCGTGAGATGCTCGGTACGCACTGCTGTCATCTGCCCGACCTTTCACTCGCAACGGCTATCGCTACGAACTCGACGCGTCGGGCGTCGTGCGGCCTCCTGATCCGCGCGCTGCGCGTACCAGGAGTTCCGGACTTGACACCAACGCCTTGCGCCACGGAAGTACCCCGTCGATCTCAATCTGAATCGACAGGCTCAGCACGGTCCTAATAAGAACGATCATGCCCAGAACTGCGGCGTCTGTCAGCGACGGCGACGACGTCACCGTCTTCACCAGATCAGCGGCGACAAGGATCTCGAGGCCGAGAAGGATGACCGCGCCCATGGTCTCGCGCAGAGTACGAAACGCCGAACTACCGTCCCGCGTTCGACTCCATGCGCGCCCCGCGATCACGAATGCGAACACGAACCCGAGAACCATGGCGACAACACCGAGTACCTCGAACCATTCGGTGACCAGCTCGAAGAACCTGATTTTGTCCATGGTCATGATTCTCGAGGTAATGCACCGATAAGTCGAGGTGACACGACGGCGTCAGCTGAAGATCCGCTCGATGTCGTCGAGTCGCAGCTCGGTCGCGCGGGGAGAATAGCCCGAGCCCCACAGGCTGTCGTCGACGTAATGGACGTTCCCCGAGCGGACAGCGGGAAGACGCTCCCAGAGCGGGTTCATCGCCAACTGCGCGCGGACGTCCTGCTGGTCCTGGAATGCGCCCACGATGATCACGTCGCTGGTCACCTGATCGAGTTGCTCCGCTGTGAGTGTGCGCGTGAACTCCTCCGATGTAGCTCGTTCGCCGGGGAAACCGAGGGCGTCGAGAAGAGCGTCGACCTGGTTGTAGACGACACCGTTCTCGCCGGTGCGGAGGAGGGTCACCGACGGCAACGAACCGAGGGCGGAGAGTCGATCCTTGATTGTGAGGAGGCGCTCTTCCGTTCTCGCGTTCAATTCCGCAGCAGCGTCTTCGCGTCGGACCGCGACGCCCATCGAGGTGACCAACTTCTTCATCTCGGCCCACGTGAGGTACCCGTTGAAGCCGGCGAATACTGGAACACCGGTCGCGGAGAGTTCGTCGTAGGACTTTGCCGCATAAGCATTTCCGGCGGTCAGGAGCATGACGATCAGATCCGGCGACGCGCCGATGATCGCTTCCTTGTTCCACGTCCCCGCCGTGCCGAGGTTCGGGATGTTCGCAGCCTCCGGCATCGTACGCAACACCGCGTCACCGCTCACACCCTCGAGACCGAAGAAGCCGCCGACGATCTTCTCCGGCGGCACACCGAGGTCGAGCACCGTCGCCATGGCGCTGACATGGGCGATGACCATTCGCTGCGGGTCCGACGGAATCTCGACACTGCCCGTCTCATCCTGCACTGTGACGAGACCACTTGGCGCCGAGCCGTTTTCGTCGCTGCTGCACGCTGCAAGCAAGGTCGCGGCCGCGGCACCGAGCCCGGCGCCGAGGAAACCCCTGCGCGTCAGCGCATCGACGATGCGTTTCCACTGCTCGTCTGTATCGAGTGCGGTGTTATCGAGTGCGGGCGCCAGGCAGATCGAGTTCGGCACAGTTCGGTCCATTCGTTCGAGCGGTCGAGAATCACCTCGATTGTGGCTATCGAACCGTCGAAACTGAACAGGATTTCGAGCCGACAACTATCGCTGTCCGGTCACACCTTCTTGACGACGCTCGACTTCAATTGCATCGGTCCGATGCCGTCGACCTTGCAGTCGATGTCGTGGTCACCAACACCCTGAACAAGGCGGATGTTGCGAACTTTCGTACCTGACTTGATGCCGGTCGGACTGCCCTTCACCTTGAGCGTCTTGACGACCGTCACCGTGTCGCCGTCCGCAAGAATGTTGCCTACGGCATCTTTCACCACACCCAGGTCCTCGCCGGCACTATCGGTCGGCGCCCACTCGTGCGCGCAGGACGGGCAGACCATCAACGCGCCCATCTCGTAGGTGTATTCGCCGGCGCATTCAGGGCAAGGGGGCAAGGTGTCTTCCACGCGGTTCATCCTATCCACCAGGCACCCGATCCCCATTTTTGCATTTCATGAGGCATTCTTGGGCGAAATATTGCATTCGATGAAACTTTGCACTCTGTGCAATTATGGATGAAATGGGAACCGAAACTCTCGGATTGCGCGAACGAAAACGAATTGCGACGAGGCAGCTGATCGAGCACACCGCCGTCGAACTCGTTCTCGACCTGGGCTATGACGAAGTGACCGTCGAGAAAATCTGCGAAGCCTGCAATCTGTCGACCCGCACGTTCTTCAACTACTTCCCCACCAAGGACGCAGCGATCGGTGGGCTCATGCTCGTCGTGCCAAGTGAGACGACCATGCTCACGCTCATCGGCGAGCACCCGGACGATCCGCTGCGCGGCGCCCTCGCGGTATTCGAGGCGGCGATGCAAATCGTCGACGAGCGACCCGATCTGCTCGCGCATCGACGCGAATTGTTCGAGCGTCATCCCACGCTGTTGCAACAACATCTGGCCACCTTCCACGATCTTGAAGACACGCTCACCCGGATCCTCACGCGGGAGTTGTCGAACAGAACCGAGTATCGCCGCCTGCACTCGGACACAGCCGCTGCCGACGAAGCCACAGCAACGGTCATCACCGCAGGCGCCGCGATGCGTTACGTCTTCCGAAAATGGCAGAACAGTGAACGGGCAAGCCCCAGAACAGATTTGCTCGATCCGGCACTACTCCTGATGGCTCGAATACTGAGGTCCGAGAGCTGATCCACACTCTCGCACCCGCCGTCACTCAACTAAGGAACTACATGTCCACTCGAGAAGCTGCGACCGTCGAGCCCGACGGCACGCATACCGACACCGAGGCCTCGCCGGACAAACGGTCGATCATCCTCGTTTTTGTCGGGCTGATGATCACGATGCTTCTGGCTTCGCTCGACCAGATGATCTTCAGTACCGCGTTGCCCACCATCGTGGGCGAATTGAACGGCGTCAACCACATGGTCTGGGTGACGACGGCATACATCCTCGCCTCGACCGTCATGATGCCGGTGTACGGAAAACTCGGTGACCTGATCGGCCGCAAGGGCCTCTTCATCGGCGCCATCAGCATTTTCATCGTCGGTTCGGTGATCGGCGGTCTGTCCCACGACATGACCACACTCATCGCTGGTCGAGCCGTGCAGGGACTCGGCGGCGGCGGATTGATCCTGCTTTCCCAGGCGATCATCGCCGACGTCGTCCCCGCCAGGCAACGCGGCCGGTACATGGGTGCGATGGGCGGGGTGTTCGCACTGGCTTCGGTTGCCGGTCCCCTACTCGGCGGCTGGTTCACCGAGGGCATCGGCTGGCGTTGGGCCTTCTGGATCAACATCCCCCTAGGCCTACTCGCCATCGCGAGCGCGATGGCATTTCTGCACCTGCGGAAGCCGAACCTCGGCAAGCCTCGCATCGACTATCTGGGCATGGTTCTCGTCGCGACGGCAGCGACGTGTCTGATCCTGTTCACGACCTGGGGCGGAAACACCTACGCCTGGGGATCGGCCGTCATCATCGGGTTGATCGTCGGCTGCGTCGTGACGGCAGTGGCTTTTGTCTTCGTCGAGAAGCGTGCCGACGAACCGGTGATTCCGATGCATCTGTTCGCTCAGCGCAACTTCGTGTTGACCACCGTCGCCGGCCTGATCATCGGAATCGCCATGTTCGGTGCGCTCGCCTACCTGCCGACCTACATCCAAATGGTGACAGGCAAGAACGCCACCGAAGCTGGATTGATGATGATTCCCATGATGGCGGGCCTGCTCGTCGCCTCCATCGGGTCCGGCCAGCTGGTCAGCAAGACCGGCCGCTACAAGATCTTCCCCATCGTCGGAACATCCATCGTCGCTGTTGCTCTGGTCCTGCTCTCACGTCTGACGCCGTCGACCTCACTGCTGGTCTTCGGTTGCTACATCGCACTCATGGGTATCGGACTCGGCCTCGTCATGCAGATCTTGATCTTGATCGTGCAGAACACCTTCCCCGCGGCCGAAGTGGGAACGGCCACCGCGTCGAACAACTTCTTCCGCCAGATCGGTGCGTCGTTGGGCAGCGCGATCGTGGGCAGCCTGTTCGCCTCGCGTCTGACCAATCTCCTGGCCGAGCGACTCCCGGCGAATGGCGGCGCGGTCGGTGGTGACGAGAACTCCTTGACCCCGGGAATCCTCTGGAAGTTGCCGAGCCAGGTTCGCGAGATCATCGTCGGCGCGTACAACGACGCGCTCGCGCCGATCTTCCTCTACCTCGTCCCCTTGGTCATCGCAGCGGTCGTGTTGTTGCTCTTCGTCAAGGAGAAGCCACTCGCGACGACGATCGATCGCTCGGCGCCCCCGCTCGAGTAATTGACTATCGTGGCGTGATGTCGCACGCACCGAATACGCCCAGACGCACTCTCGCTGTTCTGGGCGTATTCGGCGTTGCGGTGGTCGTAGTTGTCGCCGGCGCACTGTGGTGGTTCGCGCGCGGCGACGACGCTCTTGCCGGCGAGAATCTTGATTCGTTCCCGGCCGTCGACCACAGCATTCTCAGCGCTCAGCAGAGTGCGCTACTGGGCGTCCTCGAGCAGGAATGGGAGTCAGGGAGTCCCGGCACCAAGTACGCCGAGGGTGTCGAAGAATCGTGGTGTGCCGATTTCGTGAGCTGGTCGATGAACCAGATCGGCACGCCGTTCTCGAACCCCAACTCAGGGTCGTGGCGCATCCCCGGGGTGTACACGCTGCAGGAGTATTACGAGTCCATCGACGCGTTTGTCCCCTACGGTCGGGACTACCAACCCAAGGTCGGCGACACGATCCTGTACGGCGACTCGAGCCCCTTCGGCCAACACGTCAACGTCGTTCTGTTCAACGACGCCGGCACTCTGACGACCGTCGGCGGCAACGAGAACAACAAGGTCATGCTCCATCGCGTCGTCCCGTCGGAAGTCCCGGGGATCGTCGGGTTCGGCGTCATCTGAGCCGAGCCTCACTGTCGTTGCTTGATGGTTCTTGCGAAGTGCAGAGGTGAGGCTACAGATTCGGGGTTGCCGTTGGATGGCACTTGCTATCAACCAATATTCGGATAATTCCGTGTTTCCGTCATTGACAGATATCAGACATCTGTGAAGAAGTTTCCCTGCCAACTAGATTCGTATCCAGCTGTCCCTCACCCAGAACAGGAATTCGATGCGCCCTGGTGAGCTCACCACTCTCGAGCAGATACAACTCATGGCCCGCGCGGCTGCTGCGCAGGCCATGAGTGCTCCGTCGACGCTCCGACTGCGGCTCGGCCGCTACCCCACTCGCACACCCGAGCTGCGCAAACGCCCACTCCCCGACACCAAGCTGTGCAGCGAAGCGCTCGATCACGCCAGAGGAACCCTCTCCCCCGCGGTCTTGAACCACAGCCTGCGCTGCTGGATCTGGGCCGACGCCTTCGCGCAGATCGATGCGATCGAGTACGACCCCGAAGATCTCTTCACTGCGTGCGCCCTTCACGATGTCGGACTGGGCGCAGAAGGATCGGCCGAGCACGGGTGTTTCACCTACATCAGTGCCGCAGACGCAGAAGAACTCGCGACCCGAGTGGGAACTTCGGAGGGGTCCCTACAGCGAATCGGCGAAGCGATCCGTCTGCACATGGATCTGACCGTCGACCGCGGCGCGGGCGCTGACGCCTATCTACTGCATGCCGCAGCGCATTTCGACGTTGCCGGTCGGCGTGCGCCCGAAATTCCGCGAGCAACTGTTGATGCAACAATCGCGGAGTACCCGCGAACAGGGTTCACCGACGAGTTCACGCAGTCGATGCGGCGCGAGGTCCAGCTCCGTCCGCACTCTCGCGCGGCGACGCTCTGGAGATCGGGCATGGCACTGCCGCTCCGAACCAATCCCCTGGATTGGAAGAGCCGCAAGCTACGTCCAGTCCTCGAGCACCGCGGTTCGTGATCCTCCGACGTTCCCGGTATTCACCACGCCCACGGGTTCGATCAACATCACCTCCGCTTCCTCTTCGGCGATGGGACAATGCTCGACTCCGCGAGGTACAACGAACAATTCACCGGGCCCCAGCGAAACATCTCCGTCGCGCAGTTGGATTCGGATCTGCCCCTTTGTCACCAGAAACATTTCGTCGGTGTCGGTGTGGGAGTGCCAGACGAATTCACCTTTGATCTTGACGATCTTGATCTCGTAGTCATTGAGGCCCGCAATCTTCTTGGGCGACCAGTGCTCGGTGAACTGACCGAACTTCTCGCGGAGCGATACCGCTGTTGCCGAACTGTTCATGTTGTTCCTCCCTCGGGCGCGCCACCACTGCGATGACGACCCCGCCACTCTTCGTCACCCGAGGCAGCTGCGTCTTGTACGTTTCTGACATGGATCCCCGCGGCGCACAGATCACCGCGTGGGCACCGGGCCTCGCGGGAATCACCGAGGTCTTCCATGCCGATTTCGTCGGACACGCCTATCCCAAACACACGCACGATCAGTGGTCCCTGATGCTCGTCGACCGCGGCACGATTGCATACGACCTCGATCATCGCGCTCATGGCGCAGCACCAGAGATCGTGACTCTGTTGCCGCCAGGCATCGCACACGACGGAGTTCCGGTCACCGAGGCCGGATTTCGTCAACGAATCCTCTACCTCGACACGTCAGTTCTCGGCGAGGTCCTCATAGGCCCGGCGGTGGACAGCCCCGAGATTCGAGACCCTCTGCTGCGCCATCGCATCGATCAACTGCACTCTGCACTCGGCCCGGACGGCGAATCACTCGAGGCCGAAAGTCGCCTGGGGTTCCTCGCTGAAAGATTGAACGAGATCCTCACACCGGCCACAGGTCGATCCCTTCACACGCCGACCGTTGACGAACGCGTTGCCGATCAACTTCGGGACCTGCTCGATGCGCGACTCACAACGGGAATCACGATGCGGGAAGCGTCGAACATCCTGCAGCGGAAGCCCACGTATCTGATCAAGAACTTCGCGAAGCATTTCGGGCTTCCGCCTCACAAGTACGTGACGGGACGTCGAATCGATCTGGCGCGACGCGCAATCCTCGCCGGGCGCGAATTGGCGGACGTGGCCGTCGACGTCGGATTCCACGATCAATCCCACCTGTCGCGGCACTTCGTCAAGCATGTCGGGGCGCCGCCCGGCAAATACTCACTGAACGTGGCCAGTGGAGCGCGCTAGTCGCAGCACCTGGCACCGGTTTCGTTGAGCAGACACTGGTTCCGGTCAGCTGGAGTCTGTGTCCACTGAATGAAAACGGTGTCAGGTCCCAACGATCAAGCAGCCGTCTCGAGGTCGACCAGGAGGAAGTCCTCGCGCCGCGGCCCGTATTCACGATCGGTCAGCTGGTACGAGCGCAACGCACGAGGTGCACGCGCCAACTCGTAGAAGCGCTCGGAGCCAGGCACGAATTGCCTCGTAGCCCAACCCCAGTTCGGGCCGTGCGGAAACTTCGGGTCGGGCAGCATGTCGGACTCCATCGACATGAGCCGCAGGCGCCGAACTACCCCGGTCGTGGCGGCATCTGCGCCGAAGTCTATCCACGCCTGACGCGCGTTTGGGTCGTCACGAGGAGTTCCGGCAAGTAGGTGCAATGCACCCGCGACCTCGGCAACCGCCCACCGGCGCGGGTTGTCGACATTCCAGGAGAGTCCCCACCGGACGGTCTCCCCCAATTCTGGAGGGACAAACCACCGAAGACGCAGACCGTCGATGACTACCGGCGTGATCATCGCGTCGAGGTTCGCCGACGCACCGACCATTCGACCGGCTCGACCGCATCGTCGAGCCCGAGAACCACGCGAGCTGCATTGCGCCCTTGATCGAACAGGGACTGGCGAACCGTTGTCAGGCCGGCGTCCGATGCGGCTGTTGTGTCGTCCCATCCGACGACTGCGACATCGTCGGGCAGCGCGAGGCCGAGTTCACGGATCGCGTCCAGAACCCCCAGAGCCAGTTCGTCACTCATCGCCAAGATGACATCGGGCCTTCGGCTCTCGGGAACGTCGAGCAGGGACCGAGCCATCCGCGCACCCTCGCTCCGCTCGTTGACGGTGACCACCCCCACCCGCACCGAGGGCCAATCGAGGCCCGCGTCGCGGACGGCGCGCTCGTAGCCCTCGAGCCGATGGCGGGACACCGGAAAGAACGCTTCACCTGGATCCACGTCCATCCGAATCTCGGACCGACGCTCACGATCCCACGGAAGGCTGATCACCGCGGGCCGCTGCGCCCCCGACAACCCGACTGCCCCGATCGCAACGGCGCCGGCAACATCGTCCATCCCGACGAGATCCACACCCTCGTGCAACGGACCACCCTGGATGCATGCGGGTTTTCCGGTGCCGACAATCGCGTCGAGGATGGGATCGTTGAAGACGGTGGTCCAGACGACAAAACCGTCTACTGCCGCGTCGCGAACTCTGTCGACGTCTCCGGCTTTCCCCGAGTTCGGCAGCATCATCAGCCCGGCGTTCGCATCCAGGCACGCTTCGGCGACTCCCGAGAGGAATCGCCGAGCTACTGCGTCTTCGAAGGCGTACGTCAGCTTCTCGCTGAAGACGACCGCGATGTTGTTGAATTTCCCGCTCCGCAAGGACTGCGCCGCCCGGTTCGGGCCCGCGTACTCGAGCTCTTCGGCGGCGGCGAACACCTTGGCCCGCGTTGATTCAGACACGCGCTCGGGCTGTGCGAAGGAGTACGACACCGACATCACCGACACGCCTGCGGCCTTGGCGACGTCGGCCATCGTCGGACGACTCGAACGCTGCGCACGTATGGCCATGAGCATCAGCATAGCGAGTGAAAAATATCCATTGCGCAGGTGTGTATCGATACATGTATCGTTACACAACATGAGTGCTCGACTGCCGAAGGCAACCACGCTACGGCTGATGACACTGGCCGGAGCAGCCTTCGCCTACGTGACGGCCGAAATGCTCCCCGTCGGACTGCTCAGCGAAATCTCGACGGACCTCGACATCACCGAAGGGCGTGTCGGCCTACTGCTGACCTTCTACGCATACGGTGTCGCGGTCTTGACGCTTCCGCTGATCGGAGCGGTCAAAACCTGGCCGCGACGACGCGTCGTCGTTCTGACGGTGGCCACCCTCGCGGTGTCGCAACTGGTCGCAGCATTGGCCGTCAACTATCCGATGCTCGTGATCGGACGATTGCTCTGCGCTGCGACGCACGGAGTGTTCTGGGCTGTCGTTGCACCGGTCGCTGCCACCCTGGTTCCGCGCGGACAACAGGGCAAGGCCATCGCGATGGTGTATGCCGGTACGTCTCTCGCTTTTGTTCTCGGAGGACCCCTGTCTTCGGCGATCGGCCAGTCCTGGGGTTGGCGGACCGCGTCGGCGGCAATCGGTGTGGTGGCAGTGGGCATTGCTTTCTCACTGCATCGTGCGTTGCCAGAAATGCCGGTCGATCAACACCATCGGAGTAAGCGAGACAAACCGAAGCCGACACCGGCGATGAAACGGGCACTCGCCGTCATCTGCGCGGCAACGCTGTTTGCCGCCTTTGGGCAATTCGCTTCGTACACGTTCTTCACACTTCTGGTGGAGGAAAGCCTCGGCTCGTCCGGTGGCATCCGTACCGCGATGCTTCTGGTCTACGGCGCCGCCGGCGCCGTCGGAGTGTGGGTCGCCGGCAAGTACTACGACCGCCGACCGCGCCTCTTCACGCTCATCTCGATCGCGACGGTGGCAGGCGCGCTGGCCATCTTCTGGCTCTTGGCGCCGTCGATGGGAGCGTTCGCTGTCGTCGCCACGATCTTGTGGGGTGCGGCGTTCACTACCGTTCCGATCTGCCTCCAGTCCTCGGTTCTGCGCGCCGTCCCTATCGGGACCGACCGTGCCTCGGCCATCTACGTTGTCGTGTTCCAGATCGCGATTGCAACGGGCGCTCTGCTCGGTGCGGCCGTCGTCGACAGTGGCGGGCTCTCACATCTGGCGGGCATCGGGGTCGCTCTGATGATCGCTTCGTTGGCGATAGTCGGGTTCGGCCGACGCGCGTTTCCCCAGGAACCGGAACGGTCTACTCACTCCCCCACCGACGCGCCGGCCGGACTCTCGTCGTAGATCAGGGTGTATCGCCAGAACAGTCGTCTCCTGATCCGGCTACCTGGCAGACACAACGCGGCCGCGCGCCGGACGTCAGCCATCGACTCACCCGGTTCCGCGGTGGGAGCTGTCATCGCCTTCAGTGGCTCGGAGGCAACCCGTCGATGCTTGACGACGCCGACGACGGGATTGCACACGGTCGCCAACACCGACAGGAGTGCGTCGGTGGCTGTGGTCGATCGATAACACCCGACCACGACGAGCCGCCCGCCCGGTTCGAGCAGGCTACTCAGCTGCTTCATCGATTCTTCGAGTGGAAGATGATGCAACGCTGCGACGACTGTGATCGCGTCGTACTTCGCCTCGGATGCAAAGTCCTCGATCCGCTGCGCGTCGATGATCACGTTCCCGTCGTCGACAAACCTTGCGCGCACGGCGGCCGAGGTTGTCAGGTCGGGTTCCACACCGACCACCACGTCGAACCGCCGACGCAAGAGGTCGATCAGATTGCCGGTCCCGCTCCCCACGTCGAGAGCGCGACCGGACCTGACCCCGCGCAGATTACGTAGAACCCACCGGCCGTAGTGATCGTTGTGACTCCACGGATGGCGTCGATTGAAACCGTCCAAGCGAGCAATCACACCCATACCCGACGGTATCAATCCGAGCCCGCGCACCGGCCGTCACAACCGCGGGTCGACCGGCTCCGATTCGAGAGCCAGCACCGCGAACACGGCCTGGTGCGCTCGCCACAAAGGTTCACGGTCGACGAGCCTGGATACCGCCTCCATGCCGAGCGCGTACTCGCGCAGCGCCATCGACTGCTTGTGTCCGAGGTTGCGGTTACGCAATCTCGCAAGCGTCGACGGTTCGAGGTAGTCGGCACCGTAGATCAATCGCAGGTACTCCCGGCCGCGGACCTTGATCCCCGGCTGAACCTTCGCGTTGTACCCCCGCGGTCCGTGAATCTGATTCGCCAGCGGTTTGACGACCATCCCCTCACCACCGTCGCCGGTGAGCGACTCCCACCACTTCGTCGCTTCGGACACCGAGTCCTCGGAACCGAGATCGACCACCAGGCGACGTGTAGTGGTAAATCGACTCGGGTCGGCCGCGGCCAGGCGATCCGAAATACCGAGGTGCCATTCGTGATCCCGTTCCCCGTACGACTGGCCCTCGGCCGCCAGAATCTGGAACGGCGCGATGGTGACGCCGTCCAGTCCGTTCGTCGGCCACACGTACCGTCGGTACGCCTCGCCGAAGCGCTCGATACTGGCGGCCCGAACAGTTGTCTGTTCGAACATCTCCGCCACGTCCAGGCCCCGCGACCCGGCCCGCGCCAGCACGGCCTCGCGAGCTGTGAGGTCTGATCGCCCGGCCGCCGCGACCGACGCGTACTGCGAGCGCAGCAGACCTTCCGCTTTGACGTTCCACGGCAACAGTTCGCAGTCGAGGAGCAGCCAGTCGGTGCCCAACTCTTCCCACAACCCAGCGGAGGTGACTGCGGCGGCGACGTCGTCGATCAACTGCTGAGTCAGGTCGTCGTCGAAGAACTGGCGGCCGGTGCGGGTGTGCACCATCCCGGTGAGCGCATCCGGAGCGTCGAAGCGGGACTGAGCAACCGATCGATCACGGCACACGAGCACCACTGCCCGCGAACCCATGTGCTTCTCTTCGCAGATCACTGTTCCGATTCCGCCGGCCCGGTATGCGTCGAACGCGGTCGACGGGTGTTCCAGATAGTCATCGGATTGGGCGCTCGCGCAGGGCGCCATGGTCGGCGGTAGGTACCGCAGCCATTGCGGCGCGACCGCGAATCGGCTCATCACTTCCAGGGCGCCGGCAGCGTTGTCGGTGCGAACGGACACTCGACCGCGCAGTTCGGTGTCGACGCCGGTCGTTTCGAGGACGTCGGCGAGATCGAGCACGTCCGGATCACGAGTCGGCGGTGCCAGCGGTACCACCGGCTCGTACCAAACCTGCTCCGCCGGAACCGACACGATCTCTCGTTCCGGGTATCGAAGAGCCGTGAGGGATCCACCGAACACACAGCCGGTGTCGAGGCACGCGGTGTTGTTGATCCATTCCACCTCGTGCACCGGCGTGTGACCGTAGAGGACCATGGCTGATCCTCGGTAGTCCTGCGCCCACGGGTATCGAACGGGTAAGCCGAATTCGTCCGTTTCACCGGTGGTTTCACCGTAGAGCGCAAAGCTTCGCACTCGGCCGGACGCCCTGTTGTGGTAGTCCTCCTTGAGACCGGCGTGCGCAACCACGAGTTTGCCGTCGTCCAGAACGAGGTGCGCGACGAGCCCGTCACAGAAGTCGACGACGCTGTCCCGGAACTCCGCCGACTCGGTGGCAATCTGCTCGAGGGTCTCGGCGAGTCCGTGACTGGCCGTGACCTTCTTACCGCGCAAGGCCTTGACGAGTTTGTTCTCGTGGTTACCCGGAACCGCTATCGCATGTCCCGCCGCGACCATCCCCATGACCAGACGCAGCACACCGACCGAATCCGGTCCTCGATCCACGTAGTCACCGAGGAAGACGGCAGTTCGCCCTTCCGGCGGCACCGCATCGACAGCTCTGCCGTCCGTCCCGTAGTCGACGGTGTAGCCGAGTTTCACGAGGAGCGTCTCGAGCTCGCTTCGACATCCGTGGATGTCACCGATGACGTCGAACGGACCACGCTCGACACGCAGATCGCTGCGGAGCGGGTGGCGCAAGAATGTGGCTTCGAAAACCGCGTCCTCACCTCTGAGGATGTGAACCGTACGGAAACCTTCCTTACCCAACCCGCGGAGCGAGCGAGTCAACTGTTGGTGCTGACGGCGAATCACGTCGCGTCCGAACGTCCGATCAGAGCGTGCGTCGTTGCGCGCAGAACAGACCGATTCCGGAATATCGAGCACGACTGCCACCGGCAGTATGTCGTGCTCGCGAGCCAACGCAACGAGTCGCTTGCGCGCGGCGGGCTGGACGTTGGTCGCGTCGACCACCGTGAGGCGTCCGCGTCGCAAACGCTTGGCCGCGACGAACTCCAGCACTTCGAAAGCATCGGACGTCGACTCCTGTGAGTTCGGATCATCACTGACCCACCCTCTCAATGTGTCACTCGAGAGAGTTTCGAACTCACCGAAGTGACGCGCCGCGAAGGTCGACTTTCCCGAGCCACTGACGCCGATGAGTACTACCAGGGCGAGATCTGGAATCTCGTACACCGTCATGACGTTCGTGCCTCCTTCGTGAAGATTGCCATCTGTGTCGGCCCGCCAAGGACCGGATCAATTGCTCCGACAAATTCGAACTCCACGCAATAGCCGTGGACTCGGGCCGTTTCGGTTGCCCAGTCGCGGAATTGGGTTCGGGAGAACTCGAACCTGTGATCGGGGTGCCTGAACTCTCCCGCGGCCAATGCCGGATACAGCACGTTGTAGTCGGCATTCGGAGTAGTCAGCAGCACATACTGCGGTGCTGCGTCCACGAAGACCGATCTGACCAGCGCCGGCAGGCGCGCCGTGTCGACGTGCTCGACCACCTCCATCAGCACGGCTGCGTCGAAGCCTTTCAAGCGTGCGTCGCGGTACGTCGCGGACGACTGCATCAAAGACACACGTTCACGTTGGGCGTCGGACATTTCGGAGAACTTCAATCTGCGTTGCGCCCGTGTCAGTTCGCGCGCGCTCACATCGACGCCGACAAGTTTGTCGAATTGAGCGTGCGGCATCAGCACCTCGATCAGTTTGCCTTCGCCGCAACCGATGTCGACAATCGTTCTGACGTGCAGTCGCTGAAGCGTCGCCAAAACTGCGTCGACGCGAAGCCGTGCCAGCGGCGGATCCGGTCGCGGTACTTCGATCTGCGCCTCGGCTTGTTCGGGAATCAGTCGATCGACCACCGATTCGACCAGGTCGCGTCGACGCGCCAGGTAGCGGGACATGATCAGCGCGGAATCCGGATGCGACGCTAACCACTCTCCAGCGACGCGGATCAACTTGTCTGCCTCGTCGGGTCCCACCCAGTAGTGCTTCACGTCGTCGAGGACCGGCAACAGCACGTAGAGGTGCCGAAGGGCACTCTGCACCGTGTGTTCCCCGGTGAGCGTCAACGACACGAAGTCGGAGTTTCCCCACGTCGGCAGGTGCGGATCAAGCTGCACCGGTATCGCGGTCACATCCCAGCCCAGCGGCTCGAACAACCGACGAGGCAATTCCGCATCGCCGCCGCACGGAACCACCGGAATCGAGACGGTCAACGCGAGTTCGGTTCCGACGAGTTCCGGGTGCGACTTGCACGTTCCCGTCAACGCGGTGCGAAACAGCTTCGACAGAGCAACCGAGAGTATGGACGACGCCGCATACGGCCGATCGTTGACATACTCACCCAGCGAAAAGTTGTCGCCACTCTTGCCGCGTCGATACCTACTCTGCACAAGTTCGATGGGGTCGACGTCCACAATCACTGCCACCGTGGTCTTTTCGGCCGAGGCCTCCGGGTACAGAACCGTGGCGGTGCCGATCGCCAAGTCGAAGCTTTGCACGCGGTCGGGATGTTTGTGCAGCAGGTAGCTCAACGCGGTCGCATCAGGAGTCTGCGGGGTCGGGGTGGACGTCAGTGTGAGTAGCACCAGGCGAATGTAGCCCGGCAAACGTCCGGGGCGCCTCCGATTTACGCGCCCGCGGCCGTCAGAACAAAGTGAGAGCTGCTCCCGCACCCACCAGTTCCCGGGGCGCCTCACGCGGCTCACTGCCAGCTGCACTGACGTCTCGATGCTCCGAACGACCACCCAACCCATGGCGCTCGACCAATGGCTCGACACGGCTTGCGAGCCAACGCTTGTATTCGGGAGTGACATACGCGCCCCGCCCGTACAGCTCGCGGTAGCGACGGATGAGCGCCGGATGTTCCTGAGCAAGCCAATTCATGAACCAACCCCGAGTACTCCCCCGCAGGTGCATCGGGAAGACCGTCACACTCGTCGCACCGGCTTCGGACAGTGCCTCGAACAGCCCGTCGAGATGACTGGTGGAATCGGTGAGGAACGGAATGACCGGCGCCACCATGACATTGCACGAGAATCCCGCGTCGGTGATGGCGCGGATCATCTCGAGACGCGCCCGCGGCGACGGGGTACCAGGCTCGATCTGCTTCTGAAGTGCAGCGTCGTTGATCGCCAACGACACTCCGATTCCGACGTCGACCTGCGCCGCCGCCATTTTCAACAGCGGCAGGTCCCGTCGGAGCAAAGTTCCCTTCGTCAAGATCGAGAAGGGAGTTCCGGATTCGGTCAACGCGCGAATAATGCCGGGCATCAAGCGGTATCGGCCCTCCGCTCGCTGATAGGGATCGGTGTTGGTACCCAGTGCCACCGCCTCCCGCTTCCAGGACTTTCGCGCCAACTCTTTGCGGAGCACCGCGGCAATGTTCGTCTTCACGACCACTTGGGAATCGAAATCCGCGCCGGCGTCGAGGTCGAGATACTCGTGACTCGGTCTCGCGAAACAATATCGGCATGCGTGCGAGCAACCACGAAAAGCGTTGACGGTGAAGCTGAACGGCAACGTCGACTCTTCGGGCATCTTGTTGAGCGCGCTCTTGCAGAGCACCTCGTGAAACGTGATTCCCTCGAACTCGGGAGTCTGCACGGAGCGAACCAACCCGGCTCGTTCGAGTCCGGGTAGCGCTCCGTCATCTGCATCCAATGCCTGACCCGACCACCTCATGGCCCCAAGTCGAACACTTGTTCTAAGGTATGTCAAGATGGAGCGAATACCCGACCGTGCCTCACCACGGCCGGGAAGTTGTTGGCAGAATTCGGTGCATGTCGAACAGAATCAATATTTCGTCCGGTTCCGAATGGGAACCCAAGATCGGTTACTCCCGTGCCGTGCGCATCGGTAACCAGATCGCAGTCTCCGGCACCACCGCTCCTGGTGAGACCCTCACAGATCAGACCCGCGCGGCGCTCGAAACTATCAAGGCAGCACTTGCCGAGGCCGGCGCCTCGCTCGACGACGTCATCCGCACTCGCATGTACCTGCGCGACATGACGCAGTGGGAGCAGGCCGCTCTCGCGCACGGTGAAGTGTTCGGCGAGATTCGTCCCGCCACGACGATCCTCGAGGTCAGCTCGCTGATCGACCCCGCTCTGCTCATCGAGATCGAGGCCGACGCGGTTCTCAGCTGATCGCCAATCCGGACATTTGTGAAATGGGCGCCTAGTCTGAGCCGATGAAACCGATGCGGCTGTATCCGTTGACGCTCGCGCTCGGCATCACCGCCGCTTTCCTCTCGCCCGGTTCTGCACTCGCAGAACCGGGCGAGAGTCTTTCGACGGCTTGCGGCAGCCAGTTGAGCAATGCCGAGGTGGGCCGGATTGCCGAACTCAGCGACGTCACGACCCTGAACGGTGCCGGACTGCCTCGGCTCGAGACCGCTGTCGAACGTCATCGTGAGATCACGTCGATCCTCGTCTCCCACCACGATTGGCGAGGCCTGTTCTCCGTCGGCCTCGACGCTGTCGAGCACGAGGCGGTGATGCCGCTGCAGCGAGACCCCGCGGCCTTCGACAATGACGAGTGGGCCCATTCGGTCAGCTACGAATTGCTGCGAAGGTACCTGGTGAACGTCCATGCGGAGTTCACCGGCACTCCCACAGATCCGGCGTGGAACAACTACTTCACCCTGACGCGTCAGTGCGACGCCAGTCCGGCACGAGTCGCCATGGCCGGCTACAACGCGCATCTCACCGTCGACCTCGCTCACGCCGTCGCCGCTTCCGGAACCACAGCAGAGGATGTCCCCGATTTCTACAAGATCGTCGATTCCATTGCCGTCAAAGGTGGTTCGATCGTGACGCTCACCAAGGCCGAGTACGACGCCGATCTCGGGCCCCTCTGGCGGTTCTACTTCGTCGGCGAAGGACTCGACCGATTGGCCGGAAACTCGCAGCCCTCGGAACTGTTGCTCCGCGCCGCCGACAGCGGATACAACACCATCACGCTGGCCAACGGGTTCGCCCTCCAGAATCCGCAGACACGTCCCGGCGCAGAACAGGAGATCGACGCGCTCTGGCGTACTACAGATTCCGCTCTCGACGTACTCTCGCGACTCGGTGGTCTCTGACATCTCACCCTCCGCTGCCTGAACCGGACACACCTGCGACAATGACCCCATGACGGGGCACTCGACGGGGCAAGGCATGCAGAGTCCCGCCATGCGCCGGGTGCGAGACCTGTTGCGCGGGCCCGCAATTGTCTGCGATGGCCGGGCAACCATCCGCGAGGCCGCGAAGTTGATGACCGATGCGGGCCGCCGCGCTGTTGTGATCCCGACGGAGACAAACGGTTTCGGAATCTTCACCGAAGGTGACCTACGTGCTCGTGTGGTAGTCGGTGGTATCGACAGCAATCAGCCGGTATCAACGGTGATGACGCCGTCAGCAGTGACAGTCGATCCGGATCGATTGGGCGCCGACGCCGTGACCGACATGCTCGAGTACGGATTGCGCCATCTCCCGGTCGTGACCGAGGCAGGCGCACTGATGGGCGTGCTCGAACTCAGCGACCTCCTGACTTCGGCCACCAATCAGGGTTTCGAACTGCGCGCAGCGCTCGCCACAGCACAGGATGACGCCCACCTCGTCGAAACAGCCCGCGCGGTCCCTGTTCTGGTGACGGAATTGGTGGCGTCACGGGTCTCACCGCTCGACATCGGTGCGACGCTGGCGGTGCTGATCGACGTGACGGTCAGGCGCGCCATCGAATTGGTGGTGGGCGGAGACGAGCGACCGGATTTCGCGTGGCTGTCGCTCGGCAGCGTCGCCAGACGTGAAGCGCTCCCCTCTTCGGATATCGACAGTGCGCTGGTGTGGGGCGGCGAATCTCATCACGAGGGAGCCGACGCCGCGAAGACGATCCACGACATCCTCGATCTCTGCGGGTTCCCTCGCGACACCAAGAACGCCGTCGCGACCCAGGCCAGGTTCGCTCGGACGCTCCCACAATGGCGCACTGCGCTGCGGAAATGGGTATCCAATCCGTACCAGGACCAGGCCCTGGTCATGTTGTCGATGCTGGCGGATGCCCGCGTCGTCGCGGGCGATCCGGCGTTGGATCCTCGCCCTGCGGCGTTGGATCAACTGCGACTGCACCCGGCCGTCATGCGACTGCTCCTTCGCGAAGCCGTCGGAGACAAGGCAAAGCTCCATTCGTTCAAGGACGTGATGACGCGTCGGACCGGAACCGTCGACCTCAAAGCCAGCGCCGTCCAACCGATCGTGAACATCGCTCGTTGGGCGGGGATTTCCGTGGGCGCCCGCACGAGTTCGACACTCGAACGCCTCAAGGCTGCAGCGGGAAGCGGTTTCCTACTCGACGACGACGCCCAGGTACTGATCGAATCTTTCGAGGTGTTGCAGCAGATTCGTGTCCGCCACCAGACCGATCAGTTCGCGGCAGGTCGGCCACCGACCGACGAAGTCGTGATCTCCGAACTCACTCCGCTCTCGCGGAGCTTGCTGAGCAATGCAGTGCGCGAGGTCGCAGGTGTGCAACGACGACTCGAATATGCCGCGTCCGCGTCGGCGCTACCCGACATCGACCCGTGAATCACACTGCGCTCGAACAGGTTCTAGCGGCGGAGCGCCTCGAAGGCTGGGATCCGAGTAACGAGCAGATCGCGGAACTCGAGGCCGTCATGATCGGGATGCTCTCTCGGCGTGAGTATTTCGAGCAGGAATTGGCGCGAGCCGTCGGCCTCTCGTCTGCGATTCCCCCGCGGATCCGCTGGCGACGATCAGCGCCGTACGTCTATCGCGGTACATCGGTTCTCGAGAACAATTTCGACGTACGAGATCCCGCCGCACTGCAATCACTCGAGTTCGCGGCGACCGCGCTTCGTCTGGGTGAGGCGCATCTCGGCAGCGACCTCGTACCGCACACGCGAGACACAGCCGAACTTCTCCTACTTCACCAGCACGTTTTCCAAGATCTGTACCAGTGGGCCGGACACATCAGAACCGTCGACATCAGGAAAGGTGCGGCAACGTTTGCTCCGGTCTCGGCGATTCGGAACTACCTGTCCGAGGTCGAAGAGATCATCGCCGCCGTCGATTGGGTAGCACTCGATCACGGCGCTGCGTCGTTCGCGCTCGCATCGGTGTACTCGACGCTCAATCATGCCCACCCGTTTCGGGAAGGAAACGGGCGAACCGGAACCCTCTTCCTGCACCGACTCGCCGCGGACACCCGGTATCAGCTCGACTTGTCGCGGGTGAGCAGAACCGAGTGGGTATCCGCGTCGAGGGATTCTGCGCCTTTCCGGCCCACCGGAACCCCGTCGCCTCGCCCGTTCATCGATCTGTTCAATCGCGCGCTGACTCGCTGACGCAAACATCTGCTGCCCGTTCCAGGCGGACTGAACACCGTTACTGCTGAGTGAGCACCGCTTCCGACACTCTGGAAGCGGTGCTCACTCGAGGAAAAGGGTGCTCACTCGACCATCAACCGGGCAGCGCGAACTCCCCTGCGTCGGACCAGCGCTGACGCTCGGCCCCGAACGCGACGGACTGCATCGCACGGAACTCCTCGATCGAGCGCGAGTTCGACGCGAGGAACTCCTGATGCTCGGCCAGCGAGAAGCTGCCGTCCTCGATCTCGACGCCCCCGCCGCGGCCGGCGGCGGTGTCCGCGCGCAGATCCATCAACTCTTCCGGCTCGACGGGGTACCAGGAGATCCGGTCGAAGAATCGCAGCAACCACGGAGTGCCCTCCTCGAACGGGCCCGACTTCGCGGGGTGGCGGTGATTCCACACCTGCGTCGTACGTCCAACGAACTGGTACCCACCTGGGCCTTCCATGCCGTAGATGCAGAGGTAAGCCCCACCGATCCCGACGGCGTTTTCGGGGGTCCAGGTACGGGCGGGGTTGTACTTGGTCGTGACAAGGCGATGACGTGGGTCGAGCGGCGTCGCGACCGGAGCTCCGAGGTAGACGTCGCCGAGTCCGAGCACCATGTATTCGGCGCCGAAAACGGTGTCGAATACGTCGTTCACGGATTCGAGACCGTTCATCCGGCGGATGAACTCGATGTTCCACGGGCACCACGGCGCGTCCGCGCGCACTCCGTGCATGTACCGCTGGATCGCTTCGCGCGTTGCCGGGTCGTCCCACGACAGTGGCATCCGCACAGTGCGACTGGGCACAACAAGTTCGTTGGCAGCAGGCAAGGTGTCCTCCGCCTCGGCGAGCATTCCCATCAGTTTGCCGACGGGCAGCACGTCCGGGTCGACGCGGACCTGCAGGCTGCGGATTCCCGGGGTGAGATCGAGTAGTCCGGCCGGCTTCTCGGCTTCGAGTCGCTGATGCAGTGCATGAGCACGCGCACGTAACGCCAGGTCGAGATTCATGTCGCCGTATTCGACCAACACGTTGTCATCGCCTGAGCGCCGGTACGTGACCGCGGTGTCGCCGTCACGGCGGGCTATGACGCCGTCGTCGCCGTCACCACCGGAGGAATGAACAACCGAATTGGACGCTCGACGCGATACTCCGAGGTCACGCCGGGAGGCTGCCCGTTCGGCGCGGACCGGCACGAAGCGAATCTTGTTCCCGGGAGCCAACTGTCCGAGCTTCCAGCGATCAGCGGACACCACTGTGATCGGGCAGACGAAGCCGCCGAGGCTCGGTCCGTCTGGTCCGAGGAGGATGGGCGTGTCGCCGGTGAAGTCGAGTGCACCGATCGAATACGCGTTGTCGTGGATGTTCGAAGGGTGAAGTCCCGCTTCGCCGCCGGTGGTTCTGGCCCAGTCAGGTTTCGGACCTATCAACCGGACACCGGTGCGGTCGGAGTTGAAGTGGACCTCGTACTCGGTCGCGTACAGCGTGTCGATGTCGGAGCGGGTGAAGAACTCCGGCGCCCCGTGCGGGCCCTCGGTCACCGCAAGTTCCCAGCACGTGTGTATCGCCGGAACATGCTCGGCGGGAACAGCTCCCGCGACCCCGGTCGCCTGTCCGAGTTTGAGAACGTCTCCTGCCCGCAGAGTCCTACCTTCGTGTCCCCCGAACCTGCCCAGGGTGAAGGTCGACGCACTGCCGAGATAGTCGTCGGTCTCGATTCCGCCCTGTACGAGTACGTAGATGCGCAGTCCCGGGCCGCTGACCGTTCCGACGTCGAGCACCGATCCAGCGGGGACGAGAACGGGACGCCACTGACCGTGTACGACGCCGTCGACGGTCACCGACACCGGGGCACCTGTGATGCAGACCGTGGTGTCTTCGTCGAACGTCATGGCAGGTCCGGCCATCGCGCATTCGATGCCGGGGGCGCCTTCGGGGTTTCCGAGTGCGGTGTTTCCCAACCGAAACGACAGGTCGTCCATCGGGCCCGATGGTGGGACTCCGATCTGCCAGTATCCGACGCGTCCTGGATAGTCCTGAACCGTCGTCAGCATTCCGGGACGCACGATGGTCAGTTTTGCGTTCATTCGTCTGCTCCCGGCCGTGTGACGATCATGCGGACGGCCGTGGGATCGAAGCCGTTGCACGGGTTGTTGATCTGCGGGCAGTTGGACACGAGGACGAGCACGTCACGTTCGGCACGCAACGCGAGCCGCTTGCCTGGTGCCGACAGTCCGTCGACGATTCCGAGTGTGCCGTCGGGGTCGACCGGGACGTTCATGAAGAAGTTGATGTTGGACACCAGGTCCCGCTTACCGAGCCCCCATTTTGCGCCCTCGACGAGGAAGTTCTCGACGCACGCGTGCTGATGCTTGGTGTGGTGGCCGTATCGCAGGGTGTTCGATTCCTGTGAGCACGCGCCGCCGACGGTGTCGTGGTTTCCGACCTCGTCTGCGACCAGGGTCATGAGTGGAGTTCCGTCGTCACTGCGGAGCACGGAGCCTGTGGACAGAAACAGGTTCTTCTGGGCTGTGACCGTCGCTGCTGCCGAGTACCGAACGCTGTGATCGTCACCAGCGTAGACGAGGGTGTCGACGGCTTGATTTCCGTGTAGATCGACGATGGTCAGAACGTCACCGGCACGGACAACTGCGGACCACGGCCCGAATGCGTCAGCAATCTCGTCGAGGATCACCGTTCCGGGAACGAGGGCGGGGACATCCAAGGTGGTGGTCATGCGATCTCCTCCAGGTTCGAAGCCGTCCAGGCATCTTCGGTATTGAGCACTGCGCGTTGGTATTCCGGCCCGAGATCGTCAAGGCTGCCGAGTTCGTCGGCGGCCTTCCACGCGAGCACTTCGAGGGACGTGGTGGGAAACTGCGGCGCCGGATCGAGTGGGTGCGCGGTGTTGGCGATCATCACGATGACGGGCAGGTGAATCAGAAGGTCGACCGTTGCGCCTGAGCCGGCGGACCCCGTACTGGTGAGAGCGCCGTCCGCCTCGACGCGGACACCATGGAAGAAGGACAACGGCGGCGCTATGTCCTGCGGCCCGAGTCCGTTCTTCGCGGCAGCGACGGTGAACAGTTCACGACCGGCGGGTGAGGCACTGTGCAGCGAACCCTGCCCGTACTTCGCCTCGTTGGTGGCGCGTGACGTCGTTCCGCAGAACGCGTCGTGGTGACCCGACGTGTCTGCGACCACGGTCGCAAGTACTCGCCCCTGATCGGAGAGCAACGGGTGCCCGACGCCGAGATAGGCCTGCCATGGCACCTTGACGGTATCGGCGACGTTGAGACGCTCCCAGGGGGCGTCGGCGCGATAGAGCAAGATGTTTGCGCAGGCGCTGCCAGCGATGTCGCGAAGTCGCAATCGGGTTCCACGTGCGAGAACCTTGGTCGTGTACCGCCCACCCGGCACGGTCTCAGCCCAGGTCAGACGTTCGGGAGCGACGTCTTCGGGTGGGTTCGGCCAACGCGTTGCCGGCAATACGGGCATGGAATCGGTGATCGTTCCAGCTTGAGACCGGGCATGCTCGCGTGCTCCGGCGGTGGTCTGAGTACTCATGGTCAGGCTCCGATCGTGACGGGATTCGGGGTGGCGCGGCCACGTGGGAAGCAAGCGACTCCCAGCCCCACGACCAGCGCTACCGTGATGGGCGCGGCCCACTGCAGAATGGGGTACTCCCCGGTGGGGTTGAAGATCTCGGCTCGTGGCCAGGACAGGTTGATCACCATCAGCGTGCCGTACACAACCGCGGCGATGTTGACCGGAACTCCCCAGATGCCCAGGGAGAAAAGCTTTTTGCCTTCGGCGTCGAACTTGGGGCCGACTGCCGTGCGAGGCCATCCCTTGAGACGCTGAACCAGCAGCGGCACGGTCACCATGAGGTAGGCCAAGTAGATCAAGATGATGCATACGCTGGACAGGGTTGCAAAAATTGCCGAGTTGCCCACGTTGACGGCCAGGACGGCAATGCAGACCAGACCGATGAGGACGGACGGCGCGATAGGTGTTCCGGTGCGGGGGTTGACCTTTGCCAGTACCTGCGAGGCAGGAAGCCGCCCGTCGCGGGCCATCGAGAACATCAGCCGTGAAGCAGCAGTCTGAATGGCCAAGGTGCACACGAACACTGCGATCGAGACGTCGATCAACAAGACCGTGCCCCACGGGGAACTGAGAATCGATGTCAGTACGTACGGCAAACCTTCCGTGGCCAGGCGTCCGTCGGTGAGTGAGGGCGCTGCCATCAACGCGCCGAGGATCATCAAGCCGCCGCCGAGCGCGGAAGCGGACAGTGCAAGCCGGATCGTACGAGGTGCGACGCGTCGGGGGTTGCGGGTCTCCTCGGCCAGTTCGCCTGCCGAACCGAAGCCGACCATGACGTAAGCAGCCATCAGTCCGGACATGATCCACGCCCAGGCGTATCCGGGCTGACCGCCGGCACTGCCGGTGTCGAAGACGACGTCCGGTCCGCGCTGAGCGTGGGTGAAGAACATCCCGATCACTGCGATCACACCGACGATTTCGCAGGTCACGCCGATGTTGTTGATACGCGACATCCAATTGACGCCGATGCAGTTGATGAAGGTGGTCAGAACCAGAAGTACCGATCCGAGCAGCACGGCGTTGGCGGCACCACTCGATGAGGTGAGTGCGCTGTCCTCGCCGATGATCTGGAACCCGCTCCACACATTGGGGAGCACGACCTGCAAGGCGATCGCGGCGGCCGATGCAGTGACGATCTGAGCGAGAATCATGAACCAACCGGCGAACCAGCCGACGATCTCACCACCCATCCGCCGCGACCACTGGTAGATGGCACCCGAAATCGGATATCTGGCAGCAAGTTCCGCGAAGTTGAGAGCGACCATGAACTGACCGATGAAGACGACCGGCCACGTCCAGAAGAATGCCGGACCCGCGAAACCGAAACCGAGGCCGAACAATTGGAAGATCGTGGTCAGGATGGAGACGAAGGAGAAGCCCGCGGCGAAAGACGCGAACTTTCCCAGCGATCGATGCAGCTGCTGCTCGTAGCCGAACTCCGCGAGGTCACCGTCGTCGTGAGGCGAAGAGGCGAGTGCGGATGCGGTGATGGGCTGCGCAGCCGGGGTGGTTGCACTCAACGGCGTACTCCTTCGGCGAAGCGATTCAGAGGCGAATAACTGTCGATTGATAGTTTTCGCGAAATCCACTCGCCGCAGGTGACGCCCGCGTATACGATTCGCCTGATTCTGTAACAGGCTCGTTGAGTACGTTTCGAGCACGTGACCGAATGCTCACAGCGGCGGCCATCCCGCACGTAAGGCCGCAGCCTGCCACTATGGAAGGCGTGACCAACGCCGGCCCCGGACGACCCCGCCTGACCGCTCGCCGACGCCCGGGTGGCACTGCCCGGGCGGAGATCTTGGATGCAGCCGCTGAACTGTTCACCACCCGAGGCTTCGCCGCGACGTCCACACGCCACATCGCCGAAGCAGTCGGAATGCGTCAGGCGTCGCTGTACAACCATTTCGCCACCAAGGACGACATTCTGGTTGCACTGCTCGCCGACACCGTGACGCCGGCGCTCGACTTCGCGGAGAATCTCAGGCCACTCGACACCGCGCCCGAGGTCAAGCTGTACGCACTTTCGTACATCGACGCGGCACAACTGATCACCGGACGGTGGAACCTCGGCGTCCTTTATCTCTTACCGGAACTGAGAAGTGACAGGTTCATGTCGTTCCGAGCCGATCGCGATCAGCTTCGCGAGCAATACCGGGCACTCGCCCAGGATGTGCTCGACGCGATTGACGATCCATCATCAACGCACCTGGCCGAGCTTCCGTTTCGCCTGGTAGAAAGCGTGATCAGCGCGCGAGCCGACGCGCTCGAAGGCACCCCGATTCCCGACGCCGCCGTCATCGCCGGGTCGGCGCTGCACATTCTTGGGTGGCGCCAGGATCTTGACCCCATCCATACGGAAGCGGCAACGCTCATTGCGAACGCAGAAACGCCGAAATTGTCCGGGGCTGCATCAGCTCCGGACAATTTCGACGCAATGAGGACCTAAACGGCCACGAGACTAGACCGAGAGGGACTGTCCCGGGAAGATCAGGTTGATGTTCGGAACCTGGCTGGCGAGGTTCTCGAGCGAGATGCCGTGTGCAGCAGCGATCTTCGACAGGGTGTCGCCTGCCTTGACCACGTAGTTACCGCTTCCGGTGCTTGCTGCCGGAGCCGACTCGACGGAAGCCTCAGCGGTGACGGGGGCGGCTGCGGCCTCGTAGTTGCCTGCGGTGGTGCCGGTGGTCAGGTACTGACCGCAGACGGGCCATGCGCCGACGCCCTGGCCTGCGAGAACGTTTTCGGCGACACGGATCTGCTCAGCCTGGCTGGCGTTGGCAGCGTTGCCCGATCCACCAAATGCGTTCCAGGTGCTCTGCGTGAACTGCAGACCGCCGTAGAAGCCGTTTCCGGTGTTGGCCGCCCAGTTACCGGAGGACTCGCAATTTGCGACTCCGGACCAGTCGTGGCCGGCTGCCGAAGCGGTGCCGGTGCTCATGGCGAGCGGGATTGCGACGACTGCGCCTGCGGTTGCAACTGCGCCGAGGGCGCGCTTGAAGGTGATGCTGGTCATTGGGTAAATCCTCTCCGCTACCGCGGACGAGGTCGGCCCGGACGCTTTCACGTCTCGTCGATCGACTCGTCTGTTTCACTCCTGCCCCGCGAAGGTTTCGGGAGTACCGGACCCGCGGGGCAGAAGCACGCAGTTGCGGGTCGGTGTTTGCCCGGTAGTTTCGGGCTGTCAACGACCGTAGGCGATGGTCACGGATTGGTCACGGGGCAGTTTTCCGGCACTGCTGTACCAGACTCAGTCGAAACTCGAGCAATAACCACAGGTCAACTAATTGATTCGAGCTTCAACCATACCGATCGTTATCCGTCCGTTATGTGGCAACCGTCACGGTGATTTTGTGACCCACCGCACCGAAACAGGCCGTGTCGGACCGCCAACGAGGATCCTGGGGATGTTAAGAGAGTCCTGGCAACGGGAAAAACCAACCGCCCCAATCATTATGGAGATCAACTGATGATCATCGCAGTAGAAGGACCCAGCGCCGCCGGCAAGACCACCTGGTGCCGAACCCAACTCGGTGGCGAATCCGCCGCGGAGAGATTCGTCGCCGAGTATCAGCCCACCGGGTTCGAGCCGGACGGCACGGATCTCGACCTTCAGGCAAGTTACTGGACAACGGTCAATTCGAAGCGATGGTCGCAAGCGGAAGATCTCGAAGCGAGAACCGGTATCGCGCTCTGCGACAGCGACCCGCTGAAACTGCACTACAGCTGGTGTCTCGCTGCGGTGGGCGCAGCACCTCGGGAGCGATTCGAGTACGAGCTCGCGGCAGTCGAGACAGCTTTCGAGCACCTCGAACTGGGTTTCGCGGATCTGACCGTCATCTCGATACCGTCACCGGGGCAGCTTCTACTTCAGCGCGAAGGAGACCCCAGCCGCCGCCGACGGCATTTCGAGCTTCACGCGGCGCTCGCCGAGCCCCTCACCCACTGGTACTCGGCAGTGAACAGGGTAGATCCAGGTCGCGTTGTGTGGCGCTTTCCGACACAGCTCGATCTTTCGCGCTGTCCCCCGCCTCGATCGGATCGCAGCGATCCGGGCCTCCTTCGCGCGGTGATCAACGAGCTGCCGCCTCTCACCAGGTAGGGAGTGGCTGCTCGATCTCAGCGCGCTCGTTCGACCCTGGCCTCGTCCCACACCGGCGACTCGCTCTCGTACACGTTCCCGTCCGATCCGAAGACGAGGAACCTGTCGAACGCGCGCGCGAACCAGCGATCGTGCGTGACCGAGATGACCGTGCCGGCAAACTGAGCAATGCCCTGCTCGAGCGCGTCAGCCGAATGAAGGTCGAGGTTGTCGGTCGGTTCGTCGAGCAACAACATCGTGGCGCCGGAGAGCTCGAGGAGCAGGATCTGCAATCGTGCCTGCTGACCGCCGGACAGGTCGTCGTACTTCTGTTCCGCAGCTTGGGACAATCCGTAACGGTCCAGCGCGCGGCTCGCCGCTTCGCGTCCCATTCCGTTGCGGTGTTCGTCGCCCATGTGCAGGATCTCGAGCAGCGTGTTTCCGGTCAGATCGGGCCTGGAGTGTGTCTGCGCAAACAATCCGGGACGTACCCGGGCACCCAGCGTTGCAGTACCCCCGTGCTCGACCGGCGCGATGTCGAGCGCCTCGACGGGCAGATGCTCGGTCCCCGGATCGGTCCCTCCACCCGCCAAGAGCCGAAGGAAATGCGACTTTCCGGATCCATTGGAGCCCAGCACGGCAACCCGATCTCCGTACCAGATCTCGGTGTCGAAAGGCTTCATCAATCCCGTCAGCTCGAGATCTTGGCATACCAACGCGCGCTTGGCGGTTCGCCCGCCCGCCAGCCGAACCGTCACCTTCTGCTGAAGTGGAATCGCTTCGGGTGGCCCTGCCTCCTCGAACTTCGCCAACCTGGTTTGCGAGGCGTGATACCGCGCAGCGACGCCGTCGTTGAACTTGGCCTTTTCACGCAATCGCAGAACCAGGGCACGTAATTTCGCGTGCTCCTCGTCCCAGCGTCGGCGCAGTTCTTCGAATCGAGCGTTGCGATCCTCGCGGGCTTGGTGGTAGCTGGCCAGCCCAGCACCGTGGGTCCACGACGTTGCGCCGCTGATTCCGGGCTCGAGCGTCACGATGTGGGTGGCCGCGTTGGCGATCAGTTCGCGGTCGTGGCTGACGAACAAAACCACTTTCGACGATTCCGAGATCGTCTTTTCCAGCCATCGCTTGCCCGGAACATCGAGGTAGTTGTCCGGCTCGTCCAGTAGGAGTGCGTCGTCGGGCCCAGCGAACAGTGCTTCGAGAACCAACCGTTTCTGCTCGCCACCACTGAGGGAGTTGGCCGCGCGCCACTTCGCACGGTCATAGGGAACACCGAGAGCCGCGGTAGTGACCTTGTCCCAGAAGTCTTCGGTCTCGTAGCCGCCCACGTCGGCCCAATCGGCCAGCGCATGCGAATACTTCATTTGAGTTGATTCCTCGTCGCGCTCGATCATCGCGTTTTCTGCCGTATCGAGCGCCAGTGCTGCGTCCCGGATCCGTGCCGGCGAGACGGACAACAGAAGATCGCGCACGGTGGACTCGTCGCGAACCTGGCCGACGAATTGCCGCATCACGCCCAGTGTTCCGGATCGAGTGACAGCGCCCTCGTCGGCGACGACGTCTCCGGCGACAATGCGGAGCAACGTCGTCTTACCAGTCCCGTTGGGGCCTATCAGTGCAGTTTTTGCACCGTTGCCGACCCGAAAGCTGACACCGCTGAGCAGTTGCCGACCATCAGGGAGAAAGTAGTCGACGTCGGCGATGTTGAGGTGGGTCACGCTGTCAAGAGAACCCTACCCACGGCGATCTGCCAAACCATTATTCCTGCCTTCGGTCTCGAGCTCACTACCGTCGTGGGATCGTCCGACCGCATCGAGCGCCGCCAGATATCCGAAAACCATTGCGGGACCGATAGTTGCACCTGGACCGGCATAGGTATGACCCATCACCGGTGAGCTGGTGTTACCTGCTGCGTAGAGCCCGTCGATGACCGAACCGTCGGCGCGCAACGCTCGCGCGCGAGCGTCCGTGTTGATGCCGCCTTTGGTCCCCAGGTCTCCAGGCACCATCTTCGCGGCATAGAACGGACCCTTCGTGAGTTCTCCGAGGCTGGGGTTGGGCTTGTTGGTGCAGTCGCCGTAGTAGTGGTCGTATCTGCTTGTCCCACGGCCGAAGTCGCGATCGACTCCGTCGCGCGCGTGACTGTTGAATCGTGTGATGGTCGCGGACAGCGCATCGCCCGGCACTCCGATCTCGGCAGCGAGTTCGGCAATCGATCCAGCTCGCACGATCGCACCCGATTCGATCCACGACCGAGGTATCGGCCTGCGCGCCGGAACCCCCGCGAACAGGTAACGGTCACGGTACGTCTGATCGAAGATCAGCCAAGCCGGGATGTTCTCAGCGGGTCCTTCACCTCGGCCGTACTTTCCGCCGAACATGGCGTGTGCCGCTTCGACATAGGGAAGTGACTCGTTCATGAAGCGCTGACCGCTGGCGTTGACCATGAGGCTGCGAGGCAACGAGCGTTCCGCCAAGGCGAACCACGGGCCTTTGGGCAGTGGAATCGACGGGGCCCACCACGCGTCGTCCATGTACGAAATTGCGGCGTCGACGCGTAGAGCTGCACGGATGCCATCCCCGGTATTGGTCGGTGCCCCGAGAGTCCACTGCGCGCTACTCGGCCGTCGCTGGTACTCGCCTCGCATGTCGTCGTTGTTGTCGAACCCGCCACACGCGAGGATGACACCGCATCGAGCGTGCATGGTGGTCTGCACTCCCCCGGACTCGAGTCGCACACCCACGACACGATCACTGTCGGTCACCAAATCCACAAGCCTCGTCCCGAGCTCCACCGTCACTCCGGCGTCCCGAACTCCGAGCATCAGTTCGGCCATGAGCGCCGGCCCGAGCCCGATCAGCTTCTTCCTCCGAGCTCTTGCGGCCAGGGATCTCATTCCTACCCGAAGCATCCGCACCGGACCCCGCCAATGCCGGATCCCCGTGCTCAGCCAACGGTAATCAGATTGTTGGACAACCATGTTGAGCGGAACCTTCATGTACGGCGGATGAAGTGTCGCAAGATCGTCGCCCAGAGCTCGCGCGTCGAACGGGCGCGGCTCGCACGAGCGGCCGCTTGCACGTCCGCCAGGTGCCTCGGGAAAGTAGTCGGAGTACCCCTTCACCCATTCGAGCTCCAACGCAGAGTGACGAATCAGGAAATCGAGGGCTTCCGGACCCCGATCGATATACGTGTCGATTCGGTCGGCGTCTGCATCCTCTCCGACAATGCTCTTCAGATATGTTCGCGCAGAGTCGATATCATCTGTCGGTGCCTCGCGGCGAAGTATCGAGTTTCCCGGAATCCACACGCCGCCCCCGGACCGGGACGACGAACCGCCCCAGTATTCGGACTTCTCCACGAGTATCGTCGAGAGTCCGTTGCGGGCTGCGGTGATAGCTGCAGACATGCCGGCAGCCCCCGATCCGACAACAACGACATCCACTACGGGCACATCTACTACGGGCGGCACGGCGCCCTGAGGGTTCTCGTCCATCACTGGTCACGACCTTTCGTGTCATCTTCGTCCTGCGTGTGCCACCGGGATCCTCGAACAGCGTCGAGCGCCCCCTCGACGCACACGGGAAGTGATGCCCCGCGCTTGTGAGGGTTACGTATCCATTGCCGATAACCGAACTCCGCCGCCGCCAACATCAAATGAACGAGAAGTCCTGGGCGGCTGTCGTTTTCCGGATCGAGTTGCATACGTTGCGCCACCAACTCGACCAACCGATCACGATGCTCGGGCGCGATCAGAGCGACACGATCCATCAGGTGCGGCGCGGTACGGAACGCCGATCGCCACTGATCGATCTCCGCGGACTCGAAAGCATTGGAACGCTCGAGGATTGCCCGTGATATCGCAAGATCAGCCGACTCGGTCGGTGGGCGATCCTCGAGCAACGTCACGATTCCGGCACCGCCCTGCCTGACCGGATCCAACAGCAGATCCTCCTTGTTACGAACGTGCCGAAAGTACGTACTCGCCGACACCCCCGCTGCCGCCGCAATCTGCTCGGTGGTCACGTCCTCGAAACCGTCACGCGCGAACAGATCGAATGCCGCACGTTGAATGTCTGCTCGCACCTGCAACCGCTGTCTCTCCCGTAGTGACATCAGCAACGTCCTCCCGCCTCGGCCGAGATCCGGCCGTTCTCGATAATGCGAGTCTCACCTATTGTGACAGTCACTGTCAATATCCAATTCTCTGTCAGATATCAGCAGACCCGGGCATTTCGTTGACAGGGCATTCGATGCCACGACAAGCTTCGAAGATGAAACGATGGGGACCGAATCGAGACGTTTCTCCAAGAATTTGTCGATGCGGGGCTTCAAGGCGCGGTCACCGAAGCGTATTTCGGTGGTCCACTCTGGCGCATGACCCTGCTCGCCCGTTTCGACGACCGAGCCCTTGGCCCCGACGGCGCCGTCATCTATCGAAATCGAACAGTGCTTCTCGTTCGGACCAAGTGGGGAAAGATCATCGAGCAAGAGGACTACTACGAGGACACCGCCAGAATCGGTGACTTCGACAGGCGGCTCCGCGAAATCGAAGCCGGACGAGCCTGTGGCACAGTCGTGGAATGACAGACGTCAGGATTGAACGCCACCGAAAGCTGTCGGCGTTCCTGTCTTCCCAGAACGATGTCGAACTGGCCCGACTGGTCGACACCGTTCAAATCTCGAGTGTCGGCGTAGGTGGCGCCGCAGGAGTGATCAGGGTCTATGACAACAGGCTCAACGGCGTTCCGGTATTCACCAAACGCATCCCACTGAGCGTGCGGGAAATCGCCGAGGTGGGCTCTACTTCCAACCATTTCGATCTGCCGACGTTCTGCCAGTACGGCATTGGTGGCCCAAGCTTCAACGCCTGGCGAGAACTGGCCGCGAACCTCGTGGTCACCGATGCCGTTCTGGCCGGCGAAACACAGTCGTTCCCAATGCTTTACCACTGGCGGATACTTCCCGGACGTTCGCCCGTTGCGGTCGAACACGCCGACATCGATTCCGTTCACACCGCCGGCGCCAGCCGTGAAGTGCGGACCCGTCTCGAAGCGCTTGCCGCTGCGCCGTGCAGCCTCGTACTGTTCTGCGAGTACATCGAACACCCGATCTCGAATTGGCTGGAAGACAACCCGTCCGCCAAAGCTGCCGAAGTCGAGCGACAGTTTTCGGAGATCGTGGCGTTCTTGCGCGATCGACAGTTGCTGCACATGGACGGACATTTCGGCAACATGCGCACCGACATGGAGCGGATCTATCTCACCGACTTCGGACTGGCCACATCCCCACACTTCGACCTGTCGACTGCCGAGCACGACTTCGTCCGGCGCCACGCCACTCATGACGCCGACTACGCCGCCATGCTTCTGGTCAACTGGCTGGTGACCGAGGTCTGCGGGGTACCGAGGCCGACGAGCGGCGGACCAGTCGCCCGCAACCAGTACGTACGACGATGCGCCACAGGTCATATTCCAGGTGATGTGACACCAGAGGTGGCCACGATCGTGACACGGCACGCGCCCGCCGCTGCGAGGATGAACGACTTCTACTGGCGATTGTTCGACGGCGACTTCGATGCGCCCTACCCGCAGGCCGCGCCAGTTCCGCCTTCCGGTCGAGCACAGGGTTTTCCCTGAACTGCCGTATTCACATCTCAGGGTTCATGTCATCCTCGGGACCGATGTGCTGGTCAGTGCCGGTAGGGCACAGTTCTCCTCATGATTGAACTGAGGGGATTGACCAAGGTTTACGGACCGACGAAAGCGGTGGACGATTTGTCGTTCACGGTCAAGCCGGGCATCGTGACGGGCTTCCTGGGCCCGAACGGTGCCGGTAAGTCGACGACGATGCGGATGATCCTGGGTTTGGATCAGCCGACGTCGGGTGCGGCGTTGATCGAGGGCAAGCCGTACCGGGAGCTCAAGACGCCGTTGCGGACGGTGGGTGCGTTGCTGGATGCGAAGTGGGTGCACCCCAATCGCAGTGCGCG
>NZ_JARVSY010000024.1:0-176715 GCF_030208925.1 Rhodococcus sp. MEB032
CAACGTCACCGCGGAATTTGTTGATCACAAATCCCGCGATCAATGCCTGGTCGCTGGGCGAGAGCACAGCAACGGTCCCGAACAGATGGGCCAGGACGCCGCCGCGATCGATGTCACCGACGACGACGACCGGAATCCGCGCAGCCTCAGCCAATCCCATGTTGGCAAGATCCGTTGCGCGCAAGTTGATTTCGGCCGGTGAACCGGCGCCTTCACAGATCACGACGTCGAACTCGGATCGAAGCGATTCGAGATCTTCGGCCACGACGGCGCGAAGCCACTGCCGATGCTGCATGTAGTCGCGAGCACCCACTGTGGTCATCGCCTTGCCCCGAACAACCAATTGCGACGTGCGGTCACTTCCAGGCTTGAGCAGCACCGGATTGAATCGAACACTCGGCTCCAGACGGCATGCACGCGCCTGAAGTGCCTGCGCACGGCCGATCTCTCCGCCGTCCAGCGTGACCACGGAGTTGTTCGACATGTTCTGCGCCTTGAACGGCGCCACTCGGACGCCTCGACGCGCCAACATGCGACACAATCCGGCCACCAGAACGCTCTTGCCTGCGTCGGAAGTAGTGCCGGCTACCAGCAGAGCGCCGCGCATCTCCGAACTCAAGGCAGGGTGAGAATCTCTGCACCGGTCTCGGTGACCACCAAGGTGTGCTCGAACTGCGCCGTCCACTTACGGTCCTTGGTGACGACGGTCCAACCGTCCTCCCAGATCTCGTAGTCGATACCACCGAGGTTGATCATCGGTTCGATCGTGAAGACCATGCCCGGTTCGATGATCGTCTCGACCGCGGGCTCGTCGTAGTGCAGGATCACGAGGCCGTTGTGGAAGGTCTCGCCGATTCCGTGTCCGGTGAAGTCCCGGACGACGCCGTACCCGAACCGATGGGCGTAGGACTCGATGACACGTCCGATCACGTTGAGCGCGCGGCCGGGCTTGACGGCTTTGATGGCCCGCATCGTTGCCTCGTGTGTGCGCTCGACGAGCAAGCGGTTCTCTTCGGACACGTCACCGGCGAGGAATGTCGCATTGGTGTCGCCGTGTACCCCGTTGATGTACGCGGTGACGTCGATATTGACGATGTCGCCGTCCTGGATCACAGTCGAGTCGGGGATTCCGTGGCAGATCACCTCGTTGAGAGACGTGCAGCACGACTTGGGAAAGCTCTTGTAGCCCAACGTCGACGGGTATGCACCGTGGTCGAGCATGAACTCGTGTGCGATGCGGTCGAGTTCGTCGGTCGTGACACCGGGAGCGACAGCCTTGCCGGCTTCCTGCAGCGCGCCTGCAGCGATCTTGCTGGCGATGCGCATCGCCTCGATCGTTTCCGGCGTCTGAACCCAGGGCTCGTTGCCCTCTTTGGCGGTCGGCTTCCACGCGTACTCGGGCCGCTCGATCTTCGAGGGCACAGCGAGGACGGGAGAGACGGTTCCAGGGACCAATGGGGTACGCACAGACATGCAGAACAGCCTAGACCTCGCGTCGCGGGTCAGCCGGATGCACTCCAGTTACGGAAAACCGGGTCGACGAGAATTCTGACGGGGGTCGACATCGTCTGTCCGAATTCCTCGAAGAGCACGTCGCGAGATTCGAAGGTGCCCAGATCGCGGTCGACGAATTCGGAAAAGTCCAAGCAATCACACGAAACAGACTTGCCCCAACTGATCGGAGCGCGTCCGATCGCGTCGAACAGTGTCTCCTCGCCGGTATTCGTGAACGGTTCGAGCGCTGAGACCACCGCAGGTGAAACGATCTCGGAGATGTCCTGCCAGCGTCCGTCGACCAGAAATTCCGGCCACGCCAGCAGCACTGACTTCGGAATCACCGCATGTAGACGCCGAAATCTCGGGTACCAGAATTCCCCGCGTAGTACGAGACCGCGTACTCGGGTGGCGATACCTCGGCGGCGAGCCAACGCTTCGACGATAGCCAGTCTCTGACTGCAGGATCCGCGCTTTCGACTCAATGTCACCGAGACGGGTTGCCGGTCGTCGAGGCCGTACACCGGCCGAATATTTGCAGCGACGCTGCGATGCGCCGACACCAGGAACTCCTGCGCCGACTGGATCGCACCTTCTGCAATGTCCTCGTAGAGGCGGGCCACGTCGTCGTGGCCCCAGTCGAGGATCGGAGTTGCGGCCACATCGCCACCCGACGCGTCGTGGCGGATGTCACCTTTGCGGATTCCACCGAGCAGTACGCACGTCATGTCTCAACCGTAGTGCGCGACCGGAATCGGTGGAGCCTGACAGAATCCCAACCGTGAAGAAATGGCTGTTGTTGATCACCGCGATCCTCACCGAGGTGTCTGCGACGCTGTCGTTGCGCGCCGCCCTCGATCACCCGGCTTGGTACATCGTGGTCGTCGGCGGATATCTCGCAGCATTCACCGCCTTGTCGTTCGTCCTGCGGGAGGGCATGGGACTCGGTGTTGCATACGGAATCTGGGGCGCAACCGGAGTTGTCCTGACCGCAGTATTCGCAACGGCCCTTTTCGAAGATCCTCTGACGGCCACCATGGGCGTCGGGATTGCACTGGTCATCGGCGGAGTGCTGTGCGTCGAACTCGGTTCCCAGGTTGGTGCCGACAGCGGGCCGGTGGACCCAGCATGACCTTCGTATTTCTGATCGCTGCAATTATTTCCGAGGTCACCGCGACGTTGTCACTACGGATGGCGTCGCAGGACGGCAGCGACAAACGATGGCTCGCGGTTGTCACCGTGGGGTATCTCGCCGCTTTCGCCTTCCTGACCCTTGCGCTCGACGCGGGCCTCACCATCGGCGTCGCCTACGGAATCTGGACCGCATGCGGAGTGGCGTTGACGGCAATCGCATCCCGTATTCTCTTTCGCGAACCGCTGACCAGGCTCATGATGGTCGGGATCGGCCTCATCGCGGCAGGCGTGCTTCTCATCGAACTCGGTGCGAGTCACTGATCGCTGCCCACATCAGTGTAAGGTTTACCTAACTTTGCTCTGGAGGTAGTCCACGGTGCTGATCCCTGCCCTTCGTGAAATCGACGACGGTCCACAGCTGGACGACGATTCCCACTTACGGGAATCCGACCGCCACACTCCGATGGCGCGCGCCGTCCCGGCGCCGTTCCAACTCACGACGTACATCGTCGAGACCGACCACATCACCCGGTGGCCAGAGCACGCTCACATCGAGCACGAACTGATCTGGTCCGACCGCGGTGTCGTCAACATGATCATCGACAATCAACTCTGGACCGTCACGCCCGGCGTCGGCCTGTGGATCCCCCGCGGGGTCCTCCACGAAGGTCAGGCAAATCCCCACGTCGCATTCCGCGCCACGCTCTTCACCCCCGAGCTGTGGACCCCCGCCTGGAACGAACCGTGCATCGTGACACTGAGTGAGGCAGCCCGGGCACTGCTGATACACCTCGCCCACACCGGAATGCCTGCAGAACAACGCCTTCGGGCACAGCAGGTTTGTGTCGATCTCCTCACCCCGGCATCGGCACCTCACTTCGACGTACCGATCCCCCGAGATCCGCGGCTACGGATGCTCGTCGACAAAGTGCTGTCGGATCCCGCCGACGATCGATCACTCGATCAGTGGGCTCACGTTCTCAATCTCAGCCGACGTACGGTCACCCGGATTTTTGCCGCGGAACTCGCCTTGAGCTTTGCGCAGTGGCGCACTCTGGTTCGTATGAGCACGGCCCTCGGCATGCTCGGGACCGGAATGAGTGTGAACGCCGTCAGCCGCCGTGTCGGTTACGGGACGTCGAGTTCCTTCATCGCCGCTTTTCGCAAGACGGTCGGCTACACCCCCGGCAATGCGCTCGCCGCTGTCAACTGACTCGAGCCTGACCTGTTGTCGACATCGGCTGGCCCCTTCGCTACACGCACGCGCCCTACATTCACTTAGGTAAGCCTGCTCTCACGTGCGTACTGCGCTGAGTCGTGCAAGCACTTCCCTGATCAATCCCGAGGAGTTTCGCGTGTTCAGATCTGCCCGTCAGAGAATTCGTCCCCAGCGGAGGCGACGAATCGTTGTTGCGCTCATGCTGGCGGCGGCACTGCCTCTGACCGCCTGCACACAGTCGTCATCGGACGCCCAGGAAAACAATTCATCGGCATCCGCCGTCGAGGACGGCGCCTATCCCGTGACGATCAAGCACGCTTTCGGCGGGACCACCATCGACAAGGAGCCGACACGGATCCTCACCCTCGATTCCGCAGCGGCAGACACGGTCATCGCCCTGGGTGTCACTCCGATCGCGATGCAGAAGGACTCTTGGGCCGGCGACGCCGACGGGTTCCTGCCGTGGACCCGCGCCGAACTCGAAAAGTCGGGCCAGACGCTGCCCACGCCTGCGCCGTACTACTCCGACAGCGGCGAGCTACTGTTCGAGCAGATTCTCAATGCCGCGCCTGATCTGATTCTTGCCCCGTACTCGGGCTTCTCCGAGCAGGATTACCAGCGCCTGAGCTCGATCGCCCCGACCCTCCCGTACGACACCAAGCCGTATCAGCCCAGCTCGTGGCAAAACCTCGCCACCGATGTCGGCAAGGCACTCGGGCGTCCCGCTCAGACCGCGGCGCTGATCAAATCGGTTGAGGAATCGGTCCAGGAATCGAAGGCGAGTCATCCCGAATTCAACGGAGTCACTTTCGCCTTCGGTTCCTACATCCGTGAAGGAGAAACCGAAACCGCCATCTACGGTCCGGACGATCCGCGCGTCAAGTTTGTCGAAAACCTCGGGCTCACAGTCGCTCCCGACGTGGTGAACGGCGCCAAGAACTTTGCCGGCGACTCGTTCCTTTTCGGCATCAGTATGGAAAAGCTCGACACGATCAACACCGACGTGTATCTCGGTTGGGCAAGCGATCAGTCGGAAGTCGACAGCACATTGGCCAACACTCTGTTCTCGCGGTGGCCGGTCATCGCCAACGGCAAGGACCTGTGGATCACCGACAATCGCCTGACTGCGGCGACAATGTACGTCAGCCTTCTGAGTGTTCCGTGGGCGACCGACGAACTCGTGCCACAGTTGACCGAACTGGTCGCAAAATAGCAGCCCGCTCGGTCTGATCAAGCAACTGAAGGCCACTCACCGCGAAGTGTCGCGAAAACCACGGTGTCGGTCCACTCGTTCTTGATCCACGCGTTCTGCCGAAAATGTCCCTCTCGCCTCATACCGATCCGCTGCGCGAGTCGCGCCGAGGATTCGTTTCTCGAATCCATTCGCGCGACCACGCGGCGCAATCGGGGTGTCGCGAACGCGAGGTCGATCAGAGCGGTCACAGCTTCCGTCGCGAATCCTCGGCCGCCGAACTCGGGCGAAAATGCCCACCCGAGTTCGGCGGTGTGCTCGACTTCGGCTGTGCAATCAGATTCTTCGACTCGCCAAGCACTCACGCTTCCGACAACCCGGCCCCCGTACTCGACAACAAGTGCCACCGCGCCCGATGCCAGGTCGCGGCGAGACATTCTGGTCTGCACGGCCTCTCGAGCCTCCGCGAGACTCCAGGGTTCGTTGAGCAAATACCGGCATACGTCGCTGCGCCCGTAGAAGGCGAGAAGATCCCGGTGATCGCCTGGGCGGTAGGTACGGAGCACCAGCCGGTCCGTCCGGATCACACCCGGTGCAGGCCTCATCGCCACACCTACGTCCGCCATATCCATGCCGTCACGGTAGGTTCTTTCGAATTCGTAGGCGAATGAATATCGCAATGCTGTGCAGCGCTCAATGTTTGATTTGCCCTCCGACGGGCTACTTCACCACCGTAAAAGGTCGGGACAGGGAAATATGCCAGGCTATTTCGCGCTTGAAATCTAGGGGCGGTCATGTCCGAGGATTCACTGGTAAAGCAGGGTGTGGCAAAAGGAAGCGCGCTGGGCGGAGCCGTTCTCCTCATCACAGTCGGCGTGCTCGAAATCCTCCAAGGCATCTCGGCGATATCGGAGGACGACGTGACAGTCGTCGGCCCTGAATACGCGTACCAATTCGACCTCACCTCCTGGGGATGGATTCACCTCGTACTCGGCGTGCTCGTCACCGCTGTCGGAATCATGCTCTTCACCGGCGCGACGTGGGCACGGGTAGGCGCGATAGTCATCTGTTCTCTGTCGATCCTCGCGAATTTCCTGTGGCTACCCCACTCGCCGTGGTGGTCGATCATCATCATCGCGCTCGACGTATTCGTCATCTGGGCCGTCGCGACCTGGAATCCCGAGGTCATCTGAGGTCACCCGCCGAATCATCTTCGCAGTTCAGCATTTCAACTGTGCGCCAGTAGTTTCCGTCCCGGGAGGACCATCATGGCAAACGGCACGAGCGACGGACCACTCCAGGAGGACGAACGTGCCGAACTAGCCCGGTTGCGCGAAGAGGTAGCAACACTTCGCGAGCAGACTCCCAGCGCCCGCGAAACGACCGTCGAGAAAGTCTCCCGACCACCTCGACATGGGCTGCGGTGGACCGCGGTGACAATCCTGCTGGTGCTGGTCGCACTGCTCGCAGTCTTGTCGGTAACCACCCGCTTCGTACGTAGTCAGATCCTCGACACGGACCGCTACGTCAGCACGGTAGCGCCACTGGGTGAGAATCCAGCCGTGCAAGCGGAGATCACGAATCAAGTCACGGACGAGATCTTCGATCGCGTCGACGTCGAAGGGCTCACCACCGAGGCACTCACGGCATTGACGGATGTGTCGAATCTCGAAGCCAACGCGCCTCGCGTGGACCAGGCGTTGGTGGGTTTGGCACCGGTGATCACCGGCCAGGCGAAGAGTTTCGTCCACGACACAGTGGCCTCGCTCGTTCGGACGCAGCAGTTCGAAGACCTTTGGATTCAGGCGAACCGAGCGGCGCACAACTCCCTCGTCGCCGTCATGACCGGAAACTACGGACCCGACTCGGTCGAGGTCGACCAGAGCGGAACGGTCAGCATTTCACTGAGCACGATCATCGACCGGGTGAAAACGGCGCTGACCGAACGCGGCTTCGCTTTCGCAGACAAAATCCCGTCCGTGGACAAGGAGTTTGTTCTCTTCCAGTCCCCCGAGCTGGTGAAGGCGCAGCGAGCCGTCTCGGCACTCGACAAGGTCTCGGCGGTGCTGCCGTGGTTGGGAATTGCTTGCGCAGCAGCCGCTGTCGCCGTTGCGCCAACCGGTCGCAGGCTTCGTACGCTGTCCCTGGTCGGTCTGTCGATTGCGTTGGGAATGCTTGTTCTTGCGATCGGAATTCTGATCGGGCGCGCAATCTACCTCGACAGTGTCCCTACCGATATCCTCTCGCCAGACGCCGCCACCGCTGTCATCGACACAGTTCTGGTTCCGCTTCGGACGAGCCTTCGCGCGGTTGCGGTCCTCGGTGTGGTGGTGGGGCTCGGCGCCTACCTGATCGGTGGGTCGTCGTCGGCGATCGCCGTTCGTCGAGGCTACGGGCAGGCGTTGGACTTCGTCCGGCATTCTGCAAGCGGCCGAACGCCGAATCAGGTGGAGCGGTGGGCCAATCAGCTTCGTGTCCCACTGCGCTGTGCCATCATCGGCATCGCCGCACTGTTGCTGCTCTTCTGGCGCTACCCCACCGGATTGGTCGTTGGTTGGATCGTCGTCATTGCGCTCGTTGCTCTCGTCGCACTGGAAGTATTGGTTCGTCCCGCACGCGCCGCCGCGCAGGACGCCGGGCCTGACGACGGCGGAACCGACGACGCCAGGCCCGGGGCAGAAGATACGAAAACTACGCCAGCGCCTTTGCCTTGATGGCCTGGAATTCCTCTTCGTTGATCGCGCCTGAGTCGAGAAGCTCTCTGGCGTCGGCGATCTGCTGAGTCGGCGATTTCCCGGCGACCTTTCGAATGTAATCACTCTGCGCGTGTATGTGCTGTTGAGCGGCTTCCATCGACCGCCTCGTCATTCCGTCATTCTTGACGACCACGTAGATCATCGCGGACAGGAATGGAATGACGAAGAGGAATATCATCCACAACGCCTTGGCCCAGCCCGAAGTCTCGTGATCACGGAACAAGTCGGTGATGATCGAGAACAACACGCTCAAGTACGCCACAAAGGCAAAGCAGACGAAGATGAACCAGAAGAATTCCCAGAAGCCTTCCATGTCAACGCTCCCTGTACTCGGTTTTACACATCAGGAGTTCGGGAGGCTGACGTTCCGCGCCTGAGCTCCTGCATTCGGCCAGAACTCCCTGGTCCAAGGTCATTTCAGTATGCGCCGACGATCCCCGTTCCGGCTACAGTTCGAAAGAGTTCAGACTCGCCGACCGCTCATCCATTATCGGAATCACGATTCTCCGATCCGAGATCTCTTGTCTGGCCGCTTTTTCGACCAGAAGAGGCACGAAGTCGCGGATCCGACATCCCGCAAAACGCTGGTGAATTGTTCGCACTCTGTTTTCGATCTCCGGTGGAGGAACGGCGGGATAGCGGGAAATCAGGCGAGTGATCACCCGCTCGACGTGAAGCAACTCTTCGTCGCCAGTCATCCATTAATGGTCGTCCGTCCAGCCGAGCACGTCAAGACTCGGAAAGGGTTCGAAAACAACACGATTCGGGTCTCGATTGCGAAGAGAATAGGTTCACCGAATATGGGGCATACACATAAGGGCGGACGGTTCCCCGCGCGCTCGCGTTGCGCTCATGATGCCAGGGAGTGGAAGTGGGAAAGAACGCTCGGATTCTTCACGACGACACCCCGTCGACCCTTACCGACGACGCGCCGCCCGTGGCAGAAAAGCCGATGAAGAACAAGGTGTACCGCCGCAAACTCAAGCCGTTGCACGGCGAACTCGTGGCTTTGCAGGAGTGGGTCAAATCGTCTGAAGCCAAGGTCTGCATCGTATTCGAAGGTCGAGATACCGCGGGGAAGGGCGGTGTCATCAAAGCCATCACCGAGCGAGTGAGTCCGCGAGTGTTCCGGGTCGTTGCGTTACCCGCCCCGACCGAGCGAGAGCATTCGCAGATGTATGTCCAGCGCTACGTCCCGCATCTTCCGGCTGCCGGTGAGATCGTCATCTTCGACCGAAGTTGGTACAACCGTGCCGGTGTAGAACGAGTAATGGGCTTTTGCACCGAAGAACAAGCACATCAATTTCTCCAGCTCATTCCGACCGTCGAACGCGCGATCGTCGAATCGGGAGTCATTCTGCTCAAGTACTGGCTCGAGGTCAGCGAAGAACAGCAGCTCTTACGTCTGCAGAGCCGGATCGACGACCCTCGAAAGATCTGGAAGCTGTCGAATCTCGATCTGAAGTCGTTCAGTCATTGGTACGACTACTCGCGTGCCCGCGACGAGATGTTTCGCTTCACCGACACCGGCTGGGCGCCATGGTATGTCGCAAACAACAATGACAAGAAACGCGGACGACTCAACATCATCAGCCACATTCTGAGTCAGATCCCCTACGAGCCCGTGCAATCCACGGACATCACCCTACCGAAACGGCAGAAGGCTCACGGCTACCAGACGCCCAAACAACCGCTGCACTGGATTCCGACCCGGTATTGACGATCGCCAAGGAAAGGATGTGCGGTCATGAGCCCCACGCCGTGGCATGCGCAGAGTGGCGAATCAGTCGTGTCCGTACTGCAGTCGGACCCGGAGCGCGGACTGCAGTCGGATGAGGCCGACCAACGGCGACGACGCTACGGGTCGAACGAAATCACCTCGACGCCACCGCCGTCGACGTGGTCGATCGCGCTGTTGCAGCTGAAAGATCCGATGAACTTGATGCTCGTCGCCGTGGCCGCGGTCAGCATCGCCATCGGTGAAGTGCCGACAGCAATCGTGGTGGCGGTGCTCGTCGTGCTCAACATCGTCCTCGGAACTCGACAGGAGTTGAAGGCACGGGCCAGCGTCGACGCCCTCGCCAAGATGCAGACGCCCCAAGCACGGGTCATTCGTGACGGGAACCTGATTCAACTCGACGCTACCGAACTGGTGCCGGGTGACATCGTCCAAGTCGAGGCAGGAGACATCATCGCTGCCGACGGACGGTTACTCGCCACCACCACCCTGGAGACGCAGGAAGCCGCATTGACCGGGGAAAGCGCGCCGATACCGAAGGACCCGAATACGCTGAACAACGAGGATATTCCGCTCGGAGACCGCAGCAATCTGGTCTTCCAGAACACCTCGGTCACCCGCGGCACGGCGACCATGGTGGTCACCGAGACCGGGATGCAGACGCAGATAGGCCGGATCGCGTCGATGTTGTCGGCGGTCGCCCCTGGCAAGTCGCCACTTCAACGTGAATTGGACTCTCTCACCAAACTTCTCGGAATCATCGCGTGGACGGCAGTGATCGTCATCGTCGTCATCGGGCTCCTTCGTGGGCAGGACCTGACTACGCTTCTGCTCCTTGGTATCGCAATGGGAGTGTCCGCGATTCCGACCGGCCTGCCAACATTCGTCCAGGCGATGCTGGCCTACGGTGCCCGTCAACTGGCCGACGCCAAGGCCGTCGTGAAGAACCTGACCGACGTCGAAACACTCGGCGCGACCAGTGCAATCAACTCGGACAAGACCGGCACGCTGACCATGAACCAGATGACCGTCCGATCGCTGTACGTCCACGGCCGTTGGTACACGGTCGAGGGCGAAGGCTATGCCAAAGCGGGAAGGATAACGCAGGTTGCCGGCGAGGCGCCGCCCGACTTCACCCTTCTCGCATACGGACTGTGTCTCGACAGCGATGCAACGGTTTCCGATTCCGGGGAAGTTGTCGGCGACCCGACCGAGGCCGCGCTCGTGGTGCTCGCGGCAAAGATCGGTGCCGACGCCCCACTCACCAGACGGACCTACCCGCGGGTGGCGACGGTTCCGTTCGATTCCGCGTACAAGTTCATGGCCACGTACCACCATCTCGAAGTCGACGGCGTAAGTCAGTTCGTCGGATTGGTCCAGGGCGGACCCGATGTCGTCCTCGCTCGGTGTTCTTCGGCCTTTCTCCCCGGCCGTCGGCAGGTCCCGATCGAGGAAGTCCGAGACGAACTCACGGCAGCAAATCAGTCTATGTCCGAAAAGGGTCTTCGGGTGCTGGCATTCGCGGTCAGACGCCTCGACGGACGGGAAGACGCTGTCGTGGCCGACCCCATGTCCTTTGTCGAGGACCTGACGTTTGTCGGTATGGCAGGCATCATCGACCCGCTGCGTCCGGAGGCGGTCGATTCGGTGCGAACCGCACACCGGGCCGGCATCGAGGTCCGCATGATCACCGGCGACCATGCCATCACCGCCGCAGCGATCGGTGCCGAACTCGGACTCGGCCCGGGCTCGGTGGGCGGCGGCGAGTTGCAAGCGATGACCGATGAAGAACTGTCGACCGCGTTGCCGAACCTGCACGTGTTCGGCCGCGTCACTCCGCAGGACAAACTTCGCTTGGTCGATGTCATGCAGAGCGGTGGCGCCGTCGTCGCGATGACCGGAGACGCGGTCAACGACGCCGCCGCGTTGAAGAAGGCAGACATCGGCGTCGCCATGGGCTCGGGCAGTGAGGTGACCAAACAGGCGGGCAAGATGGTGCTCACCGACGACAACTTCGGTACCCTCATCACCGCGATCACTTTGGGCCGCAACATCTACGGAAAAATCGTCTCGTACATCCGCTACCAGATGTCGAAACTCTTCTCCTTGGTTCTCCTCTTCCTCGCTGCGAGCATCTTCAACATCAACGAGGGTGTGGCACTGACGCCACTGATGGTGCTGTTCCAGCACTTCTTCATCACACTGTTCCCCGTCGCCGTGATCATGCTCGACCCGCCGCCACCGGATCTGATGAACAAGCCTCCGCGCGATCCCAAGATGCCGATCGCACATCGAAGCGCAGTCGCTCAGTGGCTCGCGTACGGTGTCCTGCAATTTGCCGTGACACTCGCGGCGATGCTTCTCGCACCCGGTGAAATGAGTACTTCCGAGGCGAATGTTCCCATGACCACAGCATTCGTAGTGCTCTCTCTCGGTTCGATTCTCGCGGGGCTGACTATGCGGCGTGATCCCGAGTCCGGCGTGGTTCCACCGGTTCTCGGTGCCATCAAGATCTTGACGATCCCCACGGTCGTGACCGTATTCGCCGTCGAGGCGGGCGTCCTCCAGGACCTCCTCATGACAACCTCACTGACCGGCGCCCAGTGGCTCGCCTGCCTGGGTTGGTCGCTGATCATCCCGGTTGTCGTCGAGTTGGACAAGGCAATTCGACGCCGCCGCCTCGCACAGGCACCTGCGCCTCTCCCTGCGACCACCGCGGTTGCCCCCGAGCGCGCCCGTTCGCTCCACTGAGGGAGGACAATCAAACGATGATGTGGGCGGAGAGTCTAGGTCGGCTACCGGGCGTCGCGACTGCCCGTGGGTATCGCCGCGAGTGGTTGCGAACAGACGTCACTGCCGGACTCGTCTTGACTGCCCTGCTCATCCCGGCAGGCATGGGCTACGCCGAGGCCGCCGGGTTGCCTGCGTACGCCGGGCTGTACGCCACCATCGTGCCTTTGCTCGCGTACGCGGTAGTCGGGCCCTCGAAAATCCTTGTACTCGGACCTGATTCGTCACTGGCGCCGCTGATTGCCGCCGCGGTCATACCGCTGGCAGTGGTCGGCGATTCGGAGAATGCGCTTGCACTAGCCGGTGTTCTCGCCATTCTTGTCGGACTCATCCTCGTGATCGGCGGATTCCTTCGTCTCGGCTTCGTGACCGAACTCCTCTCGAAACCGATCCGTCTCGGCTACCTCAATGCCATTGCACTCGTCGTCGTAGTTGGTCAGATTCCCAAGCTGCTCGGATTCTCCGTCGACGCGTCCGGTCTACTCGGTGAAATCGGCGGGATCTCAAAGGCCCTGGTGGGTGGCGACGTCGACCCCCTCGCTGCCGCCATCGGTGTCGGTTCGCTAGTCGTCATAGTCGCCTTCCGGCTCTGGGTACCTGTTGTTCCCGGCGTTCTGGTGGCCGTTGTCGCGGCCATAGTCTTGTCCGCTGCCGCCGGTCTCACCGATGACATCGGCATGGTCGGCGCGCTGCCGGAAGGACTCCCCCTCCCTTCCGTCGGTGGAGTCACCTGGCAGGACGTCGGCCATCTGATCGGGCCCGCCGCCGGTATCGCATTGATTGCCTTCGCCGACACCGGCGTTCTCTCGCGCACCTTCGCCGCCCGCCACGGCGAGGACGTGAACGGCAGTACCGAAATGAAGGCGATCGGTGTCGCGAACGTGGCCGGCGGGCTGTTCGGCGGGTTTCCGATCTCGGCGAGCGGGTCACGAACTCCGGTAGCCGAACAGAGTGGGGCGCACACACAATTGGCCGGCGTCGTCGGGGCGCTCGCGGTCCTGGTGTTCGTCCTCGTCGCTCCCGGACTCACGGCATATCTGCCCGATGCAACACTGGCCGCCGTCGTCATCGTCGCCGCGTGTGCACTGATCGACGTGGGCGGCATGGTCCGCATGTGGCGCATGAGCACCGTGGAATTCGGCCTCGCCGTCGCGGCGTTTCTGGGCGTCGCCCTGGTCGGTGTGCTACAAGGCATCCTTGTTGCGATCGGACTGTCCTTCGCAGCGGTCATCGCGCAGGTATGGCAGCCACATCGAACCGAACTCGTCGAGACGGGCGATCCCACCGGATTCCACGACATCGAACGCCATCCAGATGGGCATCGCATCCCCGGCCTGGTGTTGGTGAGGTTTGACGCGCCACTGTTTTTCGCGAACGGCGAGATCTTCGACGAGTACGTTCGCTCCGTCGTCGCCAAGGCGCCAGATCCGGTCGACTGGGTGGTTATAGCCGCCGAACCGATCACCGGACTCGATACAACGGCAGTCGACGAACTCGTCGATCTGGATACATTCCTCGAAGGCAAAGGAATTCGGTTGGCATTCGCAGAGATGAAAGGTCCGATCAAGGATCGACTCATCCGATTCGGAGTCGGGGATCGATTCGATTCGACGCACTTCTACCCGACCGTCGAAGCCGCCGTGAACGCATTCCGCACCCGAACCGGCGACTGACAAACGCCAGGCAGTCGGGAGCCGTGGCTGCATTGGGTACCGTTTGGTATGGGATTCACGACGGACAATGTTCCGGCACGCCGTATCGCTCAGGTCGCCGGCGTGGGCGGTATCGCCGTCGGCGTTGTCGCGCTGATCGCGTTGTACTCCACCAAGCCGATCAACCCGTTGATCGCCGTGGCCTCCTTCGTCCCGATACTGCTTGCGGTCACACTCGCAGCGTCCCTGATATGCCTGGTCTTTCGCCGCTGGATCCTGCTGGCGATCTCGGTGGTACTGATTGCGGTGGGCGCGTCGGTGATCAGTCCACTGTATGTGGCAAACAGTTCCGAAATCGACGGGCCGACTCTGCGCGTAATGCAAGCAAATCTTCTCTTCGGGCAGGCAGATCCCGCCAGTTTGACTGCGACGGTGCGCGAGAAGGCAGTCGACGTCCTGACGGTTCAGGAACTGACCACATCACTCGAAGGCTCTCTCAGAGATCAAGGACTCGAGCAACTGCTGCCGCATCACTACTTGGTACCGGACGAGGCCGGCGGGGGTGGCGCCGGTATTTACAGCCGTTATCCGCTGACGGACACTCGGGAATTGAACGGATTCGGACCGACCAATCTTGTTGCCGAAGTGGGCTTCTCAACTTCGTTCACCCTTCTGGCGGTTCACCCCGGACCGGCGTACGTGACCCCGCCCGACGTGTGGACTGCCGAGCTGAGCACTTTGCGAAACGCGCTCGACGCTGCTGCCGCCGAGGAAACCGTCATCGTCAGTGGCGACTTCAACACCACATTCACGCACAAGCAATTCCGTGACCTCCTCGATGTCGGCTACTCCGATGCCGCAGACCAATTGGGAGTAGGCATCGTGCGCACCTATCCGGCGGACAAGAAATTTCCCGCGATCGTCGGCATCGACCATGTACTTCTGCGGGGCGGTCAGGCGAAGTCACTCGAGCGGATCGAGATCGAAGGTTCCGATCACTTCGGCTTGATCGTCGACGTGGCGATCCCCAACTAGTCGGAGAGCACCCGACCCGCGCGAACGAGTTGCGGATCACCCGTGCTTCGGCATGCTTCGGCCCGACACATCGATCGTCCGATGCAGGTGATGCGGCGTACGCAGGACGATCGACCGGTCCACCACGGATACGCCCGGAAACTGCTCGGCGAGATAACCTTCCAGACGCTGCACGTCGTCGATCGAGCGCAGCCACACCGCCAATGCGATGTCGTAGCTGCCGATCGTAGAAGCAACAAGCCTCGCCTCACGCAGGTGCGAAAGACGCTGAGCAATTGCCTCCTTTCGCCCGTCGAGACGTAAGAAGTACCAGGCGTAGACCGGCCAGCCGGAGTAGGGCCGAGCAATCTCCGTGCGGACGACCAGTCGCCCCGTCGACAGCTCGTGAGAAAGGAGCGCCCCAGCGCGAGCCGGCGTGACTCCGAGGGCCGCAGCGAGTGCCGAGACGGTGACACGTGGTTCGCGAGAAAGAATGTCGAACAGCTGCGACTGTTCCTCTTCGCCGGCGCGTACACCACGAATCTTTCCCGCCGGGGCCGACTCGAGCGCGGCAATTTCTTCCGCATCGAGAGCACGTAGACGCCAGTTCCTCGCGTCGGAGTTCGCCGAGGACACGATCTGAGTTCGCATCGCGGTGATCATCGGCAAGGATTGTGTTCGCTCCAACACGTACCTGGACAATTGATCGAGGTCAGTGCAGGTGAGCGTGACGAGCAGATCCCGATTGCCGGTTGTGAGATCGACTGTGAGAACTTCGGGATCGTGCGCGATCTGTTCGGCAACGCTCATGGTCTGTGCCGGTGCGCATTCGATCTCGAGAAGTGCGGTCGCCGACACGATGGGTCCACCACGGTACGCAGCGATCCACGCTATGCCTTGCGAGTGCAGACGCTCCCAACGCCTGGTCAGGGTGACCGGGTCGGAACCGATCGCGCGTGAAAGCTCGGACCACGACGCTCGCGGCCTGATCTGCAGTGCGTTCAACAGCCGAAGATCGTCGTCCTTGAGCATCTGATCCTGCACCGAGGACCTCACTTTCAAAAGAATGCTGCACCGAAACAGGATCGAAACGCGTCGATCCTAACTTCATCACATCAATAGTCCACCAAATCCTGAGCCTCGAGAACCCTTACTTCTTGCGTTCGTTCGCCCCCTCGAGAAAGACACCGACATGACCGAAGCATTCCCTGTCTCGCATGACGATTCCCCAGTCAGCGATCAAACCGCGACGCAAAAAGTCGTTTTTGCCATGCGGTCGCCACGCCTGTGGATCGTGGTGATTCTGCTCCTCGGGCTTGCGGCAGGCGCGCAACTGATCGGCCCCGCAGTGATTCCCGTCGGCGCTGCCGCCATCACGATCCTGCCCATGGTGTGGGGACTGATTGCCGGCGGTGTCGTCTCGAGCCAGAAGTGGAAACCACTCGGCCTCGACCTTCAGGCTGCGGCCTCGGCAATCATGGGCCTGGCTGTTCTCTTGCTTTGTGCAAGGTTGTCTTTCACCATCGGCCCGAACATCCAATTGTTGTTCGAGGCGGGCCCCGCACTGCTACTGCAGGAATTGGGGCACTTGTTCGGCACTATCGCTCTCGCACTCCCGCTGGCGGTACTCCTTCGGATGGGGCCGGCCACCGTCGGAGCAACCTTCTCCATCGACCGCGAGGGTTCCTTCGCGATGGTCAGCGAACGCTACGGCCCCGATTCCGACCAGTACCGTGGAGTCCTGTCGATGTACGTCTTCGGCACTCTGTTCGGTGCCGTGCTGATCAGCCTGATTGCGTCACTGGCTACATCCTTCAACATCTTCGACCCCCTCGCGTTGGCGATGGGTGCCGGCGTCGGATCCGGCTCGATGATGGCTGCCGCTGCCGCCAGCGTCGTTTCGGCGCACCCCGAGATGGCCGACCAGGTACTCGCCGTGGCGGCCACATCCAACATCATCACCGGCCTCCTCGGCGTGTATGTCGGCATGTATGTCGCACTCCCCCTTGCTGATCGAATCTACGGCGCACTCACCAAGCGCTCGAAGTCGACCAGCGAACGGAAAGCCGACACTGCCCCACGAGCGGTTGCGCCGAGCGCCACCGTGCCGCTGACCACGATCGTTCCGATTCTGTTCGTCGGTGGGGTCATCGTCTCCTCGATCGCAGCGGGTGGCGTATCTCGATCGATCATCGTCGGTTACTTGATCCTCACCGGATTGTTGCTCCTGGGCGTCGGCGTGGCCCGCCTGACCCGCGGCAAGATCGCGGCGATGATCGCAATCATCACCATCGGCGCCTTGGCGACAACACCGTGGTCCCCCATCGGTGATTTCGTCTCGAGCACCGTCGGGAGTGTCGACTTTCTCTCGATCTGCACCCTCACCTTGACTGTCGCAGGTCTCAGCCTCGGCAAGGACCTTCCCTTGCTCAAGACGATCGGCTGGAAGATCGTGCCCGTCGGAATCGTCGCGATCCTCGCCTCTTACCTACTTTCCGTGGTCGTCGCGGAGTTCGCGCTGGGCCTCTGGCACTAGAACTGCACCCGAAAACGCTGAGAACCGAAGACACCGTGATCCGAAGACACAGAGAACCAAAGATGTTGAAAGGAAGCAATACCCATGTCCATCGCTGACACCCGCACCCGCACAGACTCGGTTTCGAGCACGATCGAGAAGTGGGCATCACGCCTCATCGACGTCAGCCACACCATCCATGCTCACCCAGAATTGGCATTCGAAGAGCATCATGCGTCGGCCCTCTTGGCGGACGCCGCGCAGGAAGCCGGCTTCACGGTTACTCGCGCCGCCTACGGCCTCGAGACGGCATTCGAAGCGGTGCGGGGCTCCGGCCCTTTCCGCGTCGTCGTCTGCGCCGAGTACGACGCCCTTCCCGATATCGGTCATGCGTGTGGACACAATGTCATCGCCGCTGCCGGACTGGGAGCAGCGATCGCGCTCGGAGAGGTCGCGGAGGAACACGGCCTGACCGTCGTCCTTCTCGGTACGCCGGCCGAAGAACATGGCGGCGGGAAAGTCTTGCTGCTCGAACGTGGCGCATGGGAGGGCGCGGCGATGTCGATCATGGTCCACGGCGCTGCAGGTGAAGACGTCAGCTGCACCGTCACCGGAACGCAGGCAGTCGACCGGTTCGACGTGACCTACACCGGAAGAGCCGCACACGCGGCCGCTGCGCCACACAAGGGCATCAACGCAGGTGACGCCGCCACGATCGCCTTGGTCGCCATCGGACTTCTCCGTCAACAACTTCCGTCCGACGTCAGGCTCAACGCCTATGTCGAGCACGGCGGCGAAGCAACAAACATCATTCCGGCCTCGACGTTGGTGCGAGCGGAAGTTCGGGCCGCAGAACTCGACGTGCTGTTGGACGCCAAACGTCGTATGCTCTCCTGCTTCGAGGGCGCAGCTGTGGCCAGCGACTGCTCCTGGTCGACCGAACGCGCCGAACCGCGCTACGAGGAGCTTGTTCAACATCGCGTGCTGGCGACGATCTGGGACGAGGAGATCGCGAGCCTGGGCCGCACCGCGGCCGCCCGAACTCCCCTGACCGGCGGCTCGACAGACATGGGCAACGTGTCGAAGGTGGTTCCCTCGATCCACCCGATGATCGCGTTACGCGGCGTTACCGGAGTTCCTCACACGATCGAGTTTGCCGCTGATGCCCGCTCCGCAGCGGGCGACGAAGCTGTTCTGCACGGAGCAATTGCAATGGCACGCACTGTGATCCGAGCCGCCACCGGGGACTCGCGCTCCAACCTCCTGACGATTGCGGCCCAGCGCGAGTCAGGAGCGACTACCGTCACGAGCGCCGAATGAGCACCACCGGCGTCTATGTTTCCGCGCTCGAATTCTTCTCCATCGGCATCGGGCCCTCCAGTTCACACACGGTCGGTCCGATGCGAGCCGCCCGCACTTTTGTCGGCGAGCTCTCCGACGCCGGCTTGACCGCGTCGGTCGACCGAATTCGCTGCAATCTGCACGGCTCTCTCGCCGCCACCGGAATAGGGCACTGCACTCCCGACGCGGTGATCGCGGGACTTCGTGGGTTGGATCCTGAAACGTGCGAGCCGAACGACATTCACGGGCGTTGGGCCGAGCTCTCGGACGGCGGATCGGTGAAGCTCGTCGGCGGCTCACTCGGGCACGTTGTGTTCACTCACGAGGACATGGTGTTCGAGCCGCTCGTTCGCCGTCACGGGCACCCCAACTCGATGACACTGACCGCCTTCAGCGGTCGCGAAATCGTCTGTACGAGTACATATCTGTCGATCGGTGGCGGATTCGTACTGCGTGCCGGAACGGAGACGCAAGCAAGCGCGCATTCGATCAACTCACGCTATCGAACCGCGAAAGAGCTACTGGCGGAATGCGGCTCCGGAACTATCGCCGAACTGGCACTGTCGGACGAAATCGCGATACACGGCCAGGATCGGGCATTCACCGGCATCGACGCGATCTGGTCCGCGATGCGCGACTGCATCGAACGCGGCACCCAGACCGAAGGTGTATTGCCCGGGCGTCTCGGAGTTCGCCGAAGAGCACGGTCCGCGAACATTCAACTGGAACAACGTAACTGCGCACCCTCCTCACGCGAGTGGCTGACCGTCTACGCCATGGCGGTCAACGAAGAAAATGCAGCAGGTGGCCGCGTGGTAACGGCTCCGACGAACGGTGCCGCAGGCATCGTGCCGGCAGTGCTATACCACCACATACGTGCGGCGGGCGCCGGTGTTCACGACGTTCGAACCTTTCTCCTCACCGCAGCCGCAATCGGATCGATCATCAAGGCGAATGCCTCGATCTCGGGTGCGGAGGCGGGGTGCCAGGGTGAGGTCGGAGCTGCCTGCGCGATGGCGGCAGCCGGCTTGTGCGCTGTCATGGGCGGATCACCACGACAAATCGAGAATGCCGCTGAGATTGCCATGGAACACCATCTGGGGCTGACCTGCGATCCGGTTGGTGGCCTGGTCCAAATCCCATGCATCGAACGAAATGCCGTAGCCGCCTCGACTGCAGTCACCGCAGCTCAGCTCGCATACCTGGGTGACGGGACGCATGTGGTGAGCCTCGATACCGTCATCGAAACCATGCGCCAAACCGGAAACGACATGTCCGTGCGTTACAAGGAAACAAGTGAAGGCGGGCTCGCCGTCAATGTCGTCGAGTGCTGAGGGGGATGTCGACGGCAGCGGCGAGGGCGGGCGGACGCCGTCGCAGGAAATATCATCCTCTCGAACGATGAAGTCCGGTGTACCGATTTCTACACTCGGTGACATGACTTTGTGGACGGTGACCAGATGATCGCTCATCACGCTGGAGGAATCCCACTGCACAATTCTTCACGGCACAACACTGCGGGGCCGTCGCGCTCGACGCAGTCCTCCGGTCGCAAGATCGCCGCGTTGATCGCGTTGGTCGCCGGTTTCTCCGCTGCCTTCGTTCTCGCCCCGGGCATGCTGACGAGTAGGCCGGGTGATGGGTACGCAGACCAGGGAGAACTCGTCGAGACGGTCCGCGCCGCGTTCGTCGAATACTGGAGTTCCGGTGTCCAAGCCTTCTCGCCAAGCTTGGAGTCCGCTGTCGACTACTGGCTGCGGTACCACGTGGCCAAGGCCGTGATCGCGGTAATCCTGCTGACGGTTCTGCTCGCACTCGGCCGGATGCTCAAGGCGTCGTTCGTGAACGCCGGCCCTCTGACGGCTGGAAAGAAACTCGCATTCGCCTCGGCGGGAGGGCTGGTCACGCTCCTCGCGATGTTTTCCTCGGTACTCGTGATGGCAAATATCCAAGGTGTCGTTGCACCCTTCTCTTCGCTGATCTCGATGTTGCCCGTGGCCCAGGCGGATGGGGCACTTGGCGACACTGTCGGGCAGGTCCGCCAACAGCTCGCTCAGTCGACGGGCACCGGAAACCAGCAAAGCCCTGTCCTCGAACTGATGATCAGCGACTTCGCGCGGTATCACTTGGCCATGGCGGTGATCGCGCTGATCGCGGCAGCAATATCACTGACCGTGACTGTGGTCGTGTGGGCACGCTTCGCGAGAACGGCGCGATCCGAGCGACGGACGAGATTCGTGTCGGGGTCGATCGGTCTTCTCACTGCACTGTTCACGCTGGGATTGATCGTTGTCGGCGTAGCAAATATGGGCACCGCGGCAGACCCGGCACCCGCGCTGGCGGCGTTCTTCGACGGCGGAATCTGACCCAAGCCAAGGGTTCAGGCCAGGGTTCCGTAGTCCCCCGGTACCGGTTGAGGAGGTACCTGGGGACTGCGTCTGCCGTACCCGGGGTCGATGTGTGAGTGCCCTCGGACGGGCAGAGTTCGACTCATGAAAACCGGAGCAAGACGCATCCTGCTTGTCGGCCTGTGCAGCGCCATGGTTGTCGGAGCTGTAATCAGCTGCAGCACGGACAAATCCACAGACACATCCGACAAGATCATGGACTCGACCATCACCGACCAGCTCGATTCGATCGTCGACGCAGCGGTGAATTCGACCGGGATTCCCGGTGCGATGGTGGGCATTTGGGGGCCCGACGGCAACTACGTCAAGGTTGCAGGAGTCTCGGATACGGCAACCAAAGCGCCGATGGAAACCGACTTCTACCACCGGATCGGCAGCGTCACCAAAACATTTACCGTGACCGCCCTGCTGCAATTGGTCGACGAGGGAAAGATCGGTCTCGATGATCCGATCTCCAAGTACGTCGACGGCGTCATGGAAGGTGATGCGATCAGCTTGCGTCACCTGGCAGGAATGCGCAGCGGCCTCGTGGACTACACGACGTCCGAACAGTTTGTGATGGAATATCTTTCGGATCCCCGCCGAACTTTCACACCGGAGGAACTCGTCGGATACATCAAGGACCTCCCACTCCAACTTCGACCAGGGACCACCGTCGACTACTCGAACACCAACACTGTTCTGCTGGGCATGGTGATCGAAAAGGTCTCCGGCTCAAAACTGTCGGAAGTCATCGACACCAAGATCACGACACCACTCGGAATGGAGCACACCAGCTTTCCCACCACCAGCGCGTTCCCGACACCACACGCTCAGGGGTACACCAACCAAACGCTCGACGAATCCGTGACCGCGGCGACGGACTGGAATCCGTCGTGGGGCGGCGCCGCGGGTGCAATGATCTCGTCGTTGGACGACATGCGCATCTGGGTTCCGGCGCTGGCCAAAGGCGATCTCCTGACCGGCGCCACTCAGAAGCAGCGCCTGCAAACCGTGAGCTTGAGCGAAGGGGACGACAGCTCCGGCTACGGACTCGGTTTGTTCAACAGCGGCGGCTGGATCGGTCACAACGGAAGCCTGCCCGGCTACAAGACAGTCTCGGTCTACTTGCCCGAGAAGGACACAACCCTGGTCGTCTTCATCAACACCGACATCGACGGAGAGACCGACCTGACCAGTGCTTTGATGGTGCCGATCACCAAGTTGATCAGCCCGGGCAACGTCTACGGCTGATCACCTCGGGTCCGATCCACAATTCGGACGAAAGTGACATCTCGGGTTTCGATCTGTCGATAGGCTCGACCGTCGACAGATCGAAACCCGAAAGAGGCACTCATGGGATCGTTGAACGACTGGCTTCTCGACAGCGATAGCCCGCTCGTGGGCATAGTCGGCGGCATCCTGCTGACGATCGCAATGCTCTCCGGCGGTACAGGCATGTAACCCACCGCTCCCGATATGGCTCCGCACAGCGGTGGACGTTCAGTGCGTGATCCAACGAACATGTTCGTTACGAACATGTTCGTGTACGGTAAAAACATGCCCAACCAGCCAGCAAGTCCATCGAGCCGACGCAATCGTCCGGCCAAACCCGCTCTGACACGCGAGGGCATCGTCAGTACCGCGGTGGAAATCTTGCGATCGGAGGGGTTGCAGAAGTTGACCATGCGTCGACTCGCCCTCGAACTCGACACCGGGCCGGCATCGATGTACGTGTACGTGCGCAATACCGCCGAATTGCACGCCGCCGTTCTGGACACACTTCTCGGAGTGGTCGACCTCGCCGAAAATTCCTCCGGCACTTGGCAAGCTCGCCTTGAACGGGTGTTGACCTCGTACACGGCCGTGCTGTTCGATCATCCCGGTCTCGCCCAGTCGGCACTCGTTTCCCGACCCAGCGGAGTTCACTACGTACGCCTGCTCGAGCGCCTGCTGGCATTGCTCGACGAAGGCGAAGTCCCTCCAGGTCAGGCCGCGTGGGGCGTGGACTTGCTACTGCAGTACGCGACGTCCACTGCTGCCGAACACTCGGCGCCGAACAATTCCGCCGACGCGGATGCCCGATGGAGCGCGTTGACCGACGCAATCCAGAACGCAAACCCGCAGACGCACCCACTCGTCGCAGGCCATGCAACAGCTCTACTTGCCGGTGAACCCACCGCGCGCCTCTCCTGGGGATTCCGCACGCTCATCACGGGCATCGAGAACACCCCACTCACTTCTTAGGAACCCACCATGAACCACTACCCCATCGCAATCATCGGCGCCGGCCTCGGCGGCCTCACCCTCGCCCGAGTCCTCCATCTCCGCCGAATCGATTCGGCGGTATTCGATCTCGAATCCGGACCGACAGCCAGAACTCAAGGCGGGATGCTCGACATCCACGAAGACTCGGGTCAGATCGCGCTTCGTGCCGCCGGCCTCTATGAGGAGTTCCGCGCCCTCGTTCATCAAGGCGGGGAAGAGACACGCGTCCTCGATCGAAATGCCGTCGTGCACCTGAGCGAGCAGGACACCGGAGACGGCGACCGCCCGGAAATCGACCGCGGCCAGCTCCGTGACCTACTGCTCAGCTCAATTCCGAAGGAAACAATCCACTGGGGAGCCAAGGTCCGCAGTGCTCATCCGTTGCCGGATGGTCGACACGAAGTTCACCTCGCGGATGGCACCCACTTCACCACCGATCTCTTGGTCGGCGCCGACGGTGCGTGGTCGAAAATCCGTCCACTGGTTTCAAACGACGCTCCTGCGTACACCGGAATATCTTTCGTGGAGTTCGACCTCGACGCCGCCGACAACCAGCACGTGGATGCCGCTGAAACCGTCGGCGGCGGAATGATGTTCGCACTCAGTGCCGACAAGGGCTTCCTTGCCCACCGTGAGACCGACAACAGTCTGCACATCTACGCCGCCCTGCGAGTTCCCGAGAGCTGGGCAGCGAGTGTCGACTTCTCCGACGATCACATCGCGAAGAAGGTTCTGCTGGAACACTTCTCGGACTGGGACGAGTCACTGCGTTCACTGATCGTCGAAGCCGACAGCTCGCTGACCCCTCGCCCCATCCATGCCCTTCCCATCGGCCACAGTTGGAGCCGTACTCCCGGGGTCACTCTGCTCGGGGACGCGGCACACGTCATGTCGCCGTTTGCCGGAGAGGGTGCGAACCTGGCAATGCTCGACGGCGCGGAACTCGGCCAGGCGATCGCTTCGCACAGCAGCACGGAGGAAGGGCTAGCTGTCTACGAAGAGCGCCTATTCCCACGCAGCGCCGCGGCGGCACAACAGTCCGCTGATGGACTGGACATGTGCTTCGGCGAGAACGCACCCCAGGGGCTCGTGGACATGTTCACCTCACTCCCGTGACCTGACAAACTCGGATCAGGTCGTCACGTCCACGTGGGCAAGCGACGAGGACAAACCGCGATGGGCTTCAACTTGATCGAGTAGTTGGTGGGCTTTCTGCTCAACCACGGACACTGCATCGGCACCGGCGACCCAACGACGTGGGGGTAGCGGCGAATCGACAAGTGCCACAAGTGCCGCGGCAAGTTTCACCGGATCCCCGCCCTGGGCACCGTTCATACTCTTCCACGCTTCGACGGTCTCGTCAGTCCGAGCGTCGTAATCGTCTATCGACAATTCCGGCCAGACCGACGACGCACCCTCGACAAGCAGTTCGGTCCGGAAGAATCCCGGCTCCACGATCATCGTCCCGATTCCGTACGGTTCGACATCGAATTGCAATGATTCCATCCAACCCTCCAGCGCAAACTTCGACGCCGCGTAGGCTGCGCAAAACTCCTGACCAACCAGGCCCGCAAGCGAGCTGACAGTCACGACACGTCCACTCCGTTGCCTACGCATTACCGGCAACACCGCCCGTGTCACATTGATCGGCCCGAAAAAGTTGGTCTCCATCTGAGCGCGAAGTTGCGCCGGACTGACAACCTCGAAGAACCCGGCGTAGAAGTTTCCGGCGTTGTTCACCAGTACATCGATTCCACCAAATCGTGCAACTGCCGTGTCCACCGCGGCATATGCGGCTTGTTCGTCGGTGATGTCCAAGGCAATCACCAACAGGTCGTCATGCGCACCGATCGCTGCAGAAACACGGTCCGCATCACGCCCCGTTGCCACCACCGCGTGCCCGGCGGCAAGAGCAGCCTGAGCAATATCGACTCCCATCCCCCGGCCTGCGCCGGTTACGAACCAGACCTTCTTGTCACCCATGTTCACTGTCCTCCCGTTTGATGGAGTCCAGTACAGAACAAATTCCACGGGCCTGGGAGTGCCTATCGTTCCCGGTAACAGCAGACCCCCTCGACGCCCCTCCTACTCGCGAAGAGTCGTCAAGAAGGCAATACGGTCACCACGGTAGAGCGAACGAACGCGCTCGATCGGCACACCATCCGGGTCGACAGACGTCCGGTGTAATAGAAGCATCGGCATCGAGGTGGTGGACTCGACGAGGGTTGCCTCCCGCGGTGAAGCGAGCACCGTCTCGATCCGTTCGGTTGCGGAGGCAAAGACCACGCCGATGGAACGGATAGCCGCGTACAGCGACGTCGTCGCATCGAAAGCGTCGAGCATCTCACCGAACCTGCTGTCCGGCAAGAACGTTGATTCGAGTCCGATCTTCTCTCCGTCGGCGAAGAGAACACGCTCGAGGTGAACGACGCTGTCACCTGGTTCGATACCCAATTCCGTGGCGAGACCGTCGTCGGCCGACATTCGTTCGAAGGTCACAACCTTACGACTGGGTACTCGCCCAGCGCTCAGAGCACCTTCGGTATAGGAACGAATCGATAGCGGCTGAACCAACTTCGGACTCGCGACGACAGTGCCCCGCCCCCGCCGCTCGATTCGCCCTTCGACAAGAAGATCACGAAGCGCTTGACGGACCGTCTCGCGAGCGACTGTGAACCGCGCCGCCAATTCCCGCTCGGACGGGACTGCGTCGCCCTCCTCGAGCCCACTGAGAATGGTCTCGATCTCGGTGCGCACCCGGTAGTACTTCAACTCCGGTTCGATCACGACGCTCGAGGTCCCCGGCCCGGTGGACGTCTGCTGATTCATGGCGCAAGCGTACAAGAATTCGGTCTATACCAATTGTTAACCTGGAGTTCGTCTCGATTCCCCCTATTGGTCTAGACCAAACGTCACTATTTCTACATGCGAATTTTGATTGTGGGCGGAGGGATCCTCGGAACGGCGCACGCCGACGAGGCAATCCGTCGGGGACACGACGTCATCCATCTCGAACGTGAGCCCGAAGCCCGCGGTGCCACGGTACGGAACTTCGGCCTCGTCTGGGTATCCGGGCGAGCCCCGCACGAACTCGAAGCTGCGCTGCGCTCGCGCGAACTGTGGGCAGACCTTGCCGCCCGTGTCCCCGGCGTCGGATACCGCCCAGCCGGCTCCATCACCCTCATGCGCACCGAGGAGGAGGTCGCGGTCGCGCAGGAAGCGTTCTCTCGGCCGGACGCCGACAACCGAGGGTTCGCGGTTCTGGATCCCGACGCCGTTCGCGTCGTCAACCCCGCGCTCCGGGGCAAGTTTCTCGGCGGACTGCACTGCACGCTGGACGCCGCTGTCGAGTCACGGCAAGCGCTCCCCGCCATCCGTTCTTACCTCGAATCCACCGGCCGTTACACTTTCCACGCCGGAACGGAAGCCCGCGAGATCACGACGACCACCTCCGGCGCACACATCCGCGACGACCACGGTCGCAGCTTCGACGCCGATCTCGTGATCGTCTGCCCCGGAGCGACACTCGGCGGATTGGCTCGCGATCTCGCCGGCGATCTCCCGTTGCGCCGTGTGCGCCTGCAGATGATGCAGAGCGCCCCACTCGGCGAAAAGCTCACCACCGCAATCGCTGACGGTGACAGCTTCCGCTACTACCCCGGTTTCGCCGGATCTGCCCTCGATCACCTCCGCACAGTGCAGCCGCAGGAACCGACTGCCGAGGAACACCGCATGCAACTCCTGTGCGTGCAGCGCTTGCACGGCGGGCTGACCATCGGCGACACCCACGAATACGAGGAACCCTTCGACTTCGATGTCGACGAGGCGCCCTATCGCCATCTGTCCGGAGTCGTGGAAACACTTCTGGGACGCGATCTTCCGCCAATCGTCAAGCGTTGGGCGGGCGTCTACAGCCAGTGCATCGACCCCTCACAACTTGTTCACCGCGCACAAGCCGCCGACAACGTCTGGGTGGTTGCCGGCCCCGGTGGCCGCGGTATGACGCTCGGCCCGGCACTGGCGGAACAAACCGCCGACCAGCTCGGTCTCTGAATCCTTCCGACAAGAAAGACTTCTCATGTCTCCGATCACCCTTGCCGTTCTCGACATGGCCGGCACCACCGTCGCCGACGACGGACTGGTTCTTCGCGCCTTCGCTGCCGCCGCTGAAGCCGGCGGACTGCCCGCCGAAGGCCCGGAAGCCGACGCCGCTCGCCAGTACGTCCTCGACACGATGGGCCAGTCGAAGATCGTCGTGTTCCGGGCGATCTTCGGTGACGAAGACCGCGCCCAGGCCGCGAACGCCGCCTTCGAAACCACGTACGACTCCCTCATCGACCAGGGCCTGGCCGAGCCGATCCCCGGCGCCGAGAAAGCCATCACCACTTTGCGCGAGGCCGGCATCAAAGTTGCCTTGACCACCGGGTTCAGCCGATCGACCCAGGACAAACTCCTCGTCGCGCTCGGCTGGAAAACCCTCGCCGATCTCACCCTCTCCCCTGCCGAGGCCGGTCGCGGTCGACCGTACCCCGACCTGATTCTGACTGCCCTGCTCAAACTTTCGATCGACGACGTCCGCCAGATCGCCGTACTCGGCGACACGTCCAACGACGTGCTCAGCGGCATTCGTTCCGGCGCATCCATCGTCGCCGGAACTCTGACCGGCGCACACGACGAGCAACAGCTTCGCGACGCCGGAGCCACCCACATCGTCCCGTCCGTGACGGAGTTCGCCGAACTCCTCACCCACTCCTGATCTCACCTCCGAAAAAGGAATCGTCATGCGTCTACGCCCGAGCATCGCTGCGGCCGCTCTCGCCGTGTCCGTCCTTTCGTTCACCACTGCCTGCGGTGGCACCGGCACTGCTGCCGGATCAGATACCGAGACCGTCACCGTCTACAGCGCCGACGGTCTGTCCGGTTGGTACAAGGGAAGATTCGACGCCTTCACCGCGCAGACCGGTATCGCCGTCAACCTCGTGGAAGCCGGATCCGGCGAGGTCGTCTCCCGCGTCGAAAAGGAGCAGTCCAACCCACAGGCAGACGTGATCATTACGCTGCCCCCGTTCATCCAGAAGGCCGACGCCCAAGGTCTGCTCGAGCCCAGCGGAATCGACACCTCCGCCGTTCCTGCCGGAGACAAGGACGACGCCGGCAAGTACGTGCCCGTCGTCGAGAATTACCTCTCGTTCATCGCCAATCCGACTGCATCACCCGCCCCACAATCTTGGGACGATCTGCTCACTGACCAGTTCAAGGGCAAGTTGCAGTACTCCACGCCCGGCCAGGCCGGCGACGGTACCGCGGTGCTCTTGCTGCTCCAGCACCTGATGGGTAAGGAAGGAGCACTCGACTACCTCGGAAAGCTCCAGGCCAACAATGTCGGGCCGTCGTCCTCCACCGGAAAGCTCCAGCCCAAGGTCAGTAACGGAGAGCTGCTGGTCGCCAACGGTGACGTCCAGATGAACCTCGCCTCCATCGCCGACGACGGATCGAAGTTCGACATCTTCTTCCCCACTGGAGCCGACGGCACTCGCACCACCATTGCACTGCCCTACGTGATGGGCCTCGCCAAGAGCGCACCGAGCAGCGAACAAGCCAAGAAGTTGATGGAGTTCCTGCTCTCCGCAGAATCCCAGAAGACCGTCGCCACCGATGCACTCGGCGTATCGGTCCGCGAGGACGTCCGAAGCGCTGCCGGTGAATCCACCGACAAGAACACGCCTTCCGGAGTTCTGCAGGGCGTCAACGTGTGGACCCCGAACTGGAACGACGTCCTCAGCTCGCTCGACGCCGACATCGCCGCTTACCAGAAAGCCACCGGGAGCTGATCATGGCAAGAACCAGACTGGGGCGGACGCTCCCCGAGACCGTCGGTGTTCACGGAGCGATCGAACATTCTGCTCCGGCCATCACCTTCGATCGCGTCAACGTCGCCTACGGCCGCGGGAAGACCGCAACCCATGCACTCGTCGATTTCAATCTGCGAGTGGCGCCGGGTGAAACTGTGGCACTGCTGGGGCCCAGTGGATCCGGCAAGTCGACCGCCCTGAAGGCCCTCGCGGGATTTGTCCGCCCCACGTCCGGTTCCGTCAAGCTCGGCACCCGAGACATCACCAATCTGCCTCCCGCACAACGCGGTATCGGCGTCGTCGTCCAGTCGTACACTCTCTTCCCGCACATGCGTGTATCCGAAAACGTAGCCTTCGGACTCCGAGCCCATCGCGTGCCGCGGTCGGAGATCGGCCCTCGCGTGGCCGAAGCCCTGGACATGGTCGGGATGTCGGCGTACGGAAAGCGGCTTCCCCGTGAACTTTCCGGCGGTCAACAGCAGCGAATCGCCATTGCCCGAGCGTTGGCAATTCGCCCTGGAGTACTCCTCCTCGACGAACCGTTGGCCGCCCTGGATGCTCAACTTCGCGAGAGCATGCTCGGCGAACTGGCGAGACTGCGGGGAGCACTACCTGACACAGCCATGCTCTACGTGACGCACGATCAGAGTGAAGCCCTGGCGCTCGCAGACCGAATCGCAGTGATGCGCAACGCCAGACTCGCGGACATCGACACCGCTGAGGCCTTGTGGAAACGTCCGCCGTCCAGCTTCACCGCGGCGTTCCTCGGGGGTGCCAACCTGCTGCCCTGCACCGTCACACGCGTCATCGGCACCTCCGCGCTGGTCTCGATCGGTGGCACGCCATTCACTGCTCACGCCCCGCAGCCCGAGATCGGGCACATCGAATGGGAGTCCGACATGGACGCCTACCTGTGTGTTCGTCCACATGCGGTAGGCGTAAGCGGCGTCGGCACACGAGGATCATTCCCGGCGCGCATCGTCTCGAGCGTCTGGCGCGGTTCCACGACGCGTCTGACGCTGGCTGTATGTGGCCTCGACGATGTCCGCGTCGACGCGGATGTTCCAGGGCACGACGAACGACCGGTCGACACCGAAGTGGGTGTCGTCCTGCCCACGGACGGCAGTGTCCTGGTTCCGGCGGATCGCCACCCATGACGACAACCCTGGAACGCCCCGAAACCGCTGCGCCCCAGCACAAAGACCCGATCCCGTGGCGCCGGATCGGCTGGACGCTGCCACCACTGCTTCTTGTCCTCGTGTTTGCTGTCTATCCCACCGCACGTGTCCTCACGGAATCTCTGAGCACCGCAGATGGCACCGGGTTGTCCACGTGGTCTTCGGTGCTCGGTTCGGAACTGTTCAGAACCGCGCTCTGGCGGACCATCCAAATCGCCGTGGCGTCGACCCTGGGTTGCCTGATCCTGGGCACCTTCCTCGCCTTGGTGCTTGCCTTCGTTCCGTTCGCCGGATCCAAGGTGGTGGGGCGATTGATCGACACGGTGCTCGCCCTGCCGTCTTTCCTGATCACGCTGGCGTTCACGTTCCTGTACGGGACAGCCGGCGCCGTCAACGCCTTGATCGTCCGCATCACCGGCGATGCGAGCGGCCCACTGAATTTCCTCAACACTCCGTTCGGTGTGATCGCGGCCGAAATCACTTTCTTCACACCCTTTGTCGTGCGTCCGCTATTGGCAGCGTTCACCCAGATTCCGCGTGAACAACTCGACGTGGCAGCCAGTCTCGGCGCGTCACCCGTCCGAGTTCTGCGACAGGTGGTGATGCCGGAAGCGTGGCCGGCCCTCCTGGCCGGTGGATCGCTCGTACTTCTGATGACACTGAATGAATTCGGCATCGTGCTCTTCACCGGAGCAAAAGACGTCGTAACTCTTCCGGTCCTCATCTACACCCGCGGCATTGTCACCTTCGACTTGCCCGGCGCAGCAGTGATCGCGACGGTCCAGGTCGCACTCTCACTCGGCCTGTACTGCCTCTACCGATTCACCTTCAACAGATTGATGGGAGGCAGCCGTGCTGCTGTGGACACGAAGCTCTAGGGCCCTCGTACTCGGATTCTTCACCCTGGTCGTCGCGGTGGTTTTCGTCGCGCCCATCGCCACCGTCGTCGCGGCTGCCTTGGCCGGATCGTGGACCGGTCCACTCCCGTCGAATCTCGGCGGCAAGAACTTCTCCACGGCGCTGTCCGACGAGAACTTCGCCAGCCTGATCGTCAGTTTGCAGACTGCATTCATCGCGGGGGCATTGGCATTGATCGTCGGAACGTGGGCCGCGCTGGCCTCGCGTGAGGCACCGATGTGGCTGCGGCGCATCACCGATGCCGTATTCCATTTACCGATTGCGGTTCCGTCGGTCGCGATCGGCTTGGGTCTGCTCATCACTTTCAACGAGCGCCCGCTACTGCTCGGCGGCACCAAGTGGATCGTGATTCTCGCTCACACGGTTTTGGTGCTTGCCTTTGCCTTCAGTTCCGTATCGGCCGCGCTCGAACGGCTCGATCCCGCCTACCGTCAAGCTGCCGAATCACTCGGCGCCGGCCCGGTGCGGGTGCTGACACGGGTAACGCTACCGCTGCTGCTCCCAGCGTTGGGTGCGGCCGCCGGGCTTTCCATCGCACTGTCGATGGGTGAGTTGGGCGCAACGGTCATGGTCTACCCGGCGACATGGAAGACCTTGCCGGTCAGCATCTTCGGACTCACCGACCGTGGCCAGGTATTTCTTGCCGCAGCAAATACGACACTGCTGCTTGCAGTCACCCTGGTCGCCCTCATGGTGGTCGGCAGAATTCGTCGGCGCTGACCTTGCTGTGCGCCTTTATTAACCGCCGGGGGTTAATAAAGGCGCACAGCAGGGGTTTATCCCTTCCGCAAGATGTACCGCTGAACCTTCCCACTCGGGGTCTTGGGCAGGTTCGGAACAAAGTGCACCGTGCGCGGGTACGCGTGCGCGGCGAACTTCTTCTTCACCAGGGTTTGCAGTTCCTTCTCGAGTTCGTCGTCACCGTCGACACCTTCGCGAAGTACGACGAACGCTTCGAGGACCTCACCGCGCAACTCGTCGGGCATGCCCACCACGGCGGCCTCGATGACGTGCTCGTGCATGACCAGCACGCTCTCGACGTCGAAGGGACCGATGCGGTAGCCCGCCATGATGATGACGTCGTCGTCGCGCGAGGAGAAGAAGAAGAATCCGTCCTCGTCCGTCATTCCCGCATCACCGGTGATGTACCAGCGGCCGTCTTCGCTGAATCGCTGCTTCGTCTTCTCCGGCGCATCGACGTACCCGGTGAACCACATCAACGGGCTGTTGTGAGTATCGATCGCCACGCGGCCCTGAGTGCGGGCCGGTGCAATGTCATCCGAATTGTCTTCCAGCACAGCGGCAGACCAACCCGGCAACGGACGACCCATGGATCCGGGACGGACATCGTCGCGAAGTCCGTCGGCCCAGGCGTTGACGATGAACATGCCGTGCTCGGTCTGGCCGTAGTGATCACGGACCTCGACGCCCAACGAGTTCTTCGACCACGCAACAACATCCGGAGTCAAGGGCTCACCGGCCGAGGAAGCGCGGCGCAGCGAGATGCCTTCCGGAACGGGAGCCTTGTCGGCACGCAGACTGCGGTAGACGGTCGGAGCGGCGGCAAAATTGGTGACACCGAACTTCTCGATGATCTGCCACGTCAGCGGCGCGGAGAATCCGGCGTGCAGCAGAAGGCTTCGCGTGCCAGCGGCAAGCGGGCCGAGCAACGCGTAGTACAGCCCGTACGCCCAGCCCGGGTCTGCGGCGTTCCAGAACACGTCGTCCTCTCGGACGTCGAGGCCGAACTCCTGGTAGGCGTGGAACGAGGCGAGCGCGCGCACCGGAACCGGCACGCCCTTGGGTGTTCCCGTGGTGCCACTGGTGAACAACTGCACCATCGGTGCGTTGCCGCCGACTGCCTGAGCAGCGCCCTTCGCGTCTTCGGCATCCTGAGCTGCGACAAGTGCGTCGAAGTCCAACTCGTCACCGGCCGCGCCGCCCGCGACGATGACCTGCCACGCTGCGTCGGCGGGGATGTCCTCTCCCGGCGCGAGCTTCTCGAGCTGATTGGCGTCGGAAATGACCACCTTCGCGCCGCTGGCCGTCAAGCGGAAAGCGATGGCCGGCGAAGCGAACGCCGTGAACAAGGGCACGTGGACTGCTCCGCGGCGCCAGATTCCGAGGAGCGCGACCACCAGGTCCGCAGACTTACCCATCAAGGTCGCGACGTTGTCACCCGGCTCGACTCCGAGGTCGGCCAGAGCTGCCGCGAAACGCGCGGACTGCTCACGTAGATGACCGTAAGTGAGGTCCACCGAGCTAAGGTCTGCCTCGACGACGGTGAATGCAACGCCATCCGCGGGATGCCGATCGCAGAGCAATTCTGCGGCGCTGGCATGCGGGGTGTCGTACTGGTCCAGCAGCTCGCGCACCCGTGCGGTGGGATCGGTGCTCATCAACTTGCTCCTTATCGATCGTCGTATGGTTGGCCCGACCGGTTACGTTGGTGGCTCGTCATACGTACTGTTCACCCCCTATGATCTAGCTCACAAGAGAACTTCACTACCCCCAGAAAGGGGTACCTGCGTGAACCGACATGCTTCGTCACTTCTGCGCCCCCGCGACGGGGACGCAATGCGAGGTGAACTCCGCACAATCGCAGCTCAGGGCGTTGTTCCCGTGCTGTTCGGAGGCGAGGTCCAGGACGGAACCCTGCACCTGAGCGAATTCGTCGGCACCCGCACCAACAACCTCAAGGGCTTGGCCATCCCGCCGCGCTCGGGCATGGGCGGACGCGTCGTAGCCCAGGGTTCACCGATCACCGTCAACGATTACGGCAATTCGCAGTCCATCACTCATCACTTCGACCGTCCTGTTCTCAGCGAGGGCCTGCATTCGATCATCGCCGTTCCGGTCATGGTTTCGGGAAAATCGCGCGCTGTGCTCTACGCCGCGATCCGCGATTCCGCTCCGTTGGGTGACCGCACAGCAGACGTCATGGTCGGCGCATCCCGGCGTCTCGGGATGGAGTTCGCCATCCGCGACGAAGTCGATCGTCGCCTGCAACTACTGCAGGCCGCCGCCGCGACTACCGCCGACGGTATGTCTTCGGAAGAGATCCGCGGAGTCCACGCCGAACTACGCAGTGTCGCCCAGACCGTCACCGACACCGACTTGCAGACCAAACTCCGCGGACTCTCCCAGCGTTTGGCCAACCTGCTGCGTCCCACCGCCGACGCCGAATCCGACGTCACGCTCACCCCGCGTGAAGTGGATGTTCTCTCTCAGGTCGCACTCGGCTGCACCAACATCGAAGCCGGCCAACGGCTTTCCCTTCGCCCTGAAACAGTCAAGAGCTATCTGCGAAGCGCGATGGGAAAGCTGGACGCGAGCTCACGCCACGAAGCCGTGGTGACCGCCCGGAGGTTGGGACTGCTCCCCTGACGGGTCAGTAGCCTTCAGGTAGGGCGGTGAGCATGTCGCGGGTGACTGCGACGGCGTTGTCCGAACTTCCGCCCCGCACAACCAGAGTCGCGAAGGCCAGGTTCCCGCGATAGCCGACGAACCACGCGTGCGATCCCCCTTCGACCTCGGCTTCCCCGGTCTTGCCGTACACCTCACCCTGATCTTCGACGCGTTCTGCAGTACCGCTGGTGACCACGAGTCGCATCATTCCGCGCAGGCCGTCGACCATGGCGGGCGAGATCGCCGGGCGCTCACCGTCGATGGTGGTTTCGCGCCCTGAAATCAGTTGCGGCACCGGAGTCGAACCGTTCGCGACCGTCGCCGCTGCCATCGCCATTCCGAACGGACTGACCACGACCTTTCCCTGACCGAACCCGTCTTCGGTCCGCTGCACCAGGTCCGACGCCGGCGGCACCGAACCGGAATCGATCGGCAATCCCACCACGTTGTAGTCCTGGCCGATGCCGAACTGCGCTGCGGCAGTGGTCAACGTGTCTGGTTGCATCTCGCTGGCCAGCTTGGCGAAGGACGTGTTGCACGAACGCGCGAAGGCCGTTGCCATCGGCACCGTGCCGAGTGAGAACTCGTTGTAGTTGGGGACGCTGCGCTCACCGATCTCGATCCGGCCAGGACATGGCACCATCGTGTCGGGGGTCGCCTGACCGGTCGAAATTGCCGCGCCTGCCGTGATGATCTTGAACGTCGAACCGGGCGGGTACTGACCCATCGTCGCGACCGGTCCGTCGCGGTCTGCTGCCTTGTTCTGTGCGACAGCCAGGATCGCCCCACTCGACGGTTCGATGACCACCATCATCGCCTGATCCTTGTTCACGTTCACGGCACGCTGAGCAGCGATCTGAATGTTGCGGTCCAAACTGATACTGAACGACGGAACAGGTTGCGGCGCAGTCTCGGTCAGCACATCGGTGTCGACGCCGTTCTGGTTGACCGTGACGACACTCCAGCCGGCTTTGCCGTCGACCTCGTCGATGATCGTCTTCTTGATCTGCCCGAGAAGGTCAGGCGCGAACTCCGGGTCGGTCGACACGAGATCCGATTCGTCCGAGACAGATACTCCCGAGATGGCTCCCAGTTGCGCCGATACCTGGTCGTAGTCGTCACTGCGCAGGCGGGTCACCAGATAGTCGCCCTTGACGGCCGTCGAGGATTCGGCGATCGATTGACCCGTCAGCGAAGAATCGAACCGACCGAGAACACTTGCGAGATTGTTTGCGGAACCAATGATGTCGTTGCTCTTGGAGCGATCGAACTTCACTCGGTAGACAATTCCCGGCACCAGGACATCCGTGCCCGAATGCTCGTTGACCCGCGCTCGCGGCGCCGCGGTTGCCCGCAACGACATCGTCTGCTTGTCACCGAGGCGCGGGTGAACGTCCGTCGAACTCCACCGGACGGACCAGTCGCCGTCCTTGCGTCCCATCTGCAGCTCGCCGTCGTACGTCCACACGCGGTCTTTCGGAAGGTGCCACTCGTAGGTGTAGCCGACCGTCGCAGTGTCACCGTTCATCTTCACCGACGTGGTCTCGGCAGTCATCGACTCGGCCTGGAGCGCATCCCAGGTGTCACTCAATACAGGACCCGCGGAATCAGGCCGGTCCGTCAGTTTTGCTGCCTCGTCGATATCCCTGTCACCGAACGCACTCAGGAACTGCTGCGCGACGGGCTCGGGGCCGGCGGGTTTCGGAGTACACGAACTGATCCCCACCGCCAAGAAAATCACGGTGCAGGAGGCCAACAGTTGGGCCGAGCGACTACGAGAGAAATGCCGAGTGTTCATCGAGCCCCATAGTAGGGCGACAAATGCTCCACCCAGCGTAGGCGCGACCATTGCACGCAGCTTGTACGGTCAGTCGAGCAGCACCGTCGAGAAGGTCGCGACCTGTCGGAACCCCACCCGCGAATAGGTCGACCGCGCAATCGTATTGAAGCTGTTGACGTACAGGCTCGCAATGCGACCGGTCGCCATGATCGACTCCGCTACAGCCGCTGTACCGGTCACGCCGAAGCCCTGCCCACGAAATTCCGGGTTGACCCACACACCCTGGATCTGGCCACAGCGAGCAGACATCGAACCGACCTCCGCCTTGAAAACGACCTGGCCGTCCTCGATGTGCGCCCACGCTCGACCAGCGGCGATCAGGCTAGCGACACGGTGCCGGTATCCGCGCCCACCGTCGTTGGCACGCGGGTCGACTCCGACCTCTTCGATGAACATCGCGATCGCGGCAGGCAGATAGATCTCGAGTTCGTCCGAGCGAACCTGCCGGACCAGTGGATCCGACGGGCACGCCAGCGGCTCGGAAACCGCGAGCAACGGCTGTTCGGGGCGAACCTCCCGCGCAGTTCCCCAGTCGAGCTCGAGCATCTCCCACAGCGGCAACGCCAATTCGGCGCGGCCGACCACCGACGAGCACATGCGCGGAATCCGACAGGCACGGTCGGCGAATGCCCGAATGTCATCCGGATCGCCTCGAAGCGGAACCAGGTTCGCCCCGGCAAAGCACAGTGAGGACAACGGCCCGCCTCGACTCCACAGCTCGCCGTGAATCATTCGTGGGTCGACGCCGCATTCTTCGACGCGCGCGGCAATCATGCAGGCCGCCACCGGATCGGCGTCGAGTACCCGTCGGACGTCTTCGAGATCTCGACTTCCGACCTGCTTGGCTCCGAGGAGTTTGAGCATCCGTCAACCCCCTCGACTCGACTGCGCGTCCACGAATATCACTACCCGATCATGATGCACTCAGATTGCCACGAACCTGACACCGACGGGGAAGATTCATCCGGCAATCACTCAACTCACGGTGACGACCGGCGCACCCTCCGAGGCGTCACCCTCCATGCTTTCGGCAATTTTCATCGCCTCTTCGATCAACGTCTCGACGATCTGCGCCTCGGGCACCGTCTTGATGACCTTGCCCTTGACGAAGATCTGGCCCTTGCCGTTGCCGGACGCCACACCGAGGTCGGCCTCACGCGCTTCGCCCGGTCCGTTCACGACGCAACCCATGACTGCCACGCGCAGCGGGATCTCCATGCCTTCGAGGCCGGCGGAGACCTCGTCGGCGAGTGTGTAGACATCGACCTGTGCACGGCCACACGAGGGGCATGAGACGATCTCGAGCTTGCGGGGACGCAGGTTCAGAGACTGCAGAATCTGGTTACCGACCTTGATTTCCTCGGCCGGCGGGGCCGAGAGCGAAACCCGGATCGTGTCGCCGATACCCTCCGCGAGCAGCGCACCGAAGGCGACCGCGGACTTGATCGTGCCCTGAAACGCCGGCCCTGCCTCCGTGACGCCGAGGTGCAACGGGTAATCGCATTTGGCGGCGAGTTGGCGGTAAGCCTCGACCATGATCACCGGATCGTTGTGCTTGACGGAGATCTTGATGTCACCGAAGCCGTGCTCTTCGAACAACCCGGCCTCCCACAGCGCGGACTCGACCAACGCTTCGGGCGTCGCCTTGCCGTACTTCTCCATCAACCGAGGATCGAGCGATCCCGCGTTGACACCGATACGGATCGGAATGCCTGCGTCACCGGCAGCCTTGGCCACCTCTTTGACACGGCCGTCGAATTCCTTGATGTTGCCCGGATTGACGCGCACCGCAGCGCATCCCGCATCGATTGCCGCGAAGATGTAGCGCGGCTGGAAGTGGATGTCGGCGATAACCGGGATCTGGCTCTTCTTCGCAATGATCGACAACGCGTCCGCGTCTTCCTGACGCGGGCAGGCGACACGGACGATGTCGCAACCGGACGCGGTCAGTTCCGCGATCTGCTGCAGCGTTGCATTGACGTCGTGCGTCTTCGTGGTGCACATGGACTGCACCGAGATGGGGAAATCGCTGCCCACACCTACCGTGCCGACCTGCAGCTGCCGTGTCTTGCGTCGAGGAGCAAGAATCGCTGCGGGTGCCGAGGGCATTCCCAGTCCGATAGGGATGGTCACGTCTGTGCCTTCTTTCATAGCTTCACTGCAAGTTTAGCCGGGCGATCGCCGCACTACCGCGCGGCAACCGTCACCCTTCTCACACGGTCAGAAGATCTTGATCGGATTGACGATGTCAGCCGTGAGTGTCAGCAACATGAACGCGCCACCGATCACGATGAATACGTAAGTAATCGGAAGGAGTCGCGTGTAGTCGACCGGGCCGCCGGGAATCAAGCCTCGGCGGGCGCGGAACCAATCACGGATCTTCTCGTAGAAGACCACCGCGATGTGACCGCCGTCGAGCGGCAACAGCGGCAGGATGTTGAAAACACCGAGGAAGAAGTTGATCGATGCGAGCAGTCCGACGAACATCGGCCACTCGGCTCGATCTGCGGCCTCGCCACCGATCACGCTGGCACCGACCACGCTGATCGGTGTGTCCTGGGCGCGTTCGCCGCCCGTGATCGACTCCCACAGTGCCCCCACCTTCGACGGAATGTCAGCCAATGCCTTCACCGAGTCGACCATGATCTGGCCGGTGTAGTCGAAGGCTGCCGGAACAGCCGTGAGAGCGTTGTACTCGACCAGCGCCGAGCCCGGTCCACCGATTCCGACAGCGGATACTTCCTGCTTCACGGGAACGCCACTGGCCGAGTTCACATATCGCTGGACTCGTTCGGGCACGACCGTGATCGACAAGGCCTCTCCGTCGCGATCAACCGACAACACGATCGGACCATCCACACCTCGAATAGCTGCTGCCACCTCAGGGAAGGTGCTCGTCGACTTTCCGTCGACTGCGGTGATCCGATCTCCCGATTGCAGGCCCGCATCTCCCGCGGGGCCCCCACCCGAGCACTCTGTCAGCTCGAAGTTGCCGTCCTGGCCCAGCTGATCGGGGGCCACACAGGTGACCTCTTGGACCACTGGCTGAGCGGGCTCAGTTCGGCCCCAGCCGAGAAGCAATGCGTAGATCAGGAGGAACCCGAGAATGAAGTTCATCGCGATACCGCCGGACATGACGACGACGCGCTTCCACGCCGCCTTCTTGTACATCGCGTGCGGCTCTTCTTCAGGCGTCATCTCGTCGAGGGCCGTCATGCCCGCGATGTCGCAGAATCCGCCCAGCGGCAGCGCCTTGAGGCCGTACTCGGTCTCACCTCGACGGAACGAGAAGATCTTCGGTCCGAAGCCGATGTAGTAGCGGCGAACCTTCATTCCCAAAGCCTTGGCCGTCCACATGTGACCGGCTTCGTGCAGGGCGATGGACACGCCGATGCCGAGGGCAAACAGCACTACGCCCAGTGCAAAAACCATGAAAGCTCTAGCCCTCCTGCTTCACGAGCTGACGCGCTCGTGTGCGTGCCCAGCCGTCTGCGGCCAGAACGTCGTCCACGGTAACCGGTTCCGCGGACCATTGACCTGCATCGTCGAGAACAGCGGCCACCGTGCGGACGATCGCCGGGAAGGAAAGGACACCGTCGAGGAATGCCTGAGCCGCCACTTCGTTGGCCGCGTTGTAGATCGCGGTGAAGCAACCGCCGGATTTGCCCGCGCTTCGCGCCAGATCGACGGCGGGGAACACCGACGAATCGAGCGGCTCGAATTCCCAGGTGGAGGCGGTGGTGAAGTCGCATGCCGACGCAGCACCTTCGATGCGGTCCGGCCAGCCTAGAGCGAGAGCGATCGGGAGCTTCATGTCCGGCGGGCTTGCCTGCGCCAGCGTCGACCCGTCGAAGAAGGTGACCATGGAATGCACGATCGACTGCGGGTGCACGGTGACGTCGATGCGGTCGTAGTCGATCCCGAACAGCAGGTTCGTCTCGATCAGCTCGAGGCCCTTGTTGACCAGAGTTGCCGAATTGAGGGTGTTCATGGGCCCCATCGACCAGGTGGGGTGCGCTTTTGCCTGAGCTGGATTCACACTTTCGAGATCCTCGGCGCTCCAGCCACGGAACGGCCCACCCGAAGCGGTGAGAACCAACCGGGCCACCTCGTCGCCTGTTCCACCACGTAGGCACTGGGCAAGCGCCGAATGCTCCGAGTCGACCGGCACGATCTGACCGGGGGCGGCGGCTTTCGTCACCAGCGCTCCGCCGGCGACAAGCGATTCCTTGTTCGCCAGCGCCAGGCGCGCTCCCGAGTTCAAAGCCGCCAGTGTCGGTTCGAGTCCCAAAGAACCGACGAGCGCATTGAGGACAACATCGGCACCGCTGTCCCGAACCAGTTCCGTCACGGCGCTCGGTCCCGAACGGGCGGTTACCGATTCCAGCGCCGATGCCGCTGCAGGATCGGCGACGGCGACGTCCGTGACGCCGGTTGCACGAATCTGTTCGGCCAACAACTCGACGTTGTTGCCGCCCGCTGCAAGACCGACTACTTCGAAACGGTCGGGGTTGGCAGCGATGACCTCCAGCGCTTGGGTACCGATCGAACCGGTACTGCCGAGGAGGAGGACGCGGGTACGTGTGGTTTCCTGCACTCGCCCATTGTTCCTGATAACACCTGAGAACAACCTTATCGACGCCCAACTACGTGCGACAGGCAGTCGTATGTCACCATATTGGGCAGTAGTGCAACCGAATGAGCAGGAGGATCGACCGTGGCCGATACCCAGTTGGACGTCAAGTCCAGCGCCCCCGTCGTGGTCTCGCACGTCGATGAGGCCGAGGTTCCCTCTGCCGCATGGGGGTGGAGTGGTGAAGGACTCAAGTTTTTCCGTTTCCTCGGATGGTTCTTCGCAATATTCCTGCTTCTGATGATGATCGGAAACCATCACGGCAAGGTCGAGGATCTGTGGCTCATCGGCACCGCCGGATTGATGATCTTCATTCTGGTCCGCGACATCGTCATCCGTCGCCGCCCGCGCTAGAAACCTGACAAAGAGAAGGCCTCCACGAACGAAAGTTCGTGGAGGCCTTCTCTTTACGTGTTTCAGGCCTGGAACGCTTCAGTTCTCGGCTGCCAGCTGGCCACAGGCTGCGGCGATTTCCTGACCGCGCGTATCGCGCACCGTGCACGAGACGCCCTGGGCGATGACCCGACGCACGAACTCACGCTCGACGTCCTTGGGGCTCGCGTCCCACTCGCTGCCCGGAGTCGGGTTGAGCGGAATCAGGTTGACGTGCACCAACCCGCCAAGTGCTTTCTTCAGCTTCTTGCCCAGCATGTCCGCGCGCCACGGCTGATCGTTGACGTTCTTGATCATCGCGTACTCGATGGACACACGGCGACCGGTCTTGTCTGCGTAGTACCGGGCAGCCTGAAGTACCTCCGACACTGACCAGCGATTGTTGACCGGGACAAGAGTGTCGCGCAGTTCGTCGTCCGGTGTGTGCAGCGATACCGCCAGCGTGACGCTCAGGCCTTCGTCAGCGAGCTTGCGGATAGCGGGAGCGAGGCCGACGGTCGAGACCGTGACGGACCGCTGAGACAGGCCGAGGCCGTCGGGTGCAGGCGAGGTGATCCGTCGTACCGCTGCCACCACACGCTTGTAGTTCGCCAAAGGCTCGCCCATACCCATGAACACGACGTTCGAGAGGCGTCCGGGGCCGCCGGCGACTTCACCGTCGCGCATGGCGGCCGCTGCCTCGCGAACCTGATCGACGATCTCGGCGGTCGAGAGGTTGCGGTCGAGGCCGCCCTGACCCGTCGCACAGAACGGGCAGGCCATTCCGCAGCCTGCCTGACTCGAGATGCAAAGTGTTGCCCGGTCGGGATAGCGCATCAAGACGCTTTCGAGCAGCGTTCCGTCATGTGCCTTCCACAGGGTCTTGCGAGTGTCGCCCGAATCGCACGCGAGGTGCTTGATCGGGGTCAACAAGGTCGGGAACAGCGACTCCCCCACCTTCTCGCGCACCGATGCGGGGAGATCGGTCATCTTCTCCGGATCGGCTTCCAGCCGCGCGTAGTACTGACGCGCCAGCTGATCGGCCCGGAAAGCCGGAAGGCCGAGCTCTTTCACCGCTTCTTTGCGCTCGGCGGAATCGAGATCGGCGAGGTGCCGTGGAGGCATTCCGCGCTTGGGTGCAGTGAAAACGAGGGGAAGAGAGGCAGCCATAGTTACACCATTGTCCCATTGTTTTGGGGTGCTACCCCACTGCCACCCGATTGTGGCCGGATTACCCGTGCAACTTCGCGCAGGTTGAGTGATGATCATGTCATGTCAACCACACCAGAGGATCCGTCGAATTCCCCCGTGTACGGCCCAGCCGACGGTTTCGGCCCCGATCCGGAACTTCCGAAGGTGGACGAGAACAAGGCAGTGGAAAAACACGATCCGGAACCGACACCGACGCCTGAACCGGTGCCGACCGGAACGTCGGTCACCGACCGAACCAGAGCCGCCACGACCTGGGTTGGCCTGGTCATAGGTGCAATCGTGTTGATCTTACTGCTGGTGTTCATCCTGCAGAACCTCGAGAGCGTCTCCGTCAAGATCCTCGCCTGGCAGATCGACTTTCCGCTCGGAATCACGATCCTGCTTTCCGCCATCGCGGGCGCATTGATCATGGCGTTGGCAGGCGGCGTTCGCATCATTCAGATCCGGCGCGCAGCGAAGCGGCAGATGTGACTGAAATCTAGTTACGCAATTGGGTCGATCGATGGGCCAGCAGGCATCATTGATGTCGTGGAAATCACCGGAAAGGCCCTGATGTGACTACTCACATGGAGAGACCTGTGACCTCGCGAATTGCCCCGCAGCAGGCAAGATCCTGGCTCCTCGTCCCCGCGTCCAAACCGGACACCTTCGACGCCGCACTCGCGAGTGCGGCCGACGCCGTCATTCTCGACCTCGAGGATGCCGTCACCGCACCCAACAAACCAGCTGCCCGCCGCGATGTCGCCGCATTCCTGAGCGAACACAATCACGCCTGGGTTCGGATCAACGACGCCACGACACCGTTCTGGGAAGAGGATCTGGCCGTACTCGCGGGCCTCCCCGGACTCGAGGGTGTCATGCTCGCAAAGACCGAAAGCGGTCAGCAGGCCGACGCCACGGCCGAGCGACTTCCCGACGGCACCAAGATTCTTGCTCTCGTCGAATCCGCGGTGGGACTCGAGGCTGCGCCCGAGATCGCACGCACTGACGGCATCTTCCGTCTCGCATTCGGCAGCGGCGACTTCCGGCGCGACACTGGGATGGACGACTCCCCCACGTCGATGTCGTACCCGCGTTCGCGGCTCACCATCGCCAGCCGCGCGGCACGCATCGCTCCGCCGATCGACGGTCCCACGCTCGGCCCCGATCTGGATCTGCTCGCCCGAGACTGTGCGATCACCTTGTCACTCGGCATGGCCGGCAAACTCTGCATGACCACCGCGCAGACTGCCCCCGTCAACGCAGGACTGAGTCCCTCTGTAGCCGACGCGATCTGGGCTCAGAATGTCATCGACGATCTCGGCGAAGACGGCTCACGCGTGCGCGACGGCAGCGACTTGCCCAAGCTCGCCAAGGCGAAGAAGATTCACAAGCTCGCCACCCTGTTCCACATCCCCACCGATCACTGATTTTTTTACTACTGAATCGGTGCAGAAAACGTCAGGCGCTCAAGTCGGAGCGCCTGACGTTCGTCTTTTGAGCCCGCCTTCACGCAAGTTCGAGTGATCGTGGTTTGGACCGAACATGGATCCGGTATCGCACCGTGAAGCCCAATCCCGTTACTTGCGAGAACGCACGCTCGGCAGTCTTCTCGGTGAACTCGATTCCGAGTACCCGCCGCATATCGTCTCGATTCTCGAACTCCCACCGGGTCTCGACGCGCGTGAGCGAGAATCCTTGCGCCTCGAAGAACGCTTCGACCGCCGCGGGATCGTATTTGGGCAGATCCGCCCTCATCCACTCCCCGTACGGGCCGGCGCTCACATCGAGATCCACGATCAGCAAGACTCCCCCGGGCCTCAGGATGCGCATGGCCTCACGAATTCCCGGGCCGCAGCCTTTTCCGAAGAAGTACGCCGTACGGGCATGAACGAGATCGACTGAAGCATCCACCAGACCCGTGGACTCTGCTGAACCCTGGACTACGTCGATCGACGCCGAATCGCGGGTTCGTTCCCGCGCGGCCCTCACCAGCGGTGCGTGCGGCTCCACTCCGACAACACGACGGGCAGTACGAGCGAACTCCGGTAGATGGAACCCCGCCCCACAGCCGACATCGACGACATCGCGTCCAGACCAGTCGACCTGGGCTCGCATCGCGGCCCAGAGGGAACCGTCGACGTCCTGCGCACGGTTCTCGATTTCGTACACGTCCGGCCAATGCCAGATGTTCGGACTGGGGATCGGCTTGGAACGGCCTGAGAAGAAATCACGCACGAGAAATCAGACGAGTGCGTACAGAATCAGCCAGGTGACAAATGCCGACGGCAGGAGTGAATCCAGGCGGTCCATGATTCCGCCGTGGCCGGGAAGCAAGGTTCCCATGTCCTTGATGCCGAGTTCACGCTTGATCTGCGATTCGATCAGGTCGCCGACCGTCGCGACTACCACCAGGACGACACCGAGCAGGACGCCGATCATCGAATTCGCGTCGAGGATCAACGTCACCGAAAGCAAACTGCCGATGACGCAGAAAATGAGGGATCCGACGAATCCCTCCCAGGACTTCTTCGGGCTCACAGCGGGCACCATCGGATGCTTCCCGAACAGCACTCCAGCCGCGTAGCCGCCGATGTCGGAGCACACGACACCGATCATCAAGACGAAGACGCGACCGGGGCCGTCGTCTTCGAGCACCATCAACGCACCGAATGACGCCAACAGCGGGATCCACGCCAGAACGAACACCGTGATGGAGGTGTCTCGCAGGAAGTTCTTCGGGGTCGCTTTGAGCCCGTGGTCGAACAACCGCCACACCATGCACACCAGGACGGTTGCGGTGAATCCGCTGAGCACCCCGACCGGTCCCCACGGCCAGCCGAGCCAGATCGTGGCTTGCCCGCCGACGAGAAGGGGAATTCGCGGCACCTCGATGTCGGCTTCACGAAGCCGCGTGGTGACCTCCCACGTCGCGATGAACATCGCGATCGCAACGACTGCGATCCATCCCGGGGGGAGGAAGATCAAAGTGCCGATGACCAAGGCGCCGAGGCCAGCTCCGACGCCGATGGCGGCAGGTAGGTTCCTGCCCGCCTTCGACTTCGGCGGTTGCGCGCCCTCAGCGCCGCCCGTAGGCCCGTCCGTGACGGGACCACCGGCGGTTCCCTCTTGTGCGTGCACCCAAACTCCCTGATCTACTCCCGACGACAAACACTGCAAATGAGGAGGCTATACCTCCATCAACTCTGCTTCCTTGTGCTTGACGAGTTCCTCGACCGTGTGCACGTACTTCGCCGTGGTCTTGTCGAGTTCTTTCTCTGCGCGACCGACCTCGTCCTCGCCGGCTTCACCGTCCTTCTGGATCCGGCCGAGTTCGTCCATCGCCTTGCGGCGGATGTTGCGCAGCGTGACCTTCGAATCCTCGCCCTTGGACTTGGCCTGCTTCACCAGTTCACGTCGACGCTCTTCCGTGAGCTGCGGAACCGAAATGCGGATGATGCTGCCGTCGTTGGACGGGTTCACACCGAGATCCGAGTTGCGGATCGCCGTCTCGATCGCGTTGAGCTGCGAAGCCTCGTACGGCTTGACGATGACCATGCGGGCCTCGGGGACGTTGATGCTCGCGAGCTGCGTGATCGGCGTGATCGAACCGTAGTAGTCGATCACGATGCGCGAGAACATACCGGGGTTCGCGCGTCCGGTGCGAACCGAGCCGAGATCGTCCTTGGCTACCGTGACAGCCTTTTCCATCTTCTCTTCTGCCTCGAAGAGCGCTTCATCGATCACGGCTGTTCCTCCATGTTGTTCTGCATCATTTTTTGGGTGTCACTCACGACTTGATCAGGGTGCCGATCTTCTCACCGGACACCGCGCGAGCGATGTTTCCTTCGGTGAGGAGGTTGAACACCATCATCGGCATCGAGTTGTCCATGCACAGGCTGAATGCCGTCGCGTCCGCGACCTTGAGCTCACGTTCGATGACCTCACGGTGCGTGATCTGTTCGTACATCGTCGCGTCCGGGTCGAGACGCGGGTCGGCCGAGTAGACGCCGTCGACAGCCTTGGCCATCAGCACTACCTCGGCACCGATCTCCAGCGCGCGCTGCGCAGCAGTGGTGTCAGTCGAGAAGTAGGGCATACCCATCCCGGCACCGAAGATGACTACGCGCCCCTTCTCGAGGTGCCTGCGTGCGCGAAGGGGGAGGTACGGCTCGGCGACCTGGCCCATGGTGATGGCCGTCTGCACGCGAGAATCGACGCCCGCCTTCTCCAGGAAATCCTGCAGAGCGAGGCAGTTCATGACGGTGCCTAGCATGCCCATGTAGTCGGAGCGCGCGCGATCGAGGCCACGCTGCTGCAGTTCCGCCCCGCGGAAGAAGTTTCCGCCGCCGATGACCACTGCAACCTGTACGCCCGATCGAACGACCTCTGCGATCTGCTCAGCCACCTTGGTGACCACGTCGGGATCGAGACCGACTTTGCCGCCTCCGAACATTTCGCCGCCGAGTTTGAGCAGGACCCGCTTGAATCCTGGACGTTCGTTGGCTGGTTCGGACATTGTTCTCCTCAGTTCGATACAAGACCTTGTAGGTCCTTCATTCTTCTTCTGCCGCCGAATCGGACACCGCGGCATAGGAAAGCCCCCGGGACTCGTCCCGAGGCACTCTCATCCTGCCTCATCGGAGGCCCCAGGTACACGTAGACCCCGCCGGTAGAGCAAATGCTCTTCAGGCGGGGTCCATGTGTGCGGGCTCCGAATTAAGCGGAGGCGCCGACCTCGAAACGCACGAAGCGCTTGATGGTCACGCCTGCCTCGTCGAGGATCGCCTTGACGGTCTTCTTGGAGTCCGTGACCGAAGACTGCTCGGTCAGAACGACGTCCTTGAAGTAACCGTTGACGCGGCCTTCGATGATCTTCGGCAGTGCCTGCTCGGGCTTGCCTTCTGCGCGGGCGGTCTCTTCGGCGATGTGACGCTCGGAAGCGACGATCTCCTCGGGAACCTCGTCACGCGTGACGTACTTCGCCTTGAGTGCTGCGACCTGCATTGCAGCGCCGCGAGCGGCCTCAGCAGCAGCATCGCCTTCACCGGTGTACTCGACGAGAACGCCGACAGCGGGCGGCAAGTCGGAGCTGCGCTTGTGCAGGTAAACGGCAACGGGGCCGTCGAAGGAAGCGACGCGGCTCAGTTCGAGCTTCTCACCGATCTTCGCGGACTGCTCCGCAATGACGGTGTCGATGGTCTTGCCGTCGAGCTCGAGCGCCTTGAGAGCGTCGAGGTCAGCAGGCTTACCAGCAGCAGCGACGGTCACGATCTCGTCGGCCAGCTTGATGAACTCGTCGTTCTTGGCGACGAAGTCGGTCTCGCAGTTGATCTCGATCATGACGCCGTCCTTGGCGACGACGAGACCCTCAGCGGTGGTGCGCTCTGCGCGCTTTCCGACATCCTTCGCGCCCTTGATGCGCAGCTGCTCGACGGCCTTGTCGAAATCGCCGTCTGCATCTGCGAGTGCGTTCTTACATGCCATCATTCCGGAGCCGGTGAGCTCACGGAGCCGCTTGACGTCAGCGGCGGTGTAGTTCGCCATGATTAGCGAGCCTCCTCATGTGTCTGGTTCGGACCTAGGACTAACGGTGAAGCACGGCCTGACGGTGGTGCTCGGGCCTAACGGTGAAACGGCCCTGACCAAAAGAACTCTTGGTCAGGGCCGGTTTCAACGAATCAGGCCTCGGTGGCCGGTGCCTCTGCGGCGGGGGCTGCCTCAGCCTCTGCAGCCGGAGCTGCCTCAGCCTCTGCGGCCGGAGCTGCCTGCGAGAGCAGTTCCTGCTCCCACTCGGCGAGGGGCTCGCCTGCGCCGGCTTCGGGCTTCGCGTCCTTGTCGGCGCTCAGTCCTGCACGTGCCTGCACACCTTCGGCAACCGCGGAAGCGACAACCTTGGTCAGCAGTGCTGCGGAACGGATGGCGTCGTCGTTGCCCGGGATCGGGTAGTCGACGAGGTCGGGGTCGCAGTTGGTGTCCAGGATCGCGATGACCGGGATGTTCAGCTTGCGAGCCTCGGCAACTGCCAGGTGCTCCTTGTTGGTGTCGACGATCCACACCGCGGAAGGAACCTTGGCCATGTCGCGGATACCACCGAGGGTGCGATCCAGCTTGGTCATCTCACGCGTGAGCATGAGGATTTCCTTCTTGGTGCGACCTTCGAATCCACCGGTCTGCTCCATTGCCTCGAGCTCCTTGAGGCGAAGCAGACGCTTGTGAACGGTGGTGAAGTTGGTGAGCATGCCGCCGAGCCAACGCTGGTTGACGTAGGGCATTCCGACGCGAGTCGCTTCGGAAGCGATGGACTCCTGCGCCTGCTTCTTGGTACCGACGAAGAGAACGGTGCCGCCGTGGGCAACGGTCTCCTTGACGAACTCGTACGCCTTGTCGATGTACGTCAGCGTCTGCTGGAGGTCGATGATGTAGATGCCGTTGCGGTCGGTCAAGATGAATCGCTTCATCTTCGGGTTCCAGCGACGGGTCTGATGTCCGAAGTGGGTTCCACTATCGAGCATCTGCTTCATGGTTACGACAGCCATGGCTGTGTACCTCAAACTTTCAATCCGGTTGATGCAGGCGATCGGGTGATCCCTGCCCTGGCACCCGCACGGCCGTCGGACCTGTTTCGTGAGAACCAGGACCAGCCGAGGCCGGAAAACGTGCGCGGGCGCGCGAAGTCGGACTGTGCGAGCACAGACCGCTCGACAAGTGTACGTCCTCGTCCCCCGATGCCATAACCACCCCGGAAGCAACAGACCGAACCGGCGGTTGTGGATCGGCGGCTACCTTGTGGATTACCCGTCTGATCTGCATTGAAGCGTGCGCTACTCCACGCAAGATCAAGGAATGACGATGTTGCGCGGAGCTCGACGAGGCGTGGCCTTCGCCGTGATCTCCTGCTGTGTCGCCGTAGGCACGGCGTCAGCAGACACGCGATTCGACTGGCCGCTCGCTCCGCGGCCGCACGTGGAACGCGCTTTCGACAAACCGGCCGAGAACTGGCTGCCGGGTCATCGCGGGGTCGATCTCGGCGGCAGCGCCGGCCAATCCGTCCTCGCGGCCGGTGACGGCATCGTGGTGTTCGCGGGAGTGGTCGCCGGAAAGCCGACGGTGTCGATCGATCATTCCGGCGGCCTACGCACGACCTACGAACCCGTCACCGCAGTCGTTCGCACAGGTGAACGCGTCGCAGCCAGGTCAGTGATCGGAACCCTCGAAACCGGGCACGAAGGGTGCGCTGTCGAAGCATGTTTGCACTGGGGCTTGCGCAGAGGACGCGAGTATCTCGATCCACTCGGACTGGTTCGGTCGCACCCGCTCAGGCTCAAGCCATTGAAAGGAGGCTGATCGGTCGCAGAAATCGGTCGCAGAATCAGTGCCACTCGGAAACGGCGTGCCGACCCACAGCGTCCGCGAAGTCGTCGGCCACCATCGCTGCCAGTTCCATGAACGCTCGTCTGGTGGCCGGTCGCATCAATTCGAGGTCCATCACCGACCCCTCCGCGAGATGCTCGTCGAAAGGAATGACCTCGACGGCGCGGCATCGACGCATGAAATAGTCCACCAACGCGTCCATGTCGATGACGCTCGACCCGGGTCTGGCGGCGCTGATGACGACGACGGTCCGCTCGACCAGATGGCCGTATCCGTGCAACTGAAGCCAATCGAGCGTTGCCGCTGCACTGCGCGCTCCGTCGATTGCCGGCGAACTGACGAGAACCAACGAATTGGCAAGATCCAGAACGCCGTTCATCGCCGAGTGCATGATCCCGGTACCGCAATCAGTGAGGATGATGTTGTAGTAGACCTGCAAGATGTCGATGACCTGGCGATAGTCGGCCTCGCTGAATGCCTCCGAAATCGCCGGATCCTGCTCACTCGCCAGCACCTCGAGACGACTCGACGACTGGGATGTGTGCACTCGAACGTCCGAATAGCTCTTTATGTCCGGTCTAGCAGCAATCAGATCGCGCACTGTCGAATTGGTCTGCAGCGGAACACGTTGTGCCAAAGTCCCGAAATCGGGATTGGCGTCAACCGCCACGACGCAGTCACCACGCAGCGAAGCAAACGTCGCACCGAGTCCGACCGTGACCGTCGTCTTGCCCACGCCGCCTTTGAGCGAGAGCAGAGCGACTCGGTAGTCGTTGCGGATCGGCTGCTCGATTCGGGCGGCCAGTGCACGGTTGCGCTGTTCGTTGGTCGAATCCCCCAGATTGACCACACCTCCGGTCGCACGATGCAATCCCCTACGCCAGCCGCCACGCGGCGTCCGTTTCGGGCGTTTCAGTAAAGCTTCGGCAACCAGATCCTGGTTTGTCACCTGCTGTTGGCTCGACGGTGGCGGTGGCGTGGACCAGACCTCTTGCAGTCGCGCCACAGGCTCCGGCGTCGGCGCCGGCTCGGGAGCCGGTTGCGGCGATTCGGACAGCCAGGCTGGTTGGCCGCTGTTCGGCAGGTGCTTCACATCTTGGCGGTTCACGAATCCCCCGGATATCGCATGTAATCGAGTGTCTCGATACGACGATCGAACTTTGCCGATTGTTCACTCTTCTGAGCTGCGACGCTACCAAATACCAGCCGAGAACTCGCGTCGCTCCACAAATCAGGCGCGCGGATGGGCCTGATCGTGGACGGATCGAAGCCGTTCGACCGACACGTGCGTGTACAGCTGAGTGGTCGCCAAACTCGCATGACCGAGGAGTTCTTGGACCACACGAAGGTCCGCACCACCCTCCAGCAAATGTGTCGCAGCCGAGTGCCGAAGCCCGTGCGGACCCATGTCGGGAGCCCCTGGAATTGCAGCCATGGTTTCGTGGACCACCGAACGCGCCTGACGCTGATCGAGCCGGCCGCCTCGAACTCCGAGGAGCAACGCTCGCCCGGACCGATCCGAACACAGCGCGGGTCGTCCGTGCTCCAGCCAGCCGTTCAGTGCCGATTCTGCGGGCAGGCCGTATGGCACCGACCGCTCCTTGTTCCCCTTGCCGAGAACACGAAGCAATCGTCGATCGGCATCGACCGACTCGACGTCCAGTCCACACAACTCGCCGACGCGAATTCCGGTGGAGTACAACAATTCCACGATGAGTCGGTCTCGCAGGGCGAGCGGCTCTTGTTGCTGCGCACCGCTTTCCGCCGCATCCATTGCGTCGAGGGCCTGGCTCTGACGCAGCACCGTCGGCAGCGTCCGGCGAGCTGGCGGAGCCGCCAGACGTGTGCCCGGGTCGACGGAAATGCGTCCGGTCTGCGCGAGCCACGCAGTGAACCCACGCGCCGAAGAAGCCCGTCGAGCTACCGTCGTACGGGCTGTTCCTACGGCATTCTGGGCGGCCAACCACGAACGCATGACACTTAGGTCGAGGCGGTCGAGATCTGCATTCTCCGAACCCGCGGAGAAATGGGTCAGCAATGCCCGCGCGTCACCGACGTAGGCGCGGATCGTGTGTTCCGACCGGCCTCGGCTCAGTCGGAGGTGCTCGGCATACGCATCGAGGTGAACGCTCAAGCTCGCCGGCAATGCGTCAGTCATGAACACACGCTCGCTCGCCGCGATTGAAACTGCAAGCTCCCTCGCCGATAGGGTTGATCGGTGAATCGAGCAATTCCTCTGAAGATGTTGTGCGTACTGGCACTGATTTCCGCAATCGCTCCACTGTCCATCGACATGTACCTGCCCGGCCTACCGTTGATGGCGGTTGCACTCGACACTACTGCGGCCAGCGTTCAGCTCACGCTGACCACCTTCATGGCAGGCCTCGGAATCGGCCAGCTGATCATCGGTCCGATCTCCGACGGACTTGGCAGGCGACGAATACTGCTGGCCGCGACAATCATCACGGCACTGAGCGGCGCGGCATGCGCGGTGGCGCCGAACATCGAGTTTCTAATCGGTGCACGACTCGTCCAGGGCTTGAGTGGAGGCGCTGCCATCGTTCTTGCCCGCGCTTGTATTGCCGACCGAGCGCGCGGCGACGACGCAGCGAAGCTCTTCAGCATCATGATGATCATCGGCGGTATCGCTCCCGTCGTCGCGCCACTGATCGGCGGCGCACTTCTCGGCCCCGTCGGATGGCGCGGAATCTTCTGGGTCCTGGCTGTCGCGGGCGCCGTGATGGTGGCTGGTGTCGTTTTGCTCGTTCCCGAGACACTTCCGCCCGAGCGACGCCACGGCGGCGGATTGAAGGCCCTGATCTCGAATCTGCGATACGTGGTCCGCAATCGGCACTACCTCGGATATGCGCTCGCATTCGTCTTCGGATTCGGCGCCTTGTTCGCGTACATCTCCGCGTCACCGTTCGTCGTTCAGAACGTTCTCGGGCTGAGTCCGTCACAATTCTCGATCGCGTTCGCAGTGAACGCCACCGGAATGGTCACGGCAGCGATGATCACCACTCGCCTGCTCGGTCGCGTCGGAGCACGCACGCTGCTGCGTTTCGGGGTGTGCCTACTCCTCATGGGCGGCGCCGTATTGTTCTGCACCAGCGTGGTTTTCAGTTCCACGAATACCTGGTTGATCTTGGTCCCACTGTTCGTGGCAATTTCGAGCATCGGGTTCATCATGGGCAATGCCACCGCTCTCGCCCAAGGAGAGGTCACCAACGCGGCCGGGACCGGTTCAGCGCTGATGGGAGCGGGCCAGTTCGGCTTGGCGGCGCTGGTTTCGCCGTTGGTGGGAATTGCGGGAGAAGACACGGCAGTTCCGATGGCAATCGCAATTCCCACCTTCGGAGTTCTCGCGGCCGTTGCGCTCGTGTTGCTGACTCGCGGCACGGCCGCCGCGAGTTAGTTTTCGGCCGCAGCGAGTTCGGACTTCCAGACCCGGAAGCCCTCTTCGGTGCGACCACGACGCCAATAGCCGGAAATGGAAGCGGCCGACGCCGGGACATTTCGTTCCTTGCGAATGTACGGTCGGAGGTTGTGCATGACGGCTTGTGCTTCACCGTGAATGAACACGTGCGGTTCGCCCGGCAACCATTCGAGTGCCTTGACCGCGGCGACAACCGGAGCGTTGTCGCCCGCTAATTCTTCGCCGACCGCATCGGACGATGCCCCGCGATGTAGCCAGGTCACGGCAATACCTTCTGGGGCATCGAGCGCGATTTCGTCTTCCGGTCCCCCGACTTCGACAACGGCGTAGCCGACCGCATTCGGCGCCAATCGCGCTATCGACGCGGAAATAGCGGGTATTGCGGTCTCGTCTCCGACGAAGAGATACCAATCAGCGGTTGGTGACGGCAAAAACGCGCCACCAGGTCCCCGCAGAGTAATCTCAGCGCCCGGCTGAACTGACGCGGCCCACGGACCTGCGACACCCATGTCGCCGTGGACGACAAAATCGATTGCAATCTCTTTGGCATCAAGATCGTACGAACGAATCGTGTAGGTGCGCAGTGTCGGCTGATCAGGAGTGCCGAATTCGATCTTTACATAGGAATCGCTGTATTCGCTGGGAGTGAACGACTCGAAGCCTGGTCCCCCGAGAAACACTCGTACCATATGGGGGGTCAATTGTTCGGTCCGCAGAACCGTCAATGCAGTTGTCGGCTTGGCCACAGAAAGATCCTTCCGAAAGTTAGTGTTACCTAACTAATGTACACGACAATTGCAGCACGAGGGCGAAATACCTCGCCGGCGACTCCACACAGCGCTCTGTCGACCTTTGTACCCAGCGAAAGAAACCGACCAATCTGCTGGGTAAATTCGGTGCTGTATAGACGAATTATCTGATCTGCTTCACATGGACGACCTGTCGGACAAAGCTGTCCGAGAACTCGGCAAAGCAACAGTAAAATACACCTCTGGCTCCCGGCGAAGTTCGCCGAGAGCCAGAGGTGTATTTAATTCAATCTAGTGTGCAGCGTCGAAAGCGTCGATGATTTCCGCTTTGATACGCCCACGCGGAGCAACTTCGTAACCGTTCTTACCTGCCCAGTCACGGATGGCCTGGAGCGTCTCCTTGGAGCGTCCGGAACCTGATGTGGCCTGCGGAGATGCAGCCTGAGCCTTCTTGCCACGCTTCCCGCTCACCTTCGCAGCAGCCTCGACGAACGGCTTCACCGCAGCGTCGAACTTCTCTGCATTGGTGGCGCGCAGATCGATCACGTAATCCGTTCCCTGGTAAGAGAACTCAATTCGATCACCGAATCCATCGTCAATCGGCTTACCATCAAGGTCGTCGATGAGTTGCCGAATCAGCTTCTCAGCCATTGCACTCCTCTTTCAATGATCGATTCAATTCTCCTTCACAATACACAGATAGAGCGTTGATGAACAAAAGAAGTTCGAAAGCCTTCACCGTTTCCGAACAGACTCAATGGTCCGAATTAGCAGCGGGTTAGCGGCATTGCCTCGACCGAACACGACCCTGAAAATTCTGCACATTCATCCCTCGGATGCCGGGTGTCAATCAATGCCCGCCGTCATCGTGATCCAGACTAATCGGACTTCCATGCACATTGACCTGAGGCTTTCCTGAGACCCGTCGAACTTGCAGGTCGGGTCGGCGAAACGCATCGAGAATTACATTGCACACAGTCGAGCAAATTCGTGAAAAATAGCCCTGACGTGGCATTTCCGATGCGCTGCGGGTATTGACGATTCACGGTCTTCGCAAACGATTAGTGAGCATCGCCACGCATGGTCTGACGGGCGCAGAAGTAGTTCACGTACTACCGCGTCCGAAACCAACCACTGGAATCAGAACTTGCAAATCCCTCCAGTTCGAGCAGAGGAAGAGTGGCACGAACCTGAGCTATGAGCAATCCCGATTCCTCGGACAACTCACGCGTACTGCGAGACCCCGTTCCCGGCAATGCTTCGTATACCAATCGAGAATTGCCTCGCAATGCGTCGATGTCACGCGTCGCGGCTGCATCCTCCGCGGAATCCCCGACACCAAATGGGCCTGACGCTTCGACTACATCCACGGCATTGGAAACGAGTTGCGCTTCACCTTCGCGGATCATCCGGTGACATCCGGTCGACGATGCCGAGGTAACCGGTCCGGGCACCGCCATCACGGGACGGCCTAGTTTTCGAGCCCAATTGGCGGTATTGCGTGCACCACTGCGCCAACCCGCCTCGACCACCACTACTCCGTCCGACAACGCAGCTACCAGTCGATTCCTTGCCAGAAACCGGAACTTTGCAGGTGTTGTGCCCGGTGGATATTCACTTATCACTGCACCCGAACTCGCTATCTGTTTGAGTAGTCGCGCATGCCCTGACGGATACGCTCGATCGACCCCACAGGCCAAGACAGCCAGTGTGGTTCCACCTACGCCCAATGCAGCGCGGTGCGCGGCCCCGTCGATACCGAAGGCCGCCCCGGAAATCACGGTCCATCCGTCGACAGCGAGGTCACCGGCAATCTCTGCCGTCACGTGTTCGCCGTACGCAGTCGATGCCCGCGTGCCCACAATTCCAACCGATCTCTCGGTCAGATCAACCAAATCCCTGGACCCCAACACCCACAACACAAATGGCGCCGTCTCACCCCCGGAGGGATCGAGTCCGTCAAAGGAAAGCATTCGCCACGCCGGCCAATCGGCGCAGTTCGGTGTTACGAGTCTGCCACCCATCGCCTCCATCAGGTCGAGGTCTCGTTGGGCTGTGTCGATGTGAGCGCGGGCTCGCGTCTTCTCCTCGATCGCGGGTGGCAGATCGCCGTTGCGAACCGCCCTCGCAGTTTCTTCGACCCCGAGCTCGCCGATCAACATGGACATATATGCGCTAGGGCCCTGCACGACGCGGGACAGATATGCCCAAGCGAGTAGTCGTGGATCGTGTGCAGTCATTGGAATCCCCTGTCTCGAAAGTCGAGTGCGGTGACAACTTGGTCTGGTCCGGGCATCGCTTCACCTGCCAGATCGGCGACACTCCAGGCAACCCGCAACGCTCGGTCCGCCCCACGAGCAGTGATGACACCTTTACGCAGCGCCCGTTCCACCGGCGCCAGCGCTGCACGCGAGAGTCTGAACTTCTGTCTCAACGCCGGCCCTGGTACCTCCGCGTTGGTCCGCCACCCGTACTCACTCCACCGCTGGGCTGCAGTGTCCCGAGCCGCCGCCACGCGCGCACGAACATCGCTGGTGCTTTCCCCCACTTCGTCGATCAGCGCTCCGGTTGCTACCGCCTGCATCCGGACCCTGATGTCGACTCGGTCCAACAACGGGCCAGACAATTTCCCCAGGTAACGGCGACGCGCCGCGGGTGCGCAGACGCAGTCCGCGTCTCGCGGCGGCGCGCATGGGCACGGATTCGCGGCCAGGATCAGCTGGAACCGCGCCGGGTACCGAGCAACTCCGTCCCGCCGGGCGATTCGCACTTCCCCGTCTTCGAGTGGTGTGCGTAGCGCTTCGAGCACCTTCACCCCGATCTCGGCACATTCGTCGAGAAACAGCACGCCGCGATGGGCGCGGCTGACCGCACCAGGACGAGCCATCCCACTACCACCACCCACCAGCGAACTGACCGACGAACTGTGATGCGGCGCAATGAAAGGCGGCATATCGATCAACGGCCGATCCTCCGGCAACACCCCCGCCACCGAATGAATCGCCGTCACCTCCAACGACTCCCCCTCCGTCAACGGCGGAAGAATCCCCGGAAGCCTCTGCGCCAACATCGTTTTCCCGATCCCCGGCGGACCCGTCAACATCAAATGATGCGCACCCGCCGCAGCAACCTCGATCGCCCACCGAGCATCCGTCTGCCCGACAACCTCACTCAAATCCCGCACCGCCACCACACCAGCACGCTCGAAAACATCAGGAACAGCAAGCGCCAACTCCCCACGCAACCACCCGATCACCGCGGACAGATCGTCAGCGCCCAGCACCTCGATCCCCTTCACCAAGCCCGCCTCAGCCAACGCCCGAGCCGGAACCACCACAGTCCCCCACCCCGCCCGCTTCGCCGCAAGCACCGCAGGCAACACACCACGCACCGTCCGCAAACGACCGTCGAGCGCCAACTCCCCCAAAAACACAGTCTCCCGCAACAACTTCCGCGGCAACTTCTTCGCCGCATCGAGAACTGACAACGACAAAGCCAAATCGTAAACACTGCCCACCTTCGGCAACGTCGCCGGCGACAACGCCAAAATCACCTTGCTGTCCGGCCACTCCTCACCAGAATTGGTCACCGCCGCTCGAATCCGATCACGCGACTCGTGCAACGCCGTATCAGGCAGCCCCACCAAATGCACCGCAGGCAACCCGCGCCCGATATCCGCCTCGATCTCCACTATCTGCCCGTCCACACCACTGACCGCAACAGAATGCGCCCGCCCCAACGCCATCAGAACGCATCCACAAAATGCTCGACCGAAGGCACGCCGTCCCGGCCGATCAACACCGCCACCACATCGAAACGGACCCTCGACCACGACCGGCCCGAATCAGTGAGCCAGTGCATCGCCAACACCCGAATCCGACGCTGCTTCGCGAACGTCACCGACTCCGCCGGACTCCCGTACCCGGCACCCGAGCGAGTCTTCACCTCCACGAACACAATTCGATCACCGGACGTCGCAACAACATCCAACTCGCCGTACCGACAACGCCAATTGCGTTCGACAATCTCCAAACCCGCATCAATCAGGAACTCGACAGCCACATCCTCGCCCCGAGCCCCCAACGCCATATTCCTCGCCATCGCAGCCCCCACCACTCACACCCCGCGCCCGCCCATACGAAACGCGTCCCAACCACCACCCTCAACCCACCACCACAAAACCAAGCCATCCGAAAACAACCTGTTCACAACTCGGAACCTGTGGAATTCGGCAGCGCGACACACCAACGGCGACCCGAAACCTGACAATTTTCTGAAATCAGCCACATCTTGGACGAAAGTCCAGTAGAACTAGTTACAGTTTTGCTCAAACCGTCACGCACCCCGCTGAATGGAGTTCTACATGGCCCGCCGCTCACTTCGCCACGCAGTAGCAACCACTACATCCCTCGTTCTCATCGCCGCCGGCGTCACTGTTGGACTTGGAGCCTCGGTGGCGCAAGCAGCACCGGCATGCGCGCTCAACCAGTCGGTCACCGACAGTTGGGCCGGTTCCCTCGGGACGCCGTACACCGTCAGCAAGGAGGTTGTCGGCGACGGCAAGGTCGCCCCGGGACAGACGGTCACCTACCTGACAAAGGTTTCCGGTTCGGGAGCACTCGTCAATCAGATCCGCGATTTCCACCCGGCAGGATTCCAGCTGGTCAAGGCTCGCCTGAACGTCAAATGGCTTATCGGCGACCAGAAGTGGGACGACGTCACCAAGACCGTCGTCGTCGGCAACAACTCCGTGGTGGCAAAGGGCGGCGGATGGACCACTGCTGGTGGCGGCATCATCGCATTGGAGACCACCTACAAGGTTCCCGATAACGCAGTTGTCGGCTCTCAGCTCGACAGCGGCGCCGGCACCAACATTGTGCTGGCGGCGGGCGACTGGAACATCAATCCGATGGGCGTGTGCGTCACCATCCGGCAGCCGAACCCCGTCGAGGCGGGCGCCGGAAGCCTCGAGGACATGGGCTTCGGCTCACTCAACTCCGGATCGGGCCAGGTATTCGGTTCCCTCACCGATCCGCAGGGGTCGATGACCAATGTCATCAGCGGTGTCCTGGGCAATGTGCTCGGCAACATGAGCTGACTCAGTTCGAATTAGAAATGGGCCGAGCCACCAGCACATGCTGGTAGCTCGGCCCATTTCTACGTTGCCGAACAAAGCTTTGCCGTCAACCGAGTTCAAGAAATCATCAGCAAATCACCGCGTCAGCTTTCCGCCGTACCGGGCCGGCGTCGTACCGAAGGTTTCCCGAAATGCGGCGATGAACCCGCTACTGGTTCGGTAACCCACCTGCGGGGCAACGTCGTTGACACCCTCACCCCGCGCGAGCATCTCGAGCGACGCATACATTCGGGCGCGAGTCCTCCACTGTCCGAAGGTAATCCCGGTATCGGCGACAAAGGCACGCATCAAAGTCTTGGAACTGACCCCGAGTTCACCCGCCCACTCCCCTAATGTTCGCGAGTCTGCCGGATCGGCAAGGATGCGGGCAGAAACCGAACTCGCCGCAGCATTGCGAGGAACCGCGAGGACGTCGTGCCGTTCGGGCGCGGCAGCAAGAATGTCGTAGAGCAACTCCTGACTCATCAACCGCCGAGCATCGTCGATGGTCCGATCTGCGAGATGGCGCAGCAATTGAGCGGACAGAGCATCGACTTCGAGAACCAGTGGCTGAGTCCACCTGGGCCCGCCAGGGCGTAGATCCGGACGCGCATAGGCCGCGATCATGCATCCCGCCGACAGAAGCGTCATGTCGTGGAGAACGGTGCCCGGCAACCAGACCAAGTGCTCGCTGTGCAGGTGCCACACGTTGCCCCCGGCAGCAATCTGCATCGTCCCTTCACTCATCCAGGCGATCTGATGCTCCGGGTGGCGGTGAGCCCCGTACGCGGTCACGCCCTCGACGACGTTGGTGTAGACCTGAAAATCTTTGAATGTCCGTCCGCGACTATCGGGCAGCGCTAGCAAGGACTTTGGGCGAGTCGAGTACTCGATAGTGGACATTTTGCGTCTTTCTGGGCGTATCCGAGTCCATCCTGAAGGATGGACCGACGATCCTGCAAAGGTTAGCCTCACTTTATTGCTGACGTGACCAGCTCAGCACTTCACGCGGACCTCAGATCACTTCGCCCACCACTTCGAAGGAGCATGCACGTGCCCTCACATAGCACCCGAATCCTCGCCGCCTTATTCACGACGGCCGCGATCATCGGGTTCTCGACCGCCTGTGGAACCTCGCAAGGCGTCGACACCGCATCAGCGACCCAGAGCAACGACGCATTCCCCGTGACGATCGAGCACGCACAGGGTTCGACGACCATCGATGCCGAACCCCAGCGGGTAGTGACACTCGGATACACCGATCACGAACCACTGCTCGCCTTGGGAGTTGAACCCGTCGGCATGGCCGAATGGTGGGGGTCCGGCATGGATGAAAGCTGGCCGTGGACGAAGGATTACTGGAAGGGAAAGACTCCGACCTACATCAACAGCGGCGGAGACTTCAACTTCGAGCAAATCGCCTCCCTCGCACCAGATCTGATCCTCGCGCTGTACGCCGACATCGACACGGAAACCTACAAGAAGCTGACCTCGATTGCGCCGACTGTCGCGCAGAGCAAGGACTACGACGCGTACACAACGCCGTGGACCGACATGACGCTCACCGCCGGGCGCGCCCTCGGCAAAGGACCACAAGCTCAGCAACTGATCACGGATACCGAAAACGCGTTTGCCGCCGCCCGCGCTGCACACCCGGAGTTCGCCGGGCAAACCGCAACGATCGTCAACCTCGACACTCCCGAGGGATACGTGTTCTCGTCGCACGACCCACGCGGCATTTTCCTCTCGTCACTCGGGTTCACCCTCCCCGCGACCGTCGACGCATTCGTCGGCGACCAGTTCGGCGACTGGCTGCCGAACGAGCGATACGACATCCTCGAACCCGTTGATCGTTTGATCGTGATGGCCGATCCGGGGGGAGAGAAAGCCCTCGCCGACAACACGCTCTACCAGCGACTACCCGCCGTGAAGAGCGGAAATGCGATAGTCGTGCGGTACACCGCAGATCCACCCGTCGGCGCGGCGATGTCCGGCAATACCGTCCTGAGCATTCCGTATGCCATCGACCAACTGACAGCCACGTTGTCGAAGTAAACAACAGGGCAGGTATCGAAAATATGTTCGAAGAGTGTTAGCCTCGGGGTCAGGAAGCACTCACGGACATCGAGGATCACCATGGACGAGGTACCGGACACCGCGTTAGATCTGGCTCGACTGGTCGACGAGCTGACGGTTCTCGACCAGCGACGCGTCGACATCGGCGAGAGTTTGGTTCATCTCGAGTACCTATACTCCCAGATGGGCGCACGGCAACAGGCAGATGCTGCCCGAAAAGCCTTCCAGGAGAAGTACGTCGGACGAATCTACGAACTCGCAGACGGCCTGCGAACCTGAAAAGGGGTTGCACACAACCACTGACCGAGCGCATGGTCATTCCTGCACGACACACCGGACCGATGGGTTCGGCTGTGAACTATGTGGGAGAAATCTGATGGAGAAGATCACCAAGAGGTTGTGGAACTGGGCATCGATACTCGACGAAAACACTCGCGAGCAAGCGCTGTGCACGTCCCAGATGCCTTTTGTCCGTCCACATCTGGCATTGATGCCGGATGCGCACCTCGGTGCGGGAGCGACGGTGGGTTCGGTCATTCCGACGGAAGGCGCAATCATGCCCGCCGCCGTCGGAGTCGATATCGGCTGCGGAATGATCGCGGTCAAAACCCAGTTCAACGCACGCGACCTTCAAGGCCGCGACCTGAGCGTACTTCGCCACAGCATCGAACGCTCCGTTCCGCTCTCGGCAGGTGTCTACAACAAGACGCTGAGCGACACGGCGAAAATCCGCATCGCAGAACTCGAGGCAATGGCGGGCGATCGCCTGGCCTTCTACGACAAGTTCAAGAACAACTGGAGGTTTCAGCTCGGAACGCTGGGCTCTGGTAACCACTTCATCGAGGTGACACTCGATGAAAGCGACGGCGTCTGGCTGTTCCTGCACTCGGGAAGCCGCGGTATCGGAAACAAGCTCGCGCAGCATCACATCAAGATCGCCAAGGACTTGTGCGAGCGGTGGTACATCAACCTTCCCGATCCGGATCTTGCCTACCTGGTCGAGAAGACACCCGAATTCGACTCGTACATCACCGATCTCAACTGGGCTCAGCACTTCGCTTTGCTCAACCGCGAAGAGATGATGGACCGCGTCGTGAAGGACTTCGCGCATTTCATGGGAGACGGCAAGCCCGCGATCATCGACGAAGTCGAGCGGATCAACTGCCACCACAACTTCACCCAGAAGGAGTTCCACATGGGCAGGGGTGTGTGGCTGAGCCGTAAGGGTGCGATCAAGGCAGACGAGGGCACGCCCGGGCTCATCCCCGGTTCGATGGGGACGGCGAGTTACGTCGTCGTCGGGAAGGGAAACGTGCCGTCGTTCAAGTCCAGCCCCCACGGCGCGGGTCGGGTGTACGGACGTAACCAGGCACGCAAGACCTTCACCATCGAAGATCTCGACAAGGCAATGGTCGGCATCGAATACAAGCGTTCCGCGGCGTTCCTCGACGAGATCCCGGGTGCGTACAAGGACATCGACGTCGTGATGGACGACGCGAAGGACTTGGTCGAGATTCGACACACGCTGCGTCAGATTGTGAACGTCAAGGGCAACTGACCCCGCACAACTCCGCGAAATACGAAGTGCCCCGCCGATATCGGCGGGGCACTTCGTTGTCGAGATCAGTTTGGCAAGCGCAGATCAGTCAGGAAGGCGCAGATCCGGCTTGTCCAGCTCTTCGATGTTGACGTCCTTGAAGGTCACGACGCGTACGTATTTCACGAATCGCGCCGGGCGGTACATGTCCCACACCCAGGCGTCGGACATCCGCAGCTCGAAGTAGATCTCCCCGTCTGAATTGTGGGGCAGCAACTCGACCGTGTTGGCCAGGTAGAAACGTCGTTCGGTCTCCACGACGTAGGAGAACTGTCCGACGATGTCCCGGTATTCACGGTAGAGCGACAGCTCCATCTCGGTTTCGTACTTCTCGAGATCCTCGGCACTCATCGGTTTAGCCAGTCCTCCCAGTTCGTCTGAACGTCCATCATCCCGTACGGCCCGCGCGTTGTTCCAACCGGACTCCCGCAGCCACCACGTTGGCATAGGTCATGCGGTGCTCGGGGCACGGCCCCAGCGCGTCGAGAGCGTCCATGTGCAGTGGCGTGCTGTATCCCTTGTGAATCGCGAAGCCGTATCCCGGATGAGTGTCGTCCATCTCGGTCATCACACGATCTCGGGTCACCTTCGCGAGAACGCTTGCCGCAGCGATACATGCAGCGGCGCCGTCACCGCCGATGACGGGTAGCGACGGAGCCGTCAGACCCGGAACCCGGAATCCGTCGGTGAGAACGTAGCCCGGTTCGAGGTCGAGGCCCGCAACTGCTCGCCGCATCCCCTCGATGTTGGCGACGTGGATGCCGATCTGATCGACTTCCGCAGCGGGAACAGAGATGACACTCCACGCCAAAGCCAAGCGCTTGATCGCCGGGAAAAGCTCCTCGCGCGCACGTTCGGTCAGCTTCTTCGAATCGTCGAGCCGCGCGAGGGCTGCTTGCGGTTTCGGCGCCAGGACACACGCTGCAATGACAAGTGGACCAGCGCACGCTCCGCGCCCGGCTTCGTCGACGCCGGCCACCGGACCGAGTCCGGTTCGCGCCAACGCAGACTCCATCGTCCGCAGACCTGCCGATCTGCGAATGACAACGCGAGGGGGCCAACTACTCACTGTCTCTGCCTACTCGGAACTACGCGAATCCATGTGTGCGGTCCGACAACTCAGTTGCCCTGAATATCAGGCGCATCGATGCCGCCCATTCGCGACGGGGGAAGGACGATGAATCGCGCTTGACCGATGATGTTGTCGATCGGGACGGTTCCCTGGAACTCGTCGTCGACGTGGTAGCGCGAGTCGGCGGAATTGCTGCGGTTGTCACCCATGACCCACACGTGGCCCTCGGGAACGGTGATCGGCCCGAAGCAGCGGCCCGACTTCAGTTCGGTGTCACACGTCTGTGTTCCCGGGGTGAACGGGAAATCCATCTTGATGTACGGCTCGTCGAGCGGCTTGCCGTCGACCAGGACTCGGCCCTGATCGTCACAGCATTCGACGGTCTGGCCGCCGGTAGCGATCACTCGCTTGACCAAGTCGTTCTCGTCCGGCGGAACGAGGCCGACCCACGAACCGACCTCTTGAATGCCGCGGACGACAACGTTGTCGGACCGATTGGACACATATTTCGTGTTCCACGAATCGGGTCCCTTGAAGACGACGACGTCGCCGGGTTCCGGATCGCCGAAGCGGTATCCGATCTTCTCCACCACGATGCGGTCACCGGTACATCCCGCACAGCCGTGCAGTGTCGGTTCCATCGACTCGGATGGGATGAGAAAAACTCTGAAGACAAATGCCTGAAGGACGATGCTGAGTACCAGCGCTACGCCGATCAGAACAGGGAGTTCTCGCAGAAACGATCGCTGTTTCTTCTGCGGCCGATGTGAGGTCGGTTCCGCGGAACCGCTTGATCCCTCGTGATTCTCGGGTCCGGACGACAATGCCTGCTCCTTCGAAGAATCTGCCACAGAAACCAGATTAGCCCGACACCGCGCGTACGCGGTGCCGGGCTCATCGGAAAGATCAGCGCTTTTCCTTGATCTTCGCCTTCTTGCCACGAAGCTCACGGAGGTAGTACAGCTTGGCGCGACGGACGTCACCGCGGGTCAGAACCTCGATGGAGGCCAGCGTGGGGCTGTGAACCGGGAAGGTGCGCTCGACGCCGACGCCGAAGGAGACCTTACGGACGGTGAAGGTCTCGCGAACGCCGCCGCCCTGGCGACGAATAACGACGCCCTTGAAGACCTGCACGCGCTCCTTGGAGCCTTCGATAACCTTGACGTTCACGTTGAGCGTGTCGCCGGGACGGAACTCGGGGATGTCGTCGCGGAGCGACTTTTTGTCCAGGAAGTCCAGGGTGTTCATATGTCATCCTTGTATTTCGCAGGAGCAGAGGAACCGAGCGGCACGCGTTTCGGTCTCCCGAAACGGCGCTCGTCTGGTTCGTGCCCAGATCAAGTGCTGCTGCCTGGTCCAGGCAACCCGTCCATTGTGCCAGACGCGGATACCAGCGGGGAAATCGGTGGCGGCGGAGCTGCGTGGATGGTGTGGTCCAGTTCCTGCTCGGCCGCGGTCATCGCATGTTCGACGCTCGGCGATCCGGCTATCAGATCCTGGACGTAGATCTTGGCCCTGATGACCGGTCGCCGCCACTTCCGCTCACGCTCGAGCGCGCGGTTCATCCGTTTAGGCTTGCGCGTGTACCGCCAGCGAGCCCACGGCGCACCCGGCCGGCTCAGGCGGACCGCTCCGATTACCAGCAACGGGAAAACGAACAGACCGACGAGCCCCGTCCAGATCTTCCCCTTGAGAATCACGATGGCTGCCAAGGCGAAGTTGATCAACGCGACGAAAACGAAGACCAACTTGATCCACGGATCGCGTTCTTCACGGAATCCGGCGACGTCGAGAAGTTCGAGCGGGCGGAAACCCAGCAGCACCAGGCCGGTCACGGCGATCGCGACGAAGACCGCATCCACCGAGGTCCGACCTTGTTCGGACCAGTACACGTCCTTCAGATAGAAGATCAGTGCGAACTCGTCGAGCACCAACGCCGCACCCATACCGAAGATCGCCGCCAGGACGGCACCGGTGGTCTGCGAACCATCGACGTAGACCGCGATCAACGCACCACCGGAGATCATCATGGCGATCACACCGAACACGACGTGATGCACATGCTGGCCTCCGGGCGCGATGTTGCCCGGCCACCATTTCACTTGCGCGCGAATCATCCGGACGCTGAGGCGGATGAAAAGGAAGGCGGACAGGAACCCGAGCAGGAAGAACAGCAACGGCAATCGGCCATGGGCGATGATCTCGCGCTCGAGCCACTCCCGCATCACTGTCCTCCCTTCACCGAATTCATGATCCGACCCTGATCGGATTCATACCGCCAACCGACTCGATTGTGACGATACGGACTTCGAAAACCCGGCGGACGGATTTACTTGCCGAAGCCCGCCTTGCGCAGAGCGTCGGCCATCGACCCGGCAGCAGGCGCGCGGTTGTCCGGTCGCTGCTCGCGTCCGCCCTGGCGTCCGCCATTTCCTCGTTGCTGACCCTGCCCCTGACGCTGGCCCTGCGGCTGGCCCTGACGCTGGGGTTGCCCACCTCGCTGGCCTTCGGACTTGCGGGGCGCTCCCACCTCGTCGTCGAGACGAAGCGTCAGCCCGATGCGTTGGCGTGCCTCGTCCACTTCGAGGACCTTCACCTTGACGACGTCACCTGACTTGACGACCTCGCGTGGGTCCTTGACGAAGTTGTGTGACATCGCCGAGACGTGAACCAGACCGTCCTGATGAACTCCGATGTCGACGAAGGCACCGAAGGCTGCGACGTTGGTGACCACGCCTTCGAGGGTCATGCCGGGCTTGAGATGCGCGACCTTCTCGATACCTGCGGCAAAGGTTGCGGTCTTGAATTCGGGTCGTGGATCTCGTCCCGGCTTCTCCAACTCGGAGATGATGTCGGTGACGGTCGGTAGACCAAATCGCTCGTCGACGTAGTCGGACGCCTTGACCGATCGAAGTGCCTGCGAGTTTCCGATCACGGTGCGCACGTCCCCGCCTGCACTCGCGACGATCTTGCGAACCACCGGATATGCCTCCGGGTGGACGCTCGACGCGTCGAGAGGGTCGTCGCCGTCGGTGATCCGCAGGAAGCCTGCGCACTGCTCGAATGCCTTGGGTCCCAGGCGGGAGACATCCTTGAGACCCTTGCGGGATTTGAACGGACCGTTCTGGTCCCGATGCGCGACGATGCTCTCTGCAAGGGATCCTGCAATTCCGGACACCCGAGCAAGCAGCGGCACGGACGCGGTGTTGACGTCGACGCCGACCGAGTTGACGGCATCCTCGACGACGGCGTCGAGGGAACGCGAGAGCAGCGATTCGGTGATGTCGTGCTGGTACTGACCGACGCCGATGGACTTGGGATCGATCTTGACCAACTCCGCCAACGGATCCTGCAGGCGACGCGCAATGGACACCGCACCGCGAATCGAGACGTCGAGGTCGGGAAGTTCCTGCGACGCGTAGGCCGAAGCCGAGTACACCGATGCGCCTGCCTCGGAGACGACGATCTTGGTCAGGTTGGGCGCGCCGGTCTTCTTGATCAGTTCGGTAGCGAGCGTGTCGGTCTCGCGTGAGGCCGTGCCGTTGCCGATGGCGATCAGTTCGACGCCGTGTTCGGCGACCAGTCGGGCAAGCGTCGCGAGAGCCGCGTCCCACTTGTTCTGCGGCTGGTGCGGGTAAATCGTCTCGTAGGCAACAACTTTGCCGGTTCCATCGACGACGGCAACCTTCGTTCCGGTGCGGAATCCGGGGTCGAGTCCCATGGTGGGTCGGGCGCCGGCGGGAGCTGCGAGGAGTAGATCCTTGAGGTTGGTGGCGAAGACGTCGACGGCGTCCTTTTCGGCCGACTGCCGCAGACGCATCCGAGTGTCGATACCGAGCGTGACGGCGAACTTCGTCTTCCACGCCCACTTGACGGTGTCGAGAAGCCACCCGTCGGCGGCCCGACCACGGTCGGCGATCTCGAACCGCGACGCGATGCGGCCTTCGTAGACCGTGCGCTCCCCCGGCGCGAGTTCTTCGGTGTCTGCCGCCATGTTGAGCGACAGCACTTCTTCCTTCTCGCCGCGCAGGACGGCGAGGATGCGGTGCGAGGGCAATTTGGAGAACGGTTCCGAGAACTCGAAGTAGTCAGCAAACTTCGAGCCATCGGTTTCCTTGCCCTTGCGGACCGAGGAGACGACCTGGCCGCGATTCCACATCAGCTCACGCAATTCACCGACCAGATCGGCGTCCTCGGCGAAGCGCTCGACGAGGATCGACCGGGCACCGTCGAGCTGCTCGTCCGAATACTTCGCGGGATCGGTGGTGGGATCTCCGATGAGAGCATCGGCGACGGGCTCGTGGCCGGCCTCGCGGGCGATCTGCGCCTTGGTGCGCCGCTTCGGCTTGAAGGGGAGGTAGATGTCCTCCAGCCGCGCTTTCGTCTCGGCCAGCATGATCTGACCGCGCAGTTGATCGTCGAGTTTGCCCTGAGAGTCGATCTCCGTGAGCACGGCGTCACGACGGTCGTCGAGCTCGCGGAGATACCGCAGCCGCTCGTCCAGGAGTCGCAGCTGGGCGTCGTCGAGCGTGCCGGTGACTTCCTTGCGGTACCGGGCGATGAAGGGCACCGTGGCTCCGCCGTCGAGAAGGTCGACTGCTGCTGCAACCTGGCCTTCGCGGACGTCGAGTTCCTCGGCAATGCGCTGGTTCACGGTCTTGAGAATCACGAGATCCGACCCTACCGCTATCCTGAGACAAGAAGATCGGCAACAGTGCCGTGTCAGGGCTACCGGGGGAAACAAATGAGTACGCGGTACGTCCGGATTGCCGCAATGGTGGCCGCAGTTACTTTTGCGGCTTCGTGCAGCGGTGGACAGAACCCGGATGATCCGATGCAGACCCCCGCCTTTCCCGACACCAATGTTCCGGTAGCCGAGACCCTCGACGGCCGTCTGGGACAGGCTCAGGTGGCTGCGCTCGGGCGTGGTGCGGACGTCTCCATCGCCATCCTCGACCGCTCCTCGGACAAGTACCTCGACGTCGCCGGTGACCAGCAGATCGAAACAGCCTCGGTGGCAAAACTTTTCATCGCCGAGGATCTACTTCATCAGGATGCGCGCGGTGAGCGACCCATCACGGACGACGATCGCACCCTCATGGCGGCGATGCTCGAATCCTCCGACGACACCGCAGCCAACCTCCTGTGGGACGAGGTCGGCGGCCAAGAGGTGATCACCCGCGTCGCCGAGCGTTACGCACTGACCGCGACGACGCCGCCCTGGGACGGAATGTGGTGGAACACCGAGACCACGACACGTGACCTGGTCACCTTCTACAGCGGTGTCCTCGACGACTCCGATCAACTCGGACCTGAACGGGTCGAGCAGTTCGTCGAGTACCTGCGGCAATCCACTCCCGAAGGAACCGACGGTTACGACCAGAGATTCGGCCTGCCCGAGGCCTTGTTCGGCGAGCCCGTCATAGGAGTCAAACAGGGCTGGATGTGCTGTGTCGAGGACAAGTGGATCCATCTGTCCACCGGCATCGTCGGTGACGACAACCGATACATCATCGCGATCGGTTCGCGAGAAGACGTCCAGTACACGGATGAGGACAGCTTCTATCCCGACACCTCGTTCACCGATGCCGTCGACGACGAAAGTGCACTGCACGCACGCGACACGGTCACCGGCGTCACGCAGATTCTCTTCCCGAGCGGAAGCATCGACGACTGGGCAGCGGCATCCACGACCGCGGATTCGGCGATGCCCGAAGCTTCCGGGCCCTGATTCGATCCACGCGGTCGTGTTCGTCCTCAAGCCTGCTTGTACTCGAGCACCGAACCGATGACACGGTCCTGTTGTTCGAACGTGAGCATGGGCCACAGCGGCAGTCGAAGGATCGACGCGGAGAACTCGGCACTACGCACGCACGGCTGCGGTGTTCGTCCGTAGCGCACACCGGCCGCACTCGTATCGAGCGGAACGTAGTGGAACGGCGCCACGATTCCGTCACCGGCAAGGTGCCGAATCAAGCCGTCACGGCTCTCTTCGGTCGGCATCTTGAGATAGAACAGGTGCGCAGTGTGCTCGCGATCATCGGGCACCGCCATGGGCACGACACCGTTCGCGGCCGCCCACTCGCCCAGACTCACGCTGTAGGCATCCCAGACGCGATGCCTGGCCGCCTGAATCGCGTCGAACTCGGAGAGTTGTGCGTCGAGGACGGCGGCATTGAGTTCACTGGGCAGATAACTCGACCCGATGTCCTGCCACGAATACTTGTCGACCTGCCCGCGCAGGAAACGCGCACGGTCGGTCCCCTTCTCACGGATGATTTCGGCGCGAGTCATCAACTGATCGTCGGAGAGCAACAGCGCGCCGCCCTCACCGCAGTGAACGTTCTTTGTGTCGTGAAAACTCTGCGTTCCGATAGTTCCGATGGTGCCGAGCGAGCGCCCGCGCCACTTTCCGCCGAGTCCGTGAGCGTTGTCTTCGATCAACGCAACGCCGTGGAGTTCCGCGAGGTCGAGGAGAGGTTCCATGTCCGCGGCGACTCCGCCGTAATGCATGACCAGTACAGCTTTGGTGCGTTCGGTGATCGCCGCCGCGACGCACGCCGGGTCGATGTTGCCGGTACTCGGATCGATGTCGACGAAAACAACAGTGGCCCCGCGCAACGCGACGGCGGTCGCCGCCGAACTGAACGCGAAGCTCGGAACTATTACCTCGTCGCCCGGGCCCAATTCGAGCAGCAGCGCACCCAATTCGAGTGCATGCGTGCACGAGGTGGTCAGCAGAGCATGCGTGGATCCGGTGATCGCCTTGAGCGCTGCAGTCGCGGACTTGGTGAAACGTCCGTCACCGTGAATGTGGTCGGACTCCAGAACCGTTGCCAGATTCGACAATTCGTTCGATGCCCGATAGGGGCGGGAGAAGATGATGCGATCAGTGCTCAAGACTACGCCGATCGATCGAGGTTCCGGGCCGCGGGGAGTCGACAGTCAGATACAGCGGCTTTCCGACAAGGACGTGCAGTGCCACACCGAGATATTCGGCAATGAGCCCGAGCGAGAACAGGATCGCACCCGAACAGACCAGCAGCGCCATGATGATCGACGCCCATCCTTCGGGATCATTGTTGTCGCCGGTCATGGCCCCGATGAAGATCACCGCGGCCATGATCACGCCGGCCGACGCCAGGGTGACTCCGAGCAGGCTGACCAGCCGCAGACCGCGTGTTCCGCTACACAACACCATCTTCCAGAACAACGAGAACAAACGGCGGTAGTTGTACCCGGATTCTTCGCGGCCTTCGGCTCGAAGTGTCACCGGCGCCGTGGCCGTGTTACCGACAACCCACGTCAGCGCAACGTCCAGATACACGCCGTTGGCCGCGACGCCGGCCAACTGTCGGCCGATGTCACCGCGGATCAGGCGATAACTTTCGAATCTCGTCGAATCAGGGAACGCGAATACCGTCGCCAAGACGATCTTTGCGCCGCGCGAGGTCAGGTTCCGCAAGAATCCGTGCGGGCGTGTGTTCGTGGGTTTGGAATACACGAGATCGGATCGCTCCGTCAGCGCGGTGTCGAGGAAAGCCCCGATGTGCACCGGGTCGTGCTGGCCGTCCTCGTCCATCGTCACGATCCACTGTCCAGTTGCAGCGGCCATGCCGGCGATGGTCGCCGCGTCCTGGCCGTAGTTGCGGCTGAGCCACACGACACGCACCTGCTCGAAACGGCGCTCCAATTCGAGTAACACGACGTCGGAGCGATCCGGGCCGTTGTCGTGAACCAGCACGATCTCGTCGACGGAGAACTGCGCACCACCGGGCGTCGCACTCGGTGTGCCCAGGCCGTCCAACTCCTCGACGAGCGCCGTGATCGTCTTTTCGCCCTGATAAACGGGCACTACGACGGAAATCGAGTGCACTCGCTTCCACTCCCTTCAGGGGGCTCGACTGGCGCCGAGAGACAGGCACGATCGGGCCCACACCGTCGCGAACTTTAACACGCAGAGATGTCTTGACTTCGGATGCCGGCGGCGCGTGACGCGCTCGCGTCTCCGTACGCCCCACCTGCCCTGTTAAGGTCTGGAACTCGTGGTGGAAACTCGCACTCTCGCCCGGGCAGACGTGTACAAGTGGGGCGCCGTCACGGCGATCGGTGTCATCGCCGGTTATCTGGCCGTGGTGCTCGCGAATGCTCGTCACTTCTACACCGACGACACCGAGTCCCAATACGCGCCGCTGTGGGTCATGCTCGGCCGCAGTCTGCGAGAAGGACACCTCCCGGTGCTCGTCCCCGAGAACTGGATGGCGGGCAACTACGCGATCGAGGAAGCAGGCCTTCTCAATCCACCGCAACTCCTGATCGACCTGATCGCACCGTCCTTCGACAACCTGGCGTTGTACGCGACGATCGTGAAGTTGATCTTCGCGATCATCCTTGCACTCGGCGTCTATCGGATCTGCCTCGAGTACGGCTCGAAGCCCACGTGGGCTGCCGTCGCCGGCGTCTCGATTCCGTTCACCGGTTTCCTGCTGTTCTTCGACTCGGCCAGTTGGATGACTGCCTTCACCGGCACTGCCTGGATGGTTCAGGCGTGGGCGTCGGCAATCCGCTACGCCCGAGGTAAGAGCGGTCCGATCCCGACCTTCGTGTTCTTGTATCTCGCGATGTCGGTCCAATATGTTTTCCCCGCAGTCGAATCCGGCTTGATGATCGGCGCGGTCGCAATCGGCGAAGTTGTCTATCAGCGGCGTTGGCTGCCGTCACTGCGGCTTCTGGCGGTGTCCGCGTGTGCCGCTCTGGCCGGTCTCGCGACGTATCTGCCGAGCCTGCTCACCGCGGACGTCACCTGGCGCGGTGCATCCGAAGTCAAGAACGACGCATTCCTCGCCGTCCCGTGGTCGGAATCGCTGAACGCGAGCCTGCCGAGCACGATGCCCGCGTTCACCTCGTGGTGGGGATACATCCAGACCATGCCCATGGTCTACATCGCCTGGTTCCTCATACCCGCCCTGGCATTCATCGACTGGGGCAAGGCGCGCGCCGCGGCACGCGAATTGACCGCCGTCGGGATCTTCACGGTCGCCGTCCTCATGTGGACTGCCGGGCCGAGCACGATCGGCCCACTGCGGTGGCCCGCGCGCGTACTTCCGATGGTGGCCATCGGACTCCTGCTTCTGGTGTGCATCCTGCTCGGGCGTTACGCCACGACCGACAAGTTGCGCGGGCGCTGCGTTGCAGCGGGAATCCTCGTGGGCCTGCTTCTGATTCGGTCAGCCTCGGCAGCTCCCGGGCTCGCGAAATGGCATGTGATCTCGGCCCTGCTCGTTGCCGCACTCGGCGCCGCGATGGTCTGGCTCGGCCGTACCAAAGGCACTGCTTTCGCATGCCTCGTAGCGATCGTCGCGGTCTCCCCCATCGCCTACGCCCAGGTTCGGGCCGCGCAACCAACCCCGATGAGCTGGAACCTGCCCGAATCCCGCTCGGAGATGAAAGAGGCCTTCCCCGACTTCGAAGGCACGACACTGCAACTGGGCGACCGTGCACTCATCGCCCCCGGGGACAAAACCCTCGACGGAGCGTACGGTTCCCTGGCTTTCGGCAACTACCCCAAAGACCTCGAACTGACCTATACCAGCGGCTACACTCCCAACGGGCACTTCTACTTCGGTGATCTGCTCTGCATGCGTTGGGACATGAGCGTCTGCCCCGACGCCTTTCGGCGCGCATTCACCGTCGAACCCACCACCGGCCGCACCATCGTCGACCTGATGAACGTGGACCGCGTCGTACTTCAGAACGCTCTCTACCCCGATGCACGCAAGAACCCGGCTCCCGACGGATGGAAATGGGTCGACTACCCCGGACACGAGAACTACATCTCGGTACTCGAACGCGTCGACGGCCCCGTCTCGACACGCAACGGACGCATCGCCGACGCCCACGGCGTCGAGGCTACGTCGATCGCGGAATCGAACATGTCGAGCACCCTTCGTGTCAGTTCGGAGACCGGCGGCAAGGTTGTGTTCGCACGGCTCGGCTGGCCCGGATATCGGGCAAGCATCGACGGTCAGCCTGTCCCGATCGACGTCGTCGCGAAGTCCTTTGTCACCGTGGACATTCCCGCCGGGACGAAGGACGCAGAGCTTGTCCTGACGTGGCGTCCCCCGGGATGGAAGGTCGGCGGCGCTTCGATGGTCGCCGGAGTCCTCGGACTCGGCGTGCTCGAGTGGATGTATCTGCGGACCCGACGCAAGGACGGGATCAACACCGTGAAAACCGAGTCTTCATGACCGAAGACATCGCATCACCCGAGAACCCCGGCCCACTGCTTCGGGTGGTCAAGCATCAACCCATCGCATTTGCCATTGTCGGAGTGGCTAATACGGCGATCGGATACGTGCTCTTCGTGATCTGGACACTGATCCTCGACAACAAGGATCTGTATCAAGTGGCTGTGATCGGCGCGTACTCCATCAGCGTCCTCATCGCTTTCGTTCTGCATCGGACTCTCGTTTTCCGCGTCCGCGGACATGTGGCACGCGACCTGGGAGCGTTCATCGTCGTCAATTCCGGTGGCCTGGTGCTGAATCTGATACTCGGAACAATCGCGGTGTCGATTCTGCATGCCCCGCCGCTTCCCGCCCAGGCGGTTGTCATGCTGATCGTCGCCGGTGTGAGCTTCTTCGGTCATCGATACTTCTCGTTCCGCCGCAAGCCTGCCGAACGACACTGACCTTCTACGATTCGCGGGGTAACGCTCGATCCACCGCCGCCTCGACGATCGTCCGAATATCTTCCTCTCCGAACAGGTCCGGCAATGTGAGTCGATCCAGTGCGAGCCAGTTCAGCGACAAATAGAGCAGGCGAACGGTCATCGCATCACCCGGCACGCCCGACGCCAGATGATTGGCTACGTTCAGATCGAAGTCTTCTCGGATGCGGACGGTCAGCACCGCTCGCAGGTCCGGTCGACGCGTCGCCTCCAGTCGCAACTCCATGAGCGCGAGGAAACCCGTTCCGAACGAGGTGACGCGCTCGACCACGTCGAGCATGAGCGTCACCAGGCGCTCACGATCGGTGCCGTTGACGGGATCGATCATCCCTTCGAGGTCCTCCGGAATCAGTCGCTCGTAGATCCGGCCACCCGCTTGAGTGAGCAGGTCGTCGCGATTGGAGAAGTAGTTCGACGCTGTCCCGTTCGGCACTGCCGCCTGGGCGTCGACGGCTCGAAACGTCAAGCCTCGAGCACCCTCTCGAGCCAACACCTCGATTGCCGCGTCGATCAGGGCAAGCCGGCGTTCCGGGTTCTTTCGCACTTGACATCACTCCTGACACGACCCTAAGTTAAACCACTACAAACATAGTACTACGAACGGAGCGTTATATGCGAAAGCTTGTGTACTACGTGGGAGCTTCCCTCGACGGATACATCGCGGGGCCTGGTGGCGAATTCGATTTCCTCCCGGTCTCCGAACAGATCACGGCCTGGATATGCGATCGATATCCTGAAACCGTGCCAACGCATGTGCGGCCCGCTCTCGGAATCGAGGACGCGCCCAACAGGACCTTCGACACGGTCGTCATGGGCCGCGGCTCCTACGAGCCCGGGCTGGCCGCCGGAGTGAAAAGCCCCTTCGCGCACCTGCGTCAGTTCGTCGTCTCCACAACCATCCCTGACGCCGAGGATCCCCCCGTCACCATCGTTCGCGCCGATCCGCTTGGGGTAGTCAGATCTCTGAAAGAGGAAGAAGGACAAGATATCTGGCTGTGTGGCGGCGGAACTCTCGCCGGCGAACTACTACCGGAGATCGACGAGTTGATCATCAAGAGGTATCCGGTAGTCGCCGGCGCAGGCATACCGATGATCAGAGGTAACTTCGAGCCGACACCGTTCACACCGACTGCAACCGAATCGCTCGACGACGGCGCAAGCATCACCTGGTTGAAGCGAAATACCTAAGGAAGAAGATCCGGTCGACGCTCGGCCGTGCGCTGCAGCGACTGCTCATGGCGCCACGCTTTGATCTTCGCGTGATCACCGGAGAGAAGCACCGGCGGAACTTCGAGGTCGCGCCACACAGCCGGGCGAGTGTAGCTAGGCCCTTCGAGAAGGCCGTCGGAAAACGAATCCTCTTGGTGTGAAAGCTGATTGCCGAGAACGCCGGGCATCAGTCGCACGACAGCCTCGACCATCACCAGCACGGCTGCTTCGCCGCCGATCAGGACGTAATCGCCGATGCTGACTTCTTCGACTCTGACCCGCTTGGCGGCGTCGTCGAAAACCCGTTGATCGATACCTTCGTATCGGCCGCAGGCGAAGACGAGGTGCTTGGCGTTGGACCAGCGGTGCGCGGTCTCCTGGGTGAACGGAACGCCGGCGGGAGTGGGCACCACCAGAATGGTCTCGGCATCATCGGGGCCGGAAGAATCGGAGCGCCCGATCACGTCGTCCAGTGCCGGGCCCCATACGGTGGGTTTCATGACCATGCCGGGTCCGCCGCCATACGGGGAATCGTCGACGGCTTTGTGCACGTCATGGGTCCACGACCGAAGATCGTGGACGTCGACCGAGATCAAGCCACGTTCGATTGCCTTGCCCAGCAAGGCAGCACGAAGCGGTTCGAGATACTCGGGAAAGATGGTGACGACGTCGAGACGCATAACAAACGATCAGTCGTTGTCTGAGTTCGAATTGTCGCTGTTCGACTTGTCGCCGAAGTCCGGGTCGAGCAGTCCCTCGGGAGGCTCGATCACCACGACACCGTCGGCGATCGACACCGAGGTGACGATGGCTGCGACAAACGGGATCAGCAATTCACCGGACGTCTCACCGGCGCGGCGAATAGAGAGCAATTCGCCTGCGGCGGAATGCAATACCTCGATGACCGAACCGACCTCGGCACCGTCCGTGAGGACGACCTTCAGTCCTTCGAGTTCGTGATCGTAGAACTCGTCCGGATCATCCGAAGGCTCGAGTTCGGAACTGTCGATGACAAACAGTGTGCCGCGCAACGCATCTGCGTCGCCACGGTCACTGACGCCTTCGAGGCGCAGCAGAAGCCGCCCGGAATGATCCCGGGCGGCTTCCACTGTGTACGACTTCAGTGTGGACTCGCGCGGCTTGCGCCCACGCAGCACGGAACCTACGGCAAAACGATCCTCGGGCTCGTCTGTACGAACCTCGACTACCAATTCACCTTTGATGCCATGCGACTTCGCGACACGACCGACTACGAGTTCCACCTGTTTACTGCCGTCTACTGATCGGTGTCGACGACATCAACACGGATACCGCGGCCACCGATGCCGGAGACCAAGGTCCGCAGAGCGGTCGCAGTGCGACCACCCCGACCGATGACCTTGCCGAGATCGTCTGGGTGCACGTGCACCTCGACGGTCCGTCCCCGACGTCCGGTGATCAGCTCGACGCGCACATCGTCGGGATTGGCGACGATGCCACGCACGAGATGCTCTACCGCATCAGCGACGACGGCACTCACTTGTCAGCAGCCTCGGCGTCTGCAGCGGGAGCCTCGGCGTCAGCCGCGGTGTCTTCTGCCTTGGCCTCGTCAGCCTTTGCAGCCTTCTTCTTCTTGGGGGTGATTGCTTCTGCAACCGGCTCGTTCTCGGCCTGCGCGAGCGCAGCCTGGAAGAGCTCGAGCTTGGTGGGCTTGGCTTCCTTGACGCGCAGGGTGCCTTCGGTGCCCGGCAGGCCCTTGAACTTCTGCCAGTCACCGGTGATCTTGAGGAGTGCCTCGACGGGCTCGGTGGGCTGTGCGCCCACGGACAGCCAGTACTGAGCGCGCTCGGAATCGATGTCGATCAGCGAGGGCTCTTCCTTGGGGTGGTACTTGCCGATGGTCTCGATCGCACGGCCGTCACGACGGGTGCGCGAGTCGGCGATGACAACGCGGTACTGAGCGTTGCGGATCTTGCCGAGGCGGGTGAGCTTGATTTTGACAGCCACAGCTGCAGTTCTCCTTCAGCGCGCACAACAGTGCTGCGCATGTCACGTGCAATTCAGCGACCCACACGATTTGTGAGCCCGGTTTTGCCTCTATCCTGTGACCGTCGCAGCGGTACGTAACCGGTTGCGACGAACAATGGTCCATTGTGCCAGATGGGTGGGCTCGTTCGGAAACCACCCTGTGCGCGCTTCGAGAGTGCGGGGACTCCCTAACCACTCACGGGGGTTCCGCGGAGGATCACACGCATCGGCTTCGCGAGCACATCGGGGTTTCCGCGCGGATCTTCGGAATAAACCACCAGGTCGGCGGGCGCTCCTTCTTCGATCCCCTGCGCACCCAGCCAACTCCGCGCGTCCCAGCAGGCTGCGCCCAGCGCCTGATGCGCCGTCAAACCGGCAACTTCGAGTTCGGCGATCTCGTCGGCGATCCGCCCGTGCCTGATCGATCCGCCGGCATCCGTTCCGGCATAGATCGGAATCCCGGCCTCGTGAGCGGCACCGATCGTCCGATGTCGACGAGCGTGCAGATCCCGCATGTGCGCCGCGTAGATCGGATACCGCGTGGCAGAGTCCGCGATCTCGGGGAAAGTTGCGATGTTGATCAGCGTCGGAACCAAGGCCGTGCCGTGAGCGACCATCAACTCGATGGTCGCGTCCGTCAATCCGGTGCCGTGCTCGATGCAGTCGATGCCGGCGTTGATCAGGCCGGGCAGAGCATCCTCGGCAAAGACGTGAGCGGTGACCCTTGCGCCTTCGGCATGGGCGGCAGCGATGGCCTCGACCAGAATCTCGTCGCTCCACAACGGGGCGAGGTCACCGATGGAACGATCGATCCAGTCCCCGACGAGCTTGACCCAACCGTCACCGGCGCGTGCCTGACGCACCACCTCGGCCGGCAACTGAGATTCGTCGTCCAGGTCGACCGGCAGGCCCGGGATGTACCGCTTCGGTGCTGCGATGTGCTGGCCTGCGCGAATGATCCGCGGCAGATCGAGGCGCTCGTCGATGAACCTGGTGTCGACCGGCGATCCGGCGTCGCGGAGCAACAGCACGCCCGCGTCACGTTCGGTCTTCGCCTGCCCCAGCAAGCCGTCGACGGTTTCGCCCCCGCCACCGCCGTAGCGGATACCGACGTGACAGTGCGCATCCACGAGACCCGGTGTGATCCAACCCGATTCGACGATCGTCTCCGCACCGGACACCGGCTCGAAGGAAATCAGCCCGTCGACGATCCACAATTCGATCGGCTCGGCATCGGGCAGACCGATACCCCGCAGATGAAGCGCAGCCACCGACTACTTCTTGGGCAGCTTGAGCTGGGAGAGATCGATGCCTTCCAGTCCGGGCGGCAACTGATCGAGACCCTTGGGCATGTTCGACAGGTCGGGCATGCCAGCCGGCATTCCGCCGGGCATACCCGGGAATCCGCCCATGCCGGGGAATCCTCCGCGCATCTTGGGCTGCGTCGGGCCCTTGCCGCCCTTCTTGCCCTTCTTGCCCTTCTTGCTGCGAACCTGCTTACGCGCGCCGGGCATACCCATACGGCCGGCCATGGCAGCCATCATCTTGCGGGCTTCGAAGAAACGGTCCACCAACTGGTTGACGTCGGAAACCTTGACGCCCGAACCGTTCGCGATGCGCAGTCGGCGTGAGGCGTTGATGATCTTCGGATCGTCGCGCTCGGCCGGCGTCATACCGCGGATGATGGCCTGAATGCGATCGAGTTGCTTCTCGTCGACGTTGGCCAGCGCGTCCTTCATGCCGCCGGCACCCGGCAACATACCGAGGAGGTTGCCGATCGGGCCCATCTTGCGGACGGCCATCATCTGATCGAGGAAGTCTTCGAGGGTGAGCTGACCGGAACCGATCTTCGCTGCGGTCGCTTCGGCCTGATCGGCGTCGAAAACCTGCTCGGCCTGCTCGATGAGGCTCAGGACATCGCCCATACCGAGGATCCGGCTGGCCATGCGATCGGGATGGAAGACGTCGAAGTCTTCGAGCTTCTCGCCGGTGGACGCGAAGAGGATCGGCTGGCCGGTGACCTCGCGGACGCTCAGCGCGGCACCACCGCGGGCGTCGCCGTCGAGCTTGGTGAGGACGACACCGGTGATGCCGACTCCCTCACGGAACGCGTCGGCCGTGCTGACCGCGTCCTGACCGATCATGGCGTCGAGGACGAAGATGGTCTCGTCCGGGTTGACGGCGTCACGGATACCGGCGGCCTGCGCCATCAGCTCCGAGTCGATACCGAGGCGACCGGCGGTGTCGACGATCACGACGTCGTAATGCTTGTTGCGTGCTTCTTCGACGCCGGCGCGGGCGACCTCGACGGGGTCGGCTGCGGACACGCCCAGTGCGTTCTCGCCGCCGCCGATGGAGGTACCGGGATGCGGCGCGAAGACTGCCGCGCCCGCACGCTCACCGACGATCTGAAGCTGAGTGACGGCGCCGGGACGCTGAAGGTCACAGGCGACGAGGAGGGGCGTGTGCCCCTGATCCTTGAGCCACTTGGCCAACTTTCCGGCCAGCGTGGTCTTACCGGAACCCTGCAGACCGGCCAACATGATGACCGTCGGCGGAGTCTTGGCGAACTGCAGTCGACGAGTTTCGCCGCCGAGAACCTCGACAAGCTCTTCGTTGACGATCTTGACGACCTGCTGAGCCGGGTTCAGTGCACCCGAGACCTCGGCGCCCTTGGCGCGTTCCTTGATCTTGGCGATGAAGCTGCGCACTACGGGAAGCGCTACGTCGGCCTCGAGCAGGGCAAGGCGGATCTCGCGGGCCGTAGCGTCGATGTCGGCGCCGGACAGACGACCCTTGCCACGCAGATCCTTGAGAGATCCGGTCAATCTGTCGGAAAGGGATTCGAACACCGAGTGCGCTCCTGAAGGTCGTGCGAGTTAGCCGTGGATATTCTCGGGCACCAGCCTAGCCGCTACGCCCGCACCGATCCCAGCCGATGCGGGCGTAACTGCCGAAACCGGTCCGTCAATCCTCTTTCTTCTTGGGTTGTGGCACCGGAACCACCGCCAGCACCGCCTCCTCGACGCGCTCTCGCGCCGCGCGGGTATCGGCCTCACCGAAGTCGAGGCAGAACGCGTCGACCACCGAGGAACCCAAGGTGGCGACCTTCGCCCACCGGATGTCGGCTCCACTGTGTTCGAGTGCTGCGGCCAGTCGGCAGAGCAGGCCGACGCGGTCCTCGGTACGCAATTCGAGGATCGCCTGACCGTCACCGGGCGCGTCGAACCAGATGACCCGCGGTGGCGCCTGCGCATAGAGCACCGGAACCGCGGAATCCTTGTTGGTCTGGATCGGGTCGTCCCACTGCTCTGCCCGTGCCTCCTCGTCCTTCGCGTCGAGAAGTTCGAGCAAATTCAGTTCACCGGCCGAAGCCCGGATCAATTCCTGCCGGAGCAGCACCGCCTGCGGGGGTGTGCCGAACCTCGGCGTCACGACAAACGAGTTGACCGCCGAACCTGCATGCGACCCCAGCGATGCGGAATGCACCCGCAAGGACTGCAGCGCCAGAACTCCGGCAGCCCGAGACAGCAGCCCGGGAGCGTCGGGCGCGATGACGGTCACGACGTAGGTGTGCGCATTCTCGGCCGGAACGAGCGAGACGTGAACCCCGCCCTCCTCGGCGATGGCCAATTGCTCGGGAGCGAGTGGATCGGGTTGCGGGAGCTCCTCCCCTGCCATCAGCAAACGACAACGACGCACCAGCTCGCCGATCAACGACGACTTCCAGTCGCCCCAGACACCAGGCCCGGTGGCCAGCGAATCCGCTTCCGCCAACGAATGCAGGAGATCGAGAAGGGTCCCGTCTCCCTCGAGTGCGTCGACCACTCGCTGCACCGTTGCCGGATCGTCGAGGTCGCGACGGGTGGCGGTTTCCGGCAACAGCAAGTGGTAGCGCACCATCGCCGTCAACGTCGCGACGTCGGAAGGCCAGAGTCCCAAGCGATTTCCGATCGCGGTGGCCAATTCGGCACCGACGACGCTGTGGTCTCCCCCTCGCCCCTTCCCGATGTCGTGGATCAACGCACCGAGCATGAGCAGATCCGGCCGAGCGACGCGAGTGGTGAATCCGCTTGCATACGCGGCGGTTTCGACCAGGTGCCGATCCACCGTCCACGTGTGGACGGCGTCGCGCGGCGGAAGATCGCGAATGGTCCCCCACTCCGGCAGGAGTCGACCCCAGAGCCCGGTCCGGTCCATCGCCTCGATCACCGGAACCGCACGCGATCCGGAACCCAGCACGACCAAGAGATCGTTGACTGCATTTTTCGGCCACGGCTCACGCAATTCGGGGGCATTGTCTGCCAAGCGATTGAGCGTCGACGCGGAGATCGGCATGCCGTTGGTGGCCGCCGCTGCCGCGACCCGCATCACCAGACCGGGATCCTTCTTCGGTCTCGCATCGCGCGCCAGAACTACTTCGCCGGCATGCTCGACGACGCCCTCGTCCAGTGGCCGTCGCACCGGCGCGCGACGCAGCCGCGACAAACCACGCCGGGGCAAGGAGTTTCCGGCGGTACGGATACCGACGTCGACCGAATAGCTGATGGTGCGCGCCGATTCGCTGAGAAGGCGGGCCAGATCGAAGCGATCACCGATCCGTAGCGCCGCACCGATCTCGTCGGCGTCCTGTGCTCGCAGTTGGTCGCGGGCGCGACCGGCAACGCGGTGAAGTTCGGTGCGCACGTCGAGCAACCGCCTGTGCGCAAGTGCCAGACCCCCGCCGGGCGAGTTGGGTCCCAGCCCCGGCATCCCGTCGGTCAATTGCGCGATGGACAGGGCGTTGAGCAGTTGGACGTCTCGCAGCCCGCCACGACCGCTCTTGAGATCCGGTTCGGCGCGATGGGCGATCTCGCCGCTGCGCTCCCACCTCGTACGGGTCTGGGTGATCAATTCGTCGAATCGGCTGCGGATGTCCATGCGCCACTGTCGACGGACACCACTGATCAACAGGTTGCTCAGCTCCACGTCGCCGGCAATGTGGCGTGCTTCGAGCATTCCGAGTGCCGCCGTCATGTCGGTGGCCGCAACCTGAAGCGCCTGCGGAAGCGTCCGCACGCTGTGGTCGAGTTTGATGTGCGCGTCCCACAGCGGGTACCACAGGCTGTCCGCGACCTGGGCCACGACTGCTGGGTCCATGTCGTCGTGCAGCAGAATCAGATCGAGATCGGAATACGGCAACAGTTCGCGTCGGCCGAGACCACCCACGGCGACGATGGCAAACCCACAATCCGGTTTGATGCCCAGTTCGGTCCCCTTGGTGGTCAACCAGAATTCGTGCAGATCGACCAGTGCATGTCGCAGCGCGGGGGCGTCGAGCCTCCTGTTCTTGACGCCTCCGGTGAGTAGGGCCTTGCGTGCGCGGGCCAGGTCCGCAGCTTCGTCGGATCCCCCTGACGAGACCGGCCCTGGCCCCGTCGCTTTCGCGACGGAACCAGGGCCGAAGTTCTCGGACCCTTTCGGGTCAGAGTGCATCGCCACCGCGTTCCCCGGTGCGAACCCGGATGACCGACTCGACTGGCGAGACCCACACCTTGCCGTCACCGATCTTGCCGGTTCGAGCGGCCTCGACGATCACCTCGACCACCTTGTCCACGGCCGCGTCGTCGACGACGACCTCGACCCGGACCTTGGGTACGAAGTCCACGGAATACTCCGCACCTCGGTACACCTCGGTGTGGCCCTTCTGTCGGCCGTAGCCCTGAACTTCGCTGACTGTCATACCCAGCACTCCGGCCTGCTCGAGTCCGGTCTTGACGTCCTCGAGCGTGAACGGCTTGACGATTGCTGTGATCAGCTTCATGTGCTCATCCCTTTCCAAACTCTGAAGTGCCTGAATTCACTTTAATCACGTGCTGATCACGCGAGGTCGTATGCGGTCTCTGCGTGTTCGGTCTCATCGATGCCGCGTGCCTCGTCCTCGGCCGAGATTCGCCAGCCCAGGGGCTTGAGTGCGAAGCCGATGATCGTTGTCAGAACGCCGGTGAAGACGAGTGCTGCGAGTGCGATCACGATCTGAACCACCAGTTGCTTGTAGTCGCCGCCGTAGAAGAGGCCGGTTGCGGTGCCGAAGAATCCGATACCGATCGTGCCCCACAGGCCGGAGACAAGGTGAACACCGACGACGTCGAGCGAGTCGTCGAAGCCGAAGCGGAACTTCAGGCCGACTGCGAGAGCGGACAGGATGCCGGCTACTGCGCCGAGGAAGATGGAACCGACCGGGTTGAGCGCACCGGCAGCAGGGGTGATGGCGACCAGACCGGCGACCGCACCGGAAGCTGCGCCGAGGCTGGTGGCGTGGCCGTCACGAATACGCTCGGTAGCGAGCCAGGCCAGGACTGCGGCGCACGTCGCGGTGGTCGTGTTGACCCAGGCGAGACCGGCGTTACCGTCGGCGGCGAATGCCGAGCCGGCGTTGAAGCCGAACCAACCGAACCAGAGGAGTGCGGCGCCGAGCATCACGAAGGGCAGGTTGTGCGGACGGAAGGCGGTCTTGCCGAAGCCGAGACGCTTGCCGACGATGAGTGCGAGGACCAGACCGGCCATACCCGCGTTGATGTGAACGACTGTGCCACCGGCGAAGTCGATCGGAGCGACGTTGGCGACGGTGACTCCGTCGTCGTTGACCGTGGTGCCGAAGAGCTTTGCCGCGATGCCGTCCTCGGAACCCGAGAGGAGTCCGCCGCCCCACACCATGTGTGCGAGCGGGAAGTAGACGACGGTGACCCAGATACCCGAGAACAGGAGCCAGGTGCCGAACTTGACCCGCTCGGCCAGGGCACCACTGATGAGGGCGGTGGTGATGATCGCGAATGTCACCTGGAACGCGATGTCGATGACGTTGGGGTAGCCCCAGGCGCCGGCGATGAAGTTGCCGTCAGCATCGGTGATGCTGTTCTTGAGGCCGAAGAACTCGAACGGGTTGGCAAAAATGCCCCCGATGTTCTCGGTGCCGTAGGACATCGACCATCCCCACAGAACGTAGATGACGCCGATGACGGCCATGGCCCCGAAGGACATCATCATCATGTTCAGGACGGACTTGGACCGAGACATCCCGCCGTAGAAGAAAGCGAGGCCGGGTGTCATCAGCAAGACCAGAGATGCAGCCATCAGCATCCATGCGGCGTTACCGGAGTTCGCCAACAAATCGTCGGTACTCACTTACTACCTCCTAGTCGCACGTGCCGGGCAGCACGTCGTTAAGGAGAAGAGTGCTGGGCTGGTGTTTCGTCCATGGCGCTGTCGCGTTTCGCAGACGTGAACCAATTGCCCAACTTTGTTGCAAACAGGTTTCGCCAGGGGGTTCTACCAACCCTGTGCGCCTTTTCGGTAGTTCGCGCTACCAAAAAGGCGCACGGGGGCGTCAGCCCAGGAGGGCGTCGACGAACGCACCCGGCTCGAAGGGCGCCAGGTCGTCGGCACCTTCACCGAGACCGACCAACTTCACCGGCACACCCAGTTCATGCTGAACCTGGAAGACGATTCCGCCCTTGGCGGTTCCGTCCAGCTTGGTCAGTACGACGCCGGTGATGTCCACGACCTCCGCGAACACTCGAGCCTGCGCCAATCCGTTCTGGCCGACCGTCGCATCGAGAACCAGCAGAACGTCGTCGACCGAGGCCTTCTTCTCGATAACCCGCTTGACCTTGCCGAGCTCGTCCATCAGACCGGTCTTGGTGTGCAGACGGCCGGCGGTGTCGATCAGGACCACGTCGACGCCGTCCGCGATGCCCCGTGAGACCGCGTCGAAGGCAATCGCAGCGGGATCGCCACCCTCCTTGCCACGAACAACTTCAGCGCCGACACGCTCGGCCCACGTCTGGAGCTGATCGGCGGCGGCCGCGCGGAACGTGTCCGCGGCACCGAGCACGACGCGACGACCGTCGGCGACGAGCACGCGAGCCAACTTGCCGGTGGTCGTTGTCTTGCCGGTCCCGTTGACGCCGACGACGAGCAGAACAGCCGGGTGATCATCATGCGGCAACGCGCGGATGGAGCGGTCCAGTTCGGGACGCAGTTCGGCGATCAACACCTCGCGCAGAAGGGCGCGGGCGGCAGCCTCGGTCCGGACGCTGCGGGCCGCCATCTGCTCACGAAGCTTCGTGACGACCTTTTCCGTGGTCGCGGAGCCGAGGTCTGCGATGAGGAGGGTGTCCTCGACTTCTTCCCACGAATCCTCGTCCAGATCGCCGCCACCGAGCAGACCCAGCAAGCTCTTGCCGACTGCTGACTGCGAGCGGGAAAGGCGCCCGCGCAATCGGTCCAGCCGACCCTCGGTCGGGTCGATCTCGTCCAGCACGCGCGGTGCAGGCTCGACGGGTTCGGGAACGACAACAGGTTCGGGAACGACAGGTTCTTCGACAACAGGTTCTGCTACCGCTGGTTCTTCTACGACCGGCTTTTCGATTACCGGCTCTTCGACAACCGGTTCCTCGACAACAGCGGGTTCTTCGACAACCGGCTCCTCGACAACGGCCGGCTTCTCCGCAACAGGTTCTTCGACGATCGGCTTTTCGACGACAGGTTCTTCGACGACGGGCGGCTTCTCGGCGACCGGAGGTGTCGGAACCACCGGAGGTGGCGCCGTTGCCGTCGACCCCTGACTGAAGTTGAACCCGCCACCGGCCTTGTAGCCGCCTGACTTGTCCTTCTCGGGGGCGCCGAGCTCCGGCTTCGTCTCGGGTGCCTTCAGCGATACCTGCCCCTTGCGGTAGCGCAGGAATCCGGCAACGAGAACGACGAGTAGTACGGCCGCTACAGCCGCGATGATGATCCAAGCCTGGGTAGTCACCGGCCCATTGTTTCAGGCTCCGACCCGGAAAGTGAGCAGGGCTTACGCCGAGGCCATGTCTTGACCGCGAAGTCGCTGCGAAATCACGGTGGTGATGCCGTCGCCGCGCATGCTGACGCCGTACAACGCATCGGCGATTTCCATCGTCGGTTTCTGGTGAGTGATCACGATCAACTGCGACTTCTCCCGCAATTGTTCGAAGAGTCCGATCAGCCGCCGCAGGTTGGTGTCGTCCAACGCCGCCTCGACTTCGTCCATCACGTAGAACGGGGACGGGCGTGCCCGGAAGATCGCGACCAGCATGGCCACCGCGGTCAACGACTTCTCGCCGCCCGACAGCAACGACAACCGCTTGACCTTCTTACCGGGCGGACGCGCCTCGACTTCGATGCCGGTGGTGAGCATGTCCGAGGGATCGGTGAGGACCAGCCGCCCTTCTCCCCCGGGGAACAATTTCTCGAACACTCCCACGAACTCACGCTCGACGTCGGCATAGGCCTCGGTGAACACCTGCAGTATTCGTGCGTCGACGTCTGCGACCACAGCAAGAAGGTCCTTGCGTGCGGTCTTGACGTCCTCGAGCTGAGTGGAGAGGAAGGTGTACCGCTCCTCGAGAGCTGCGAATTCTTCGAGCGCCAGCGGATTGACCTTGCCGAGGGTGGCGAGGTCCTTCTCGGCCCGCTTGGCGCGCCGTTCCTGAGTCGCGCGGTCGTACGGAAGCGGAGCGGGGGCGGTGACCTGCTCCCCACGCTCCTTGGCCTGCTCGTACTCCTCGATTTCGAGAGCGGTCGGCGGCAGTTCGACCTCGGGCCCGTACTCGGCGATCAGATCGTCGAGGCCGATACCGTACTGATCGAGGATCGACTCCTCGAGTTGTTCGATGCGCAGCGCTGCCTGCGCCTTCGCTACCTCGTCGCGATGGACGGCGTCGGTGAGCGAAGCGAGTTGTCCGGTCAGTGCTCGGACTGTCTCGCGGACCTGATCCAGCTTGGCCGTGCACTCGGCGCGGGCCCGAGCCAACTCGTCACGGTGGGCAAGAGCCGCGGCGACGACGGTCTCGAGTTCGACCGCCACGCGCTGTCCCGATTCGGCGACGGCAGCTGCGACCTCCGCAGCGTGCGCCCTGGCGCGCAGAGCCCGTTCGGCGCGGATCCGCGCTTCTCGTTCGGCGGCCGCGGCACGGCGAAGCGAATCAGCCTTTCCGCGAACGGATTCCGCACGTTCTTCGGCGGTTCGTACGGCAAGGCGAGCATCCATTTCGACGATGCGCACTTCGGCGAGCGCTGCTGCGGCCATTTCACGATCGGCAGCGGTCGATTCCGCGCCGTGTCCCGGCGCACTGCCGTCGGTTTCGGCGACGCGCAGACGTTCCTCCAGATCCGCGAGCTTTGTCAGCGACTCCCCGCGGCCCTCCTCGGCACGCACTCGCTGGGCGGTCAAACGCTCGGATTCCGCGTGGGCGACTCGTGCTGCCTGCCCCAATCTGCCCAACTGCTCGTAGATGGCGGACATGGCGGCGTCCGACTCGTTGAGCGCTGCCAAAGTTTGCTCCGCGGTCTCGCGTCGAGCGGCCTGTTCGGCCAGAGCGCCGGACAGCGCCGCGTCGAGTTCCTCGGATCGGCTCTCCGTTGCCGCCAGTTCCGCTGCTGACGCGTCGATCGCCGCCTGCACCTCGAGCGTGCTCGGTTGCCGATCCGAGCCACCGATCATCCACCCCGAACCGTGCAGATCGCCGGAACGCGTCACTGCACGAATTCCCTTGCGGTCAGCAACAACTCGAATCGCGTCATCGAGAGTCTCGACCAGGACGACGCCATCGAGGATGGCGGTCAATCCGGCACGCAACTCGTCAGGGCAGTCGATGACGTCGACGGCCGGACGACTACCCGGCACGATCTCGGCCTCGCGCTTGATCGCCGGTTCACCGCTCACGATCAGTGATGCACGTCCACCGTCCTGATCGGCCAGTGCTGTGACAGCGGAGCGAGCCGAGTCCAGCGACTGCGCCACGACGGCGTCCGCCGCCGGCCCCATCGCGGCAGCGATCGCAGCTTCGTAGCCGGGTTCGACGTGAATCAATCCGACCAGCGAGGTGATGCCGTCGTCGCCGCGGTGTTCGAGCAGCCAGCCGCCACCGTCCTTGCGCTGCAAACCCATCGACAGTGCCTCGATGCGCGCCCGGAGCGAAGCGATGCGTTGCCCGCTCGTTTTTTCTTCCTCACGAAGCTCTTCGACGCGCGCGTCGATCATCTCGAGAGCCTCGATGGCGCGTTCGTGATTGGTATCGAGGCCGACTTCACCGGCGTCGAGGTCCCCGATGCTTTCTTGCACCGTGTCGAACTCGGCCTGTGCGGCATCGCCACGCAGACGAGCCTCGTCGATCGCCTCGGTCAGCCGAGACACTTCCGCGTCGACGGATTCGACGCGGGTACGCAGAGTGTCGACCTGACCGGAGAGTCGAGCAAGACCTTCACGGCGGTCGGCGACGGCACGAACTTCTGCCATGTGCGCCCGTTCCGCTTCTGCTGCAGCATCTTCGGTGGCTGCGAGCTGGTCCCGAGCAGCTTCCGACGCCGCTCGCGCGATTTCGACGCCTTCGAGGAGTTCGGCCTCCTCGGCAGCAAGACGTTCGGCGCGCGCCTCCATCTCGTCCGGGTCCTGGCCGCGGTTGCCGACGGGTTCGGAGTCGAGATGACGCGCACGCTCGCGGGCGATGCGCACGGTGGCGTTGACGCGTTCGGCAAGCGCGGAAAGCTGGAACCAACTCTGCGCAGCCGCTTCCGATCCCGGAGTCAGACGAGCGAGAGCTTGCTCCTGGCGCCCGAGTTCGAGGTTGGCCTCGTCGAGCGCAGCCGCCACCTGGTTGTGCTGTTCACGGGCCGCTTTCTCGTCCTGCGCCTGGTCGTTCAACTGGTTTCGACGGGTCACCAGATCGTCAGCGGCCAGACGCATCTTTGCATCACGCAGGTCAGCCTGGACCGTCTGTGCTCGCCGAGCGACCTCGGCTTGGCGTCCCAGCGGTTTGAGTTGCCGACGCAGTTCCGCGGTGAGGTCACTGAGGCGAGCGAGATTGGCCTGCATGGAATCGAGTTTGCGCACCGCTTTTTCCTTGCGGCGGCGATGTTTGAGGACTCCCGCGGCTTCTTCGATGAAGGCGCGTCGATCTTCGGGACGGGATTCGAGGATCGCGGCGAGCCGTCCCTGCCCGACGATGACATGCATTTCGCGGCCGATGCCGGAGTCGCTGAGCAGTTCCTGGACGTCCATCAGACGGCAGGACGAGCCGTTGATCTCGTACTCCCCCGCACCGTCGCGGAACATCCGGCGCGTGATCGACACCTCGGAGTACTCGATCGGGAGCGCCCCGTCGGCGTTGTCGATGGTCAAGGTCACCTCGGCGCGGCCCAGCGGCGCGCGGCCGGAGGTGCCGGCAAAGATGACATCTTCCATCTTGCCGCCGCGCAGGGCCTTGGCGCCCTGCTCGCCCATCACCCAGGTCAACGCATCGACGACGTTGGATTTACCCGAGCCGTTCGGGCCGACCACACAGGTAATTCCCGGCTCGAACCGAAGAGTCGTTGCCGACGCAAAGGATTTGAATCCCTTGAGTGTCAGACTCTTGAGGTGCATGGGGGGAAACTTTACCGCCAAACCGGTCAGCGTTCGACGAACCCTGTCAGGTCGCCCCTGGCGGTGTCCCAGCTGTCGACCACGAGATCCACCGTGCCCGGGGTAGTGCCGGAGCGCAGCATCTCCACCAATCGCTCGAGCTGCGTGCGTTGGCCTTCCGCCACGACGAGCACTCGACCGTCACGCTGATTGGACGCATATCCGATCAATCCGAGTTCGAGAGCGCGGGCCCTGGTCCACCACCGGAACCCGACGCCTTGAACGTATCCGTGAACCCACGCCGTCAACCGCACGGGCGCTGCTTCAGCCATGACGCTCAGCCCGCCACACGTTCGAGACGGTGAACGTCACCCAGGAATCCGGTGGTGTAGAGCGCGTTGGGATCCCAGCCCGGTCCGGCGCCGAACTTGACCGCAGATGTGAACGGCAGACCCGAGGCGATCTCACACGAAGATCCCGAATCAGGATCGACGCGAACAACTTTGCCGCCTGCATTGAATGCGACGTACAACGCGCCGTCCGGTCCGACGGTCAGATCGTCCGCCATGTTTGCCGGACCGAACCCGGGGAGCGTGATCGTTCGCACCGGCCCGCCCAGATCGTTTGCGTCGAGGATGTGGACGGCGGTGACCATGTCGAAGGTCGTGCTCACGTAGATCGTCGAACCGGAGCGTGCGAGGCCGTCGACGGTGCCGAGGTCTTCACGAACGATCGAACTGCTTCCGTCACTGTTGACGACCGTGAGCCCCGGCCTGGTGAGTGTGCGGGCAGTGAGGAAACGGTTATCGTCCAGCTGCACAAGCCCGTTCGGCATCACCAGACCGTCGGCGATCGTTGTCACCGACCCGTCTGCGACGTCGACCTTGCGGAGGCTGCCGTCGGCGATTCCGAACAGTCCCGAGACAGTCGAGTTGCCCGTGGTGAAGTACACGGATCCCTCACGCGCGACCAGACCGCCAGGTCCGGTGACGTCACCGACCAAAGTTGTCCGTGTTCCGTCCGGCGCCACTTTCAGCAGTGCACCCGGCCCGATCAGAGCCGACTGCGACAACACCATCGATCCGTTGCCGTCGAATTCGAGGTTCTCGAGCAGTCCGGCACCAGTCGTCACGACGCTCGACGTCCATGTGCCGCAACTACCGGCCGAGCCGTCGGCCGGGACCGAGGCCTGTGCCGGAGCACTCAGCGCCACAACGGAACCCAGTGCGATCGCAGCGACAACGCTGCCGGCGCGGAACATCAGGCTTCCGTGTCGAACGACAGAGTGACCTTGGTTCCGGCCTTGAGGGTGCGCCCGACCGTGCATACCTTGTCCACGGAACGCTCGACGAGAGTGATGAGGCGCTGCTGTGCCTCGGCATCCAACTCGCTGAGATCGAGCTCGAGGACCTCGTCGAGCTGCGGGTAGACTTCGTTTTCACGATCGGCGGCTCCGGACACTCGGACCGTCGCGTCGTAGTTGTCACCGAGCCGGCGCGAGATCGGGAAGTCGGAGCTCATCCCCGTGCATGCGGCCAGTGCAATTTTGAGGAGTTCGCCGGGCGTGAAGACTCCTGGCACCGATTCGGAGCCGATGAGAACCTCTGCGCCGCGCGAACTCTTGCCGGTGTAGAGGCGGGTTCCGGTTCGTTCGACCCAAAGCTCCGTGTGAGCCGGGGCGGTTGCAGTGGTGTCGGGAGTCTGTTCAGCCATGACGCAATCTTGCCACTCCGCCGTACCGAAGGAGCGGGAGACCTAGGCGATTCGCCGTGCCCTCGGGGTCGGCTGGCACCGCGGGCAACTGAACGACGATCGATTCATGAACTTCTCACGCTTGATCGGCGCGCCGCATCGCGGACACGGGAGATTTTCCTGCCCGTACGCCGACAGCGACCGGTCGAAGTAGCCCGATTCCCCGTTGACGTTCACGTACAGCGCGTCGAAGGACGTACCGCCCTGATCGAGCGCTTCACCCATCACCGAGTGTGCCGCGGTCAACAGTTCTCGAAGTTTGGGCCTGGTAAGCGTTTCGGCGATACGGTTGCCGTGAATCTTGGCGCGCCACAATGATTCGTCGGCGTAGATGTTTCCGATTCCGGAGACCACCGTCTGGTCGAGAATCGCGCGCTTGATCTCGGTGTGCTTGCCCCGCAGGACTTTCACGACGGATTCGAGATCGAACGCCGCATCCATGGGATCGCGAGCGATGTGCGCCACCGACTCGGGCAGCATCGTTCCGTCGACCTCGACGAGGGGTGAAATCGACCAGCCACCGAAGGTCCGCTGATCGACGAATCGAAGATCGGCCCCGGAATCGAGGGCCAACCGAATGCGTAGGTGCTTTTCCCAGTCGACTGTCGGGGGTTGGACCAGCATCTGTCCGCTCATCCCGAGATGAACCACCAGTCCGACACCGGCAGGCTCGAGAACCAGCCACAGGTACTTGCCGCGACGCTCTGCCGAAGCGATGGTCTGCCCGGTGAGTTGGCCGATCAAGTCCTCGGAACCGAGAATGTGGCGCCTGATCGCGCGGGGATGGAGTACCTCGACGGCCTCGATCGCCGCACCTACAGCATGGGACTGTAGGCCGCGGCGAACGACTTCGACTTCGGGAAGCTCAGGCAAGAGTGAACTCAGCCGGCAAGATCAGGCGTGTCGTCAGCAGCGACTGCGGTAGCAGCGGCATTCTCCGACATCGTCTTCCATGCCGAACTTGCTGCCTTCTGCTCGGCTTCCTTCTTGGAACGACCGACACCGACACCCAAGGGTTTGCCACTGATGAGAACGGTGGCCGTGAATTCCTTGTCGTGATCGGGTCCGGTGGCGGTGATCTCGTAAACGGGAACTCCGGCACCGTGTTCTGCGGTCAGTTCCTGCAGACTCGTCTTCCAATCCAGACCCGCGCCCAGAAGCGGTGCGCGAGTGAGTAGATCGTCGAACAGATCGAGGACGACGCGTCGCGCAGTCTCGATGCCGTGCTGCAGGTGGATGGCGCCGAGAATCGACTCCATACCGTCGGCGAGAATGGACGGCTTGTCACGGCCGCCCGTCATTTCCTCGCCCTTACCCAGCAGCAGGTGTGCTCCGAGTCCACCTTCACCCAGAGTCCTGGCAACCTCGGCGAGTGCATGCATGTTGACCACGCTGGCACGGATCTTCGCCAGATCACCTTCGGATTTGTCCGGGTGGGACAGGTAGAGCTTTTCGGTCACCGTGACGCCGAGAACGGAATCCCCGAGGAACTCGAGGCGCTCATTCGTGGGCAGTCCGCCGTTCTCGTACGCGTACGAGCGGTGCGTGAGAGCCAGGGTCAGAAGACCGGGCTCTATATCTACGCCGACAGCGGCGAGGAGCTTGTCGTGATTGCCCTCGCCGCCGGCGGCTGAAACTGTATTTTCGCTCGTCATAGTCTTTCTCCGGGGAGAACTAGACAGCAGCGGTTACCTGGCGGCCCTTGTAAGTACCGCATGACGGGCATGCGATGTGGGGAAGGGTCTGCTCGCCACAGCCACGGTTGGGGCAGGTAACGAGGGTGGGCACAGTGGTCTTCCACTGGCTACGACGCGACCGCGTGTTGGATCGCGACATTTTGCGCTTGGGGACAGCCACTTCTACTTCTCCTCGGCTTCGGTGATCACAAGATTTTCGCTGGTGTTTGATTCCACGCCAAATTTGGCCGCGAGACCAGCCCAGCGAGGATCAAGTATGTCATGCCCATGCCCAGATTCCGCAATCGCCAGGCGAATGCCACATTCTGAGCACAATCCCAGGCAATCGTCACTGCACAGAGGCTGGAGCGGAAGCGCCAGCCCGACTGCATCGACGATGACCGGTTCGAGGTCGATTTCGTCGTCTTCGACCGCGTAGACCTCTCCCTCTTCCGTCGTCTCCTCGGTGGTGCTGTCCGGGTAAGCGAACAACTCCGTGAGATAGATGTCCACGGTGTCGGTGAAAGGTTCAAGGCACCGCGAGCATTCACCCTTGGTGGGTGCGTGCACGTTTCCGGTGACGAGAACGCCTTCGGACACTGCTTCGAGACGAAGATCGAGATCTATGTCCGCGCCCGCTTCGATCGCGATCAGATCGAGACCGATACGGTTCGGGGACTGAATTGTTCTCTCGACGGTACGCATCGACCCTGGACGACGACCGAGCTTGACCGTGTCCAGCAAAAATCCCGCATCACTTGACTGATGCGACGAACTACGACGATGCGTTGACAAAGAGAACTCACCTAACTGTTGAAACTGGTATGGGCAACCACTCCACAATACGGCAGCTACAAGGCAAATCCCAATTCGATCCACGAAAAAGTGGGCCGCCCCATATCGGACGACCCACCCTCGACTGACTTGTCTGCTCTATCGGCGCCGCTCGGAACGACGATCGTCGTCCTGGTAGTCGGGAACCCCCGAACCCGTTCGAAGCTGTTGACGACCACGCCCGACCGATCGAACCGTTCCGGTGAGGAACTCTTCGAACTCGGCCAACTTGGTGTCCACGTACAGGTCACACTCCGAACGCATCCTGTCGGACTCGGCATGAGCGGCGTCGATCACTCGCGCGGATTCCGCGTGAGCTGACTGGACAACCTCGGTCTGCGACACCAGACGAGCCTGCTCGGCCGTTCCCTCCGCCACCGAATGTTCGTACGAGGCCTGGCCGGACTCGATCATCCGATCGGCCTCGGCACGCGCCCGTCCGGTGACGGCCTCGTACTCACGACGGCCGTCGGTGACGGTCCGTTCCGCTTCTGCTTCGGCGTCCTCGACCAACTGATCGGCGTGCGCACGCGCTTCGGCAACCATGCGATCGGCCTGAGCCTTGGCATCGGACAGAATCCGGTCGGCGTCGTCGCGTGCGTTCTCCACAGTCGAGGTTGCCTCGGCATTGGCGCTGCTGACCGTCTTCTCGGCGTTTGCTCGCGCGTCACCGACCAATTTGTCGCGATGATCGAGGACGTCCTGAGCGTCGTCCAGCTCGCTCGGAATTGCGTCCCGGACGTCGTCGAGTAGCTCGAGTACGTCACCGCGAGGCACAACACACCCTGCGGTCATGGGAACACCGCGCGCCTCTTCGACAATTGCGACCAGTTCGTCCAGTGCCTCGAATACGCGGTACACAAGCAACCCCAATCTCTACCGGCCGAAATCGGCCCACATCGTCACCGGTCCACTCGGACCTGTGCCCGTTCCTGTCCAAGTTTGCCGGAAGAACGGCCAACGGGGTGTCGTCGTGGTCGGTGTGTCGGGGATCAGCTGTTTTCGGCTGCTCGCTCGGCGATACGTGCGAGTAGCCGAGAATGCACTTTGGCCGGCAACATGTCGGAGACGTCGCCGCCGAAAGTCGCGACTTCCTTCACCAGAGAACTCGACAGGTAGCTGTACGTCGGATTCGTGGCGACGAACAGTGTGTCGACGCCCGTGAGCTTCTGATTCATCTGAGCCATCTGCAGCTCGTAATCGAAGTCGTTCGCGCCGCGCAGACCCTTGACGATCGCGCTGAGGCCTTCTTGTTTCGCGTAGTCGACCAACAATCCGTGCCACGACGTGACGCGAACGTTGGGCAGGTGACTCGTCGCGTCTTCGAGCATCTCGATCCGCTCGTCGATCGTGAACATGCCACGCTTGCTCTTGTTGATCAGCACGGTGACCACGACCTCGTCGAATTGCGCAGCAACTCTTCCGATTACGTCGAGGTGACCGTTGGTCACAGGGTCGAAGGATCCGGGGCAGACGGCGCCAGTCATGAGTCCAGACCGTAGCAGGTGGCCAGCTCGATGCGGGCTTCACCGTAGTTCTTGGCCTTGATCGGCTCGTAGCCCTGAGGCCACACGGTCTCCGGCGAGCGCGACGATCGTTCGAGTACCACGATCGTGCCCTCCCCCACCCATTTGTTGGCCTGCAGATCGGTGAGCATGGACACGACGGCCTCGTCGGTCACCGCATACGGTGGGTCCGCGATCACGATGTCGTATTCACGCGCGCTCGGACCCGAGACCACGGCCGCAACCGGAGCGGCGCGAACCGTCGCCCCAGGCAACGCGACAGTGCCGATGTTCGCCTTGATGACGGCAGCAGCCTTGGCATCCGATTCCACGAGAACAACGTGCTCGGCTCCCCGCGAGAGCGCCTCGAGGCCGAGAGCACCCGAACCCGCAAAGAGGTCGAGAACCGCGCACCCTTCGAGATCGATGCGCGCTTCGAGAGCACTGAACAGCGCCTCACGAACCCGATCCGACGTCGGACGGGTGCCGCTCGGCGGGACTCGCAGGCGTCGACCGCCCGCGAGTCCCGAGATGATGCGTGTCACTCTGCGGCGCTCTCCCCCGTCGAGACGACTACCAGCAGGTCTCCGCCCTCGACCTGTTGGACGGCGCTGATCGCGATCCGAGAGACGACGCCGGCGCGCGGCGAGGTGATCGCCGCTTCCATCTTCATTGCTTCGATCGTGGCCACGGTGTCGCCGGCCTCGATCTTCTGGCCTTCCTTCACCGCGAGCGTCACGACGCCCGCGAACGGTGCCGCCACGTGGCCCGGGTTGTTCTTGTCGGCCTTCTCCGCCACCGGTACGTCACTGGCAATGGAGCGATCGCGGATCGAGACCGGGCGCAATTGACCGTTCAGGATGCACATGACAGTGCGGTAGCCGCGCTCGTCGGGCTCGGAGATCGCTTCGAGACCGATGATCAGCTCAACGCCGGGAGCCAACTCGACGCGGTGTTCGTCGCCGCGCCGCAAACCGTAGAAGAACTGGTTCGCCGAAAGCCGCGACGTGTCACCGTACTTCTCGCGGTGTTCGAGAAATTCCTTTGTCGGGCCGGGGAACAGCAGACGATTCAGCGTCGCCTGACGGTCCTTCGACGAGCCCTCGAGCAGCACCTCGTCCTCAGCGGACAACGTCGCTTCGGGCTTGGCCTGGCCACGTCCTTCGAGTGCCTTGCTGCGGAACGGTTCCGGCCAACCACCGGGAGGCGTACCGAGTTCACCGCGCAGGAAGCCCACCACGGAGTCGGGAATGTCGAACTTCGCCGGATCTGCGGCAAACTCCTCCGAAGGCACGCCGGCGCCGACAAGGTGGAGGGCGAGGTCGCCGACGACCTTCGACGACGGCGTCACCTTCACGAGATGCCCGAGCATGCGGTCCGCGTCGGCGTACTTGGCTTCGACCTCTTCGAACCGGTCGCCGAGACCGAGAGCAACGGCCTGGGTCCGGAGATTGGAGAGCTGGCCGCCCGGAATCTCGTGCGTGTACACACGTCCCGTCGGCGCCGGCAGTCCGGATTCGAACGGCGCGTACACCTTTCGCAGCGCCTCCCAGTACGGTTCGAGGTCGCACACGTTCTGCAGGTTCAGTCCGGTGTCGAACTCGGAGTGCGCAGCGGCGGCAACGATGGCCGAGAGCGCAGGCTGACTGGTGGTTCCGGCCAGTGCCGCCGAAGCACCGTCGACTGCGTCGGCGCCCGCCTGCCACGCGGCGAAATACGTGGCCAACTGTCCACCGGGGGTGTCATGCGTGTGGACGTGAACCGGAAGATCGAAGTTGCTGCGTAGCGCCGTCACGAGCTTGGTGGCCGCCGGAGCGCGCAGCAGGCCCGCCATGTCCTTGATCGCGAGCACGTGAGCGCCCGCATCGACGATCTCTTCTGCCAACTTCAGGTAGTAGTCGAGCGTGTACAGCGTTTCGTTCGGATCCGACAGATCGCCGGTGTAGCTCAACGCCACCTCGGCGAGGGCCGTTCCGGTCTCACGCACCGCGTCGATGGCAGGGCGCATCTGGTCGACGTTGTTGAGCGCGTCGAAGATTCGGAAGATGTCGATGCCGGTGTCGGTGGCTTCCTGAACGAATGCGCGCGTGACCTTTTCGGGATACGGCGTGTAGCCCACCGTGTTTCGACCGCGAAGAAGCATCTGGAGGCAGATGTTGGGAATCGCCTCGCGCAATGCGGCAAGCCGGTACCACGGATCCTCGTGCAGGAAGCGAAGTCCCACATCGTAGGTCGCGCCGCCCCAGGCTTCGATCGAGAGCAGTTCCGGCGTCAACCGCGCAACGTGCCCGGCAACTCCGAGCAGTCCGCTGGTTCGAACTCGCGTGGCCAACAACGACTGGTGCGCGTCACGGAAGGTGGTGTCGGTGACGCCGACGGCCTTCTGCTCACGCAGTGCCTTCGCGAAACCTTCGGGTCCGAGTTCGAGCAGGCGCTGACGGCTACCGGCAGGAGGGGGTGTCGAAAGATCGATCTTGGGCAGCTTGTCCTGCGGGTACACCGCCGAGGGACGCTCCCCGTGCGGCTTGTTGACAGTCACATCCGCGAGGTAGGTCAGGATCTTCGTGCCGCGGTCTGCCGAAGAACGCAGAGTCAACAACTGAGGACGTTCCTCGATGAAGGAGGTCGTCACGCGTCCGGCCCGGAAGTCCGGGTCGTCGAGAACCGCCTGCAGGAACGGAATGTTGGTCGAGACACCACGAATGCGGAACTCGGTGACCGCGCGGCGAGCTCGCGCCACAGCGGCTTCTAGGTCGCGACCGCGACAAGTGAGTTTGACCAGCATGGAATCGAAGTACGCTCCGACCTCGGCGCCGAGTGTGGCGCCACCGTCCAAGCGGATACCGGCTCCGCCCGGGGTGCGGTACGCGGTGATACGGCCGGTGTCCGGGCGGAATCCGTTTGCCGGATCCTCGGTCGTGATGCGGCACTGCAGCGCCGCGCCGCGAAGCTTGATCGTCTCTTGTGACAGACCAAGTTCTGCAAGCGTCGAACCGGACGCGATCTTGAGCTGCGACTGGACCAGGTCCACGTCCGTCACTTCTTCGGTGACGGTGTGCTCGACCTGAATTCGCGGGTTCATCTCGATGAAGACGTGGTTGCCGCGCTTGTCGAGAAGGAACTCGACGGTGCCCGCGCACGTGTATCCGATCTCCTTCGCGAAGGCGACGGCGTCGGCACAGATCTTGGCGCGCAATTCTTCCGAGAGATTGGGCGCCGGAGCGAGCTCGATCACCTTCTGGTGGCGACGTTGCAGCGAGCAGTCACGCTCGAAGAGGTGGATGACGTTGCCCTGCTCGTCGGCGAGGATCTGCACTTCGATGTGCCGGGGGTCGATGACGGCCTGCTCGAGGAAGACCGTCGAATCGCCGAAGGCCGATTCCGCTTCGCGTGCTGCGGCTTCGATCGATTCCTTGAGCTGTGAGCGCTCCGCAACGCGGCGCATTCCGCGCCCACCGCCGCCTGCGACAGCCTTGACGAAGAGCGGGAAGGTCATGTCCTCGGCGGCTGCGAGCAACTCGTCGATGTCCGCTGACGGCTCCGAAGACGCGAGCACCGGGAGACCGGCGGCCTTTGCCGCTGCGATGGCCCGAGCCTTGTTTCCGGTCAACTCGAGGATCTCGGCGGACGGGCCGACGAACTTGATGCCTGCCTCGGCACACGCCGCCGACAAGTCCGGGTTCTCGGAGAGGAAGCCGTAACCGGGGTAGATGGCGTCGGCTCCGGCGCTCTTGGCGGCGGCGACGATTTCCTCGACCGAGAGATACGCGCGAACGGGGTGACCCTTCTCCCCGATCTGGTAGCTCTCGTCTGCCTTGAGACGGTGGATCGAATTCCGATCCTCGTACGGGAACACCGCGACGGTTCCGGCACCTAGTTCGTAGGCGGCGCGGAAGGCACGGATCGCAATTTCGCCGCGGTTCGCGACGAGCACTTTGGAGAACATTCGAGAAAACTACCCCGATTTCATCTTGCGTCTACATGCGGAGTCTCATATTTCGGACTGAATCGAGAAACCAACCCGGCGGTCCTCGTGCTATTCGATTTCAGCTTGTCGTCATACCCTTCACGACTTCTCGAGGTACTCGATCCGGTCGGAGTCCAGGGCAGCGGTCACCATGGAAGCGAGGGCGGGATGACCGTCGAGCGACGGATCGGAGTCGACGATTCCCTGAGCGAACTCCCTGGCGGACTCGAGGATGTCTCCATGGGCCATGAGGGAAAGCAGCCGCAGATTCGAGGTTGTGCCCGACTGCGCCGCACCGAGGATGTCTCCTTCACGTCTGGTCGCGAGGTCGAGTTGAGCCAGTTCGAACCCGTCGTTGGTCGCTGCCACCGCCGAGAGCCGCTCGTACGCCGGCCCCCCGGGATTGCTTCCGGTGACGAGGATGCACAGTCCCTGGTGTTTCCCTCGACCGACGCGGCCACGCAACTGATGGAGCTGACTGACGCCGAACCGCTCGGCGTCGACGATCACCATCACCGTCGCGTTCGGAACGTCGACACCGACTTCGACAACGGTCGTACAGACGAGGACGTCGATGTCACCGACGTTGAACGCGCTCATCACCACGTCCTTTTCGTCGGAAGGCAGTCGACCGTGCAGCAACCCGACTCGCAGATCGGCCAGCGGACCACTCGACAGCTCTTCGAAGACGTCGACCGCCGACTTGGTCTCGGGCTGCTTCTCCTCGGTGAACTGATCTTCGCCTGCACCCTGCTCGCCGTCACCGATCCGCGAGCACACGACATACGCCTGACGGCCGTCGGCGACGTCCTCACGGATTCGTTCCCATGCGCGATCGACCCACTGCGGCTTCTGCTTCGCGGGCACGACACTGCTCTTGATAGGGGTTCGCCCACGTGGAAGCTCTCGCAGGGTCGAGACCTCGAGGTCGCCGAGCACGGTCATGGCGATGGTTCGCGGAATCGGCGTTGCCGTCATCACCAGCAGATGCGGACTCAGTCCTTCACGGGCACGTGATCGCAACTGATCACGTTGCTCGACGCCGAAGCGGTGTTGCTCGTCGACGACAACCATGCCGAGGTTGAAGAACTCGACGTTGTCCTGAATGAGCGCATGGGTACCGATGACGATCCCGGCGTCGCCGGTCACGGCTTCGAGCAGCGCTGCGCGCTTCGCAGCGACAGGCAGTGAGCCGGTAAGAAGGGCGATACGGGTGGAATGTTCGGCAGAACCGAGTTCACCACCTGCAGCCAGCGAGCCCATCATCTTGCGCAGTGATCGCGCGTGCTGATTTGCCAGGACCTCGGTGGGTGCGAGCAACGCGCACTGATAACCCGCATCGACGACCTGCAGCATCGCGCGCAGAGCCACGATCGTCTTGCCTGACCCGACCTCGCCCTGAAGAAGGCGGCTCATCGGGTGTGGGCGGGCAAGGTCGGTGGAGATCTCCTCCGCGACTGCTTGCTGTCCCTCCGTCAGAGTGAACGGGAGCATCTCCTCGAACTGGTCCGCGATCCCGCCGGCGACCGGAGCGCAGGCCGGAGCCACACGCTCGGAATTGTCGTGACGACGCATCGCGAGGACCAACTGCAGAGACAGCGCCTCGTCGAAACGCAGACGATCCTGTGCTCGTTCGATGTCTTCCTTGGTATCTGGCAGGTGAACGGTGCGCAGCGCCTCGTCCAAACCGATGAATCCGTGCTCGGCCCGAGTCTCGGCGGGCAACGGCTCCTCGATCGGATCGAGTTGGTCGAGCACTTGCCGCACGCACCGCATGATGGTCCAGCTCTCGACCTCGCGGGTCGCCGGGTACAGCGGGATCAACGCGCGGTCGAAGACGGACAGATCGAGTTCGGCGCCGGGATCCTGATTTGCGCGAGCCAGGCCCGCAAGGTCACCGGCTCCCTTGATGGATGCAAGCGGAACTACCGAATCCTCTTCGCCGACACGAGGTTCCGGGAGAATCAGGTAGCTCGGATGAGTGAGAGACCACTTGCCGCGGAAGTACTTCACCGTCCCGGAGAACATCGCCCGAACGCCGGGCTTGATGACGTGCCGCACCTTCTGCGGGTTGAAGAACGTGACGTCGACGGTCTGCGAATCAGTCGCCAGCGATACTCGCAACATCTGCCCCGGACGGTTCTTCATCTTCACGACGGCGGCCGACGCCACCCGCGCGATGATGGTGATGTGCTCACCCTCGGGCGGCTCCTTCTCGGCGAGTTCCTTGCCTGCCGACGCGTACCGGTGTGGGTAGTGACGCAGCAGGTCCTCGACGGTGCGGATCTCGAATGCCTCGTCGAGCGCGTCCGCGGTCTTCTTTCCCAGCAGCCGATCGAGTGGGTCGGCGAGCGTCGCCATCAGTTCCTCCAGCACAGTGTCGCGGTAAGCACATGTGTTCGTATATCAGCAGTCACCGACAGACCAGGTTCGATCACTCCACACCCAACTGGAACAGGTCACCCGGCTGATCACCCTGATAGACGAGCACGTCGACGCCCGGGTGGTGCGCGACGACGTGCGCCTCGAGCTGCCCGGCCAGGTCGTCCGGCGCGTCGGCGCCCATGAGTAGGGTCACGAGTTCGCCGCCGGATCCGAGCGCGAGGTCGACCAGTCGCGCACTCGACTCCGCGACGTCGGGACCGATGAGCACCACCTCGTGCCCCATCAGACCGATCGCGTCACCCGGATCACATGTCCCGACGTAGGTCAGCGAACGCTCGACCGCGATCCGCAACGATCCCCAGCGCGTGGCGGCCGCCGCCTCGGACATCGTGAAGCCGTCGTCGGCGACGTTGCGCTGAGGGTCGTGAACGGCAAGTGCTGCCAAGCCCTGGACCATCGACGACGTCGACAGCAGCAGAACCTGGTGAAGCGGATCGCGTGCAGCGGCACTGACTGCGACGAGTTCCTGCGCGGTCAAAGCTCCGTTCGGAAGCACCAGAACTTCGCTGCGTTCCATCTGACGAATGCGGCCGAGCAGTTGTGCGCGTGTCACCGGCGCATCGTCGCACCGAAGAACCGTCGCACCCTCACTCTCGAACAACGCCGCCGCGCTGTCACCGGCAACGACGGCCAGTACGCCGCGCGCGCCGGCCCCGGGGAATCGCCTCTCCGCCCGTGCCACCAACTGGTCGCGTTCGTCGACGAGAAAACTGCTGATGCGAATACCGTGCACCTTCCCGGCCTCGAGGCCGGCTTCCACGGCTGCACCGGCATCGCAGCAATGCACGTGCACCGACCAGCCGCCGAAACCGTCGCTGACGATGACCGTCGAATCTCCGAGGACGGACAGCCGCGTGCGCAGCGCCGTCATGCGATCGTCGTCGGAGTCGTCGACGAGGTACATGACCTCGAAATCCTGTTCCGAGTGATCACCACATTCGATCGGGCTCTTGTGAGCCCAATCGTGATCGAATGCGCTGACGTCGACAACTGCGCTCGACCTCGGGTCCGGCGTCCCCAGATCTTCGCGAACCTGCGGCTTCCCGGTCAGCACCTCGACAAAAGCGTCGAGGATCAGAACCAGACCGAATCCCCCGGCATCGACCACCCCGGCGGACGCGAGAACGTCCAGTTGCTCCGGCGTCTTGTTCAGTGCGACCGCAGCGGCGTCGGCAGCGGCGGCAACCACGGATGCAAGATCCTCGCCGCTCGGTGTCCTGGTGTCGACGCACTCCTGCGCTGCTTCTCCCGATGCGCGCAATACCGTGACGATGGTGCCTTCCACCAGATCGGAGACAGCCCGAGAGGCCAGCGTCGTCGCCGTGGTCAGCGAGTTCGCGAAGCTACGGCCGTCGATGTGCTCACCTTGAACGCTCTCGGCGATGCCCCGGATCACCTGGGAGAGGATCACTCCGGAATTACCGCGAGCACCGGACACGGCGCCCCGAGCCAGAGCGTTGGCGACGCGGCCCGCACTGCGGACGTCGTCCTCGATCGTCTCGGCGGAATCGAGTGCAGCCCGCATCGTGAACAGCAGATTGGTGCCGGTATCCGAATCAGGGATGGGAAAGACGTTGAGGCTGTTGATCTCACCGCGACGTTTCTGGAGGCTGTCGACCGCCCGGCGGGCCCAGCGCCGCAGCAGACGTCCGTCCGCGACGGATTCCGCTTCTTCGGCGACGCGTTGCACTTCCCCCACTGACGGTTCCCCTCGACGATGGAAAGACTGACGATGAAAAAGAGATCGGTGATCGGTGCAGTCGAGGGTAGTCCGACGCTTCTGCGCAACCGTCATTACCGGGCGGTTTGGCCATTCGGGCCGGAAGCGGTTACTCTTACACGGTTGCCTCGAACGGGCTACACGAAATAATGCTGCACTTTGTTTGTTGCTGATTGACTGTTTTCACGTTCGGCTGCACAGTGAGCGGTCAAGGATCGGTTCGAAGTCGAGTATATTCGGATTGTAATTCTGGCTGCCCTACCGTGTAGGGTAACCACTTCAATATTCATTTCTAACAAGGAGTTCGCGACTATGGCTGCCGTCTGCGACGTATGCGCCAAGGGGCCCGGCTTCGGTAAGTCGGTCTCGCACTCGCACCGGCGTACCAATCGTCGCTGGAACCCGAACATTCAGTCTGTTCGTACCGAGGTTGCCCCGGGTAACACCCGTAAGGTCAACGTGTGCACCTCCTGCCTGAAGGCAGGCAAGGTCGCTCGGGGCTGATTGCCCGAGCACAAACTATTGCAGGCTCTGCCCCCGTCACTTCGGTGACGGGGGCAGAGCTGTATCTATGTGGCTGTATCTATGTGTCCCCGTGTTTCGTATGGCTGTCGGACACCCGTAATGTGCGTTGAGTGACTTCCATCGATGACCTGAGCAAAGTGACCCTCGACGAGGGCGTACTCCGCATCACCATTTCCACCGCCGCCAACGGCACCTCCCTCGACGACGAAGGACTGGTTCAGGGCGCGCAGGCGCTCGAGACAGTCGGAAACGACATCGGGAGCATCCTTCTGGTCGGCGAAGGCGCAAACTTCTGTGCCGGCGGCAACGTCCGTGCGTTCGCCGCAGCTCCTGACCGCGGCGAGTACGTCGCCGAGGTTGCCCGCGTCTTCCACGTGTTCGTTCGCGCGCTCGACGCTGCGACCGCTCCAGTGGTGGCCGGGGTCCACGGATGGGCTGCCGGCGCCGGAATGAGCCTGGTCTGCCTCGCCGACGTCGCAATCGGCGGCACCGGCACCAAGCTTCGCCCCGCGTACCCCTCCATCGGTTTCACCCCGGACGGCGGAATGTCGTGGACGCTTCCACGCATCGTCGGCGTGGCACGCGCTCGCGAGATTCTTCTCAACGATTCGGTGATCGGTGGCGACGAAGCCGTCCGCCTGGGGATCCTCACCCGACTCGTCGGCGACGACGAGGTCCAGGAAGAGGCAGCTCGCCTCGCCCGCGCTCTGGCCAACGGACCGAGTACGTCGTACTCGGGAATCAAAGCACTGCTGCGTTCGTCCCGGACGAACTCGCTCGCCGAGCAACTCGACGCCGAAGCCGCGTCCATCGCCATCGCAGCGAACAGCCCGATCGGACGCGAGGGCGTCGACGCGTTCGTCGACAAGCGTCGGCCCGATTTCACTTCCGCAAAGCAGGCCTAGTCGAACTGCCGTGCCGAACGTCGCGACTCGACGTTCGGCAGGCCGGTTCGTGCAGACACCGTTCGATCAGCCCAGATTCCAGTCGACCGGATCGGCTCCGAGTCCGGTCAAGAGTTCGTTCGCACGACTGAAGGGGCGCGAACCGAAGAAGCCACGCGAGGCCGAAAGCGGTGACGGGTGCGCGGATTCGATGATCGGTGTGTCGCCGAGCATCGGCGCGAGAGTGGCCGCGTCACGACCCCACAAGATCGCCACCATCGGCGACGACCGCGCGACCAGAGCGCGGATAGCCTGCTCGGTCACCGGCTCCCAGCCCTTCTTACGATGAGAAGCGGCTTGACCCGGCTGCACGGTGAGAACGCGATTGAGAAGCAGCACACCTTGTTTCGACCACGGTGTCAGATCGCCGTTCGGCGGTATCGGCAACCCGAGATCCTGGTGATACTCCTTGTAGATGTTGCCGAGACTTCGCGGAACCGGCCGCACGTCCGGTGCAACCGAAAAGCTCAACCCGACAGCGTGACCGGGCGTCGGATAAGGGTCCTGACCGACGATGAGCACTCGAACGTCCTCGAAAGGGTTCGTGAACGCACGCAAGACGTTCTCCCCCGCCGGCAGGTACTCCCGTCCCGCAGCGATCTCTTCGCGCAAGAACTTACCCATCGCGGAGATCTGCTCCGAGACCGGTTCGAGTGCCCGCGCCCACCCTGGATCGACGATCTCTGCAAGCGGCGCCATCAGTCGAGCCTGCGCAACGCGTCGCGGTAGTACGCCGCATTGGCTGCGTACATCTTGACGTTTCCGTCGAGGTGGCCGAGCGGAACTTCGTATCCCGCACGGACCTTGGCGGGCACACCGAGTGCCATGCTGCGCGGGGGAACCTGCATCTTGTTGGCCACCACCGCACCCGCGGCGATGATCGACCCCGTCCCGATCACCGTTCCGTTGAGAACAACTGACCCCGACGCGATCAGGCAATGGTCCTCGATGGTCGATCCCTCGATGTGCGCGTTGTGGCCCACGACGCAACCGGAACCGATGACAGTCGCATCGATGGCGGTGCAATGGATGACGGTTCCGTCCTGGATGTTCGATCCGATTCCCACCGAAATGGTTCCGTAGTCACCACGCAATACCGCTTGCGGCCAGATCGAGGTACCCGCTGCGAGAGTCACGGCGCCGATCACCACCGCGTCCGGGTGGACGTATGCGTCCGGATGAATGTCCGGAACTCTGTCTCCAAGTGCGTATACAGCCATGAAAGCAACCTATACCGCGGTGGTACCGGTGGTCGAAAAGCTGTGCCAGCCCCCGTCGCTCTCGCGAAGCGAACCGTCGACGCTCACGCCCGAACCGGCGGCAACCTCACCGATCACGATCCAACCCGACGGAATCTCGACCTCAGGCCCGAAAGTTGCTGCAAATCCGTGATCTTCACCACCGGAGAGGATCCAGTCCAGCGGATCGACGTCGAGTGCCTCGGCCGCCGATGCGACATCCGGTGAGGTCGGAACCGCAGCCGAGAAGATGTCGAACCGCACGTGCGAGGCCTCTGCGAGATGTCGGAGGTCCGCGATCAATCCGTCGGACACGTCCGTCATGGAATGTGCTGATTCTGCGGCGTCCCATGCCGATTGATACGGCGGATTCGGAACGCGATGGGAGGCAAGCAAATCTGGAAAGTTTGCGGGCTTGTCGAGCAGTACGGCTTCGTCGAGCAGTAGTGCCAACCCTGCTGCCGAGCAACCGAACAACCCGGCGACCGCGATCTTGTCACCGATCTTTGCTCCCGAACGCAGAACTGCCGCACGGCCACCGAGATCGCCGAGCACGGTCACCGACACCACGATCACCGGTGACTGGACCAGGTCACCGCCGACCACACCGGCACCCAGATCGGTTGCCGCGTCCCAGATTCCCGCGGAGATTGCGTCGACCACGTCGACGGGTGTCGAAGGCGGGCACCCCAGAGACACCGTGAAGGCCGTCGGCCGCGCTCCCATCGAGACCACATCAGCAGCGTTCTGTGCCACTGCCTTCCGGCCGATGTCGCGTGGTGAAGACCAATCCATTCGGAAATGTCGACCTTCGACCAACATGTCGGACGAGACGACCACACGGCCGTCTCCGGAAGTCACGATGGCGGCATCGTCACCCGGCCCCAATTCAGTGGTGACCGGTTGGATTCGGCCGAGAAGAGATCGCGCGATCACGTCGAACTCCCCCACCTGCTCGACAGTGGGCTCCGACCCGAACTCCGATGACGCAGCGAACTCCGATGATGCAGTGAACTCCGATGATGCGATGAGTCTCTCCAATGCCGACGCAATTCGCTCGTAAGCGGCCTGCGGTACCTTCTAGCTGTGGTCGTGAATGCTTCTGCAAGCTCACGCGTGTGTCGGCAATCCTACCGATTCACCGACATGCTCTCAGAAGTGACAAGACCGCTGATCGACTGGACCAGGACCCGAGCGAAGAACTGAGCATGGCAGAAAACACCTCCACCGCAGACAACGCCGACATCGACCCCGACGGCGACGACGATCCGTCAGAGCGCCGCAGTCCGGCGCTGATCGCCACCGCCATCGCACTCCCGGTAGCCCTGATCGTCGGAGTAGTGATCGCGGCCGTCGTCGCGGGAAACAACCCTGAACTCTCGCCGGTTGCATTGGGACCCGTGCCGGCACCGGCAGCGGAGTCGCCGGCCTGCGTTTCCCTTCTCGGCGCGCTCCCCGACAAGATCGACGACTTCACGAAAGCCGAATTGGTAGAACCTGCTCCGGCCGGTGCGGCAGCGTGGCAGCGCAGCGAAGGAGAGCCGATCGTCTTGCGCTGCGGACTCGACCGTCCGTCCGAGTTCGACCAGGCTGCAGCACTACAGGTCGTGAACGGTGTCCAGTGGTTCCAGGTCTCGGGAACCGACATCGGTTTGGCGGCGAGCACTTGGTTTGCCGTAGACCGCGGTGAATACATCGGTATCACGATCCCCGACGGGACCGGTCCGACGCCGATTCAGGAAATCTCCGACACCATCACGGCGACTCTCGAACAGAAGCCTCTCGACCCGGCGCCGGTCGCGGTTCCCTGATCAGCGAAGGCCGGTGCCGCGAGCGACGGCGGTGTCGACCAGAGTCGAAATCAAAGTGCGGTAATCGATTCCGGTGGCGTTCCACATCTTCGGGTACATCGAGATGGAAGTGAACCCGGGCATCGTGTTGATCTCGTTGATCACCGGGCCGTCAGCCGTGACGAAGAAATCGACCCGCGAGAGTCCCTGGCAATCGAGTGCCTTGAACGCGCGGACAGCAAGCTCCCTGATCTGGTCGCTCACCGACTCGTCGAGTTTCGCGGGGATGTCGAATTCACAGACGTCGTCGAGGTACTTGGTGTCGAAGTCGTAGAACGCGTCCGAATCGGCGTCGGAATCCGGCATCCGGATCTCGGCGACCACACTCGCCTTGACGTCGCCGTTCGGGAATTCGAGGACGCCGCATTCCACCTCGCGGCCGATGATCGCGCCTTCGACGATCACCTTGGGATCGTGCAGGCGTGCATGAGCGATCGCCCCGTCCAGACCGTCCCAATTGCTCACCCGAGTGATGCCGATGGACGAGCCTCCACGAGCGGGCTTGACGAAAACCGGAAGGCCCAATTCCGCCTTCTGCTCTTCGGTCAGCGTTGCGGTTCCCGGTCGAAGCACGACCTGCACTCCGACGGGAAGTCCTTCAGCAGCAAGAAGCTTCTTCGTGAACTCTTTGTCCATGCCGGCGGCGCTGGCCAGAACTCCGGGTCCGACGTACGGAACCCCGGCAAGTTCGAGCAGACCCTGAATCGTGCCGTCTTCGCCGTAAGCCCCATGAAGAACGGGGAACACGACGTCGACCGACGCGAGCACAGCACCGGCGTCGGAGCCGTCGAAGGAGATTACCTCGCCCTCGCGGGTGGGGTCCGCGCTGAGGACCACCGACGTTCCGTCTTTGTCGACCGACGGCAGCGCGCGCCCGCTGATCGCGAGGGAACTGGGGTCGCTCGAACCGAGCACCCAGGAACCGTCGACGGTGATGCCGATCGGTACGACGTCGTACCGATCGGGGTCGAGGTTGCTCAGGACGCTTCCGGCGGAAACACAGGACACTGAATGCTCATTGCTCCGGCCACCGAAGATCACGGCCACGCGGGTACGACTGCTGTTCACGCGTCAAACCGTACCGCCGAATCGACTGCGGCACGCGATCGGGCCGGACCGATTTCGTCGACCCGGCCCGTTTACGCGTCGAGTGCGCGCTCGATGTCGGCCAGGAGATCGGCGGTGTCCTCGATGCCACAAGCGATTCGGACAAACCCCGCACTGACCGGATCGCCCCAGCGCGCACGGCGATCCGCCGTCGTGTGGATCCCGCCGAAGCTGGTAGCAGCCGTGACGAGAGCGCTCGCTTCGACGAACGAGTGGAATGCCTGAGCCGAATCCAACTCGACGCTCACCAATCCGCCGAATCGATTCATCTGACCGGATGCCGTTGCATAGGACGGGTCACCGCGAAGGCCGGGGTAACGAACGGACCGGACTGCTTTGTGATTTACCAACATCTCGGCAAGCGCCAGCGCGTTGTCGCACTGACGCCCGAATCGCAGGCCTGCCGTGCCGAGGCTCCGGTGCGCAAGCCACGTCTCGAAGGGGCCGAGCACCGTTCCCGAGAGAAGTCGCTCACGCTCGATTCGCCGACTCACTGCCGCATCGGAGGTGGCGACGTAACCCATCAGGAGGTCACTGTGCCCGCTGAGAGCCTTGGTACCGCTGGCCACCACGACGTCGGCACCCAATTCGAGCGGGCGCTGACCCAGCGGTGTCGCGGTCGTGTTGTCGACGATCAGCAGCGCACCCGAACGGTGGCACACGTCGGCGAGCACGCGAAGGTCGACCACGTCCAGCACCGGGTTGGACGGCGTCTCGGCGACGACGACCACGCGGCCCGGTGACGCGTCGAGCAGATCTACGAAGCTCGCGTCGCCCATCTGCAGAGTCGAAACCTCGCGAACGGTGATTCCCAACGGCGCGAGGCGCTCGTTCGCGTACAACCGCACTTGGTAATACCCGTCCGAGGGCACGACGACGGTATCCCCCGCGACGAGGACGCTGCGCAAGGTAGCGGTGATCGCGGACATCCCCGATCCCATGACGAGGGCGTGGTCCGCTCTCTCGAGCGCCGCGAGCGCGGATTCGAGTCCGCGCCAACCCGGGTTCGATGCACGTGCATAGGTATCGGACTCGGAACCTTCGTCCGCCGAAAGTTGGTACGGCGCAGCGAATATCGGGCCCAGTTGCATGGGCTGACCCGCGGCGTGTTCGCGCGCGACGGCGCTCACGCTGCGCGTCGAATCCCCGTAATCCTCGAAGCGACCCACACCGATTTCACTCATTCCGGCTTCGTCCGGCGTCCGAGCAACTGACCGATCGCATCGCTGACGGCCATGCCTTCGTGGCACACCCGGTGGACCGCGTCGGTCAACGGCATCTCCACGTCGTATCCGGCAGCGAGTGCGCGTACCGACGTGCACGACTTCACGCCCTCGGCGACCTGACCGTTGGTTGCCTTCTGTGCCGACTCCATCGACCCGCCTCGTCCGAGCCGCTCTCCGAACGTCCGGTTTCGCGACAACTCGGACGTGCATGTCGCTACCAGGTCACCGACACCCGCCAAGCCTGCAAGAGTCGACGCCTTGGCGCCGAGCGCAACGCCGAGACGAATCGTCTCGGCGAGCCCACGGGTGATGATGCTGGCGACCGTGTTGTCGCCGAATCCACTGCCGGCGGCCATGCCGCAGGCCAGCGCGATCACGTTCTTACACGCACCACCGATCTCGCATCCGATGACGTCGGAGTTGGTGTACGGCCTGAAATAGCCGGTAGCACAAGCATCCTGGAGAGCGAGGGCACGCGAGGAATCCGAACAGGCGATCACCGTCGCCGCGGGTTGCCCGCCGGCGATCTCGTGTGCAAGATTCGGGCCCGAGAGCACCGCGACGCGCCCCGGTTCCACGCCGGTCACCGACACGATGACCTGGCTCATGCGCATGAGCGTCCCGGTCTCGATTCCCTTGGCCAGACTCAGCAGAGTCGCATCGGGTCCGATCGAGCCTTTCCACTGCTCCAGGTTTGCTCGTAGCGACTGCGAGGGAACCGCCAGCACGATGAAGTCAGCACCTGCCATCGCCTCCTCGTGGTGGTGGGTCGCGCGAATCGACGAAGGCAAAGCAATGCCTGGCAGATAGTCGCTGTTCTCGTGCGTGGTGTCGATGCGCTTCGCGACCTCTTCACGCCTGGCCCACATCGTCACGTCGGTTCCGGCCTCGGCCATCACCTTCGCCAACGCCGTTCCCCACGAACCTGCGCCCAATACAGCTGCCTTACTCACACGCTCACCCCGTCTACCCGGCGAAGCGGGTCGCCGCCAGAAAAATCGTCTGCACAGAGTATCGCCTGTGGTGCACTGCGGTGGGCAGCCGCGGACACCGAGCGTGATGACTGGCAAGATCGAGGGATGGACAGCGCGGAACCCCCGTACCCACACGCCGTGGAGACACCGCATGCGCGCACGGAGATCGAACGCCCCATGCATGCGATAGTGGCCGTCAAGTCCTTGAGATCGGCCAAGTCCCGCCTCGCGGGCGAACTCGACTCGGACGCGCGTGCAGACCTCGTGTTGGCCATGCTTCACGACACCCTCGCCACAGTTGCAGCCGTCTCGGCCATCGACAGCGTCACAGTGGTCACCCCAGACCCCACCGTTGCCGCCCTTGCATATTCCGTCGGCGTGACGGTCTACGCCGATCCAGCTCCCGACGGCGCCCGAACCAACGGCGCAACACCGCGCACGGAGGAAACCCTCAACGCGGCGTTGAGTGCAGCGGCCGCCGATATCCGAGCCAAGCGCGGAGTGGTCGACCTCGTTGTGCTGCAAGCCGACTTGCCCGCCATGCAACCGAGCGAACTGACGGAGGCCGTGGCCGCGGCCCGAAGCGGCGGACGTTCAGTCGTCGTCGATCACCACGGCACCGGCACTTCCGCATTGTTTGCGTGCGGCGAAAGCGCGCTCGACCCTCGGTTCGGGCCGGAATCCGCACTTGGACATGCCAATTCAGGTGCTCGTCCACTCAACGGCCAATGGCCGGGACTGCGCACCGACGTCGACACCCATGCCGATCTCGGCACTGTGCGAGCACTGGGAGTAGGCCCCGCGACATCGGCTTCGTTGACCAGACTCAAGGCCACGCCGTCGAACAGTCGATGAATTTTCTTTCATCGATTGTCGGACCGCGCGATTGTGGGGGATGATCGACGAGTGAGCAATGGCGAAGCACTCGAAAACCGTATTTCCGAAGACCAGTCGGACGGAGACCACAGCTCCGGCCGGCACGAGAACGGCGCGGCCACCTCGCCGCGATCTCAGGCCGTCGCGGTCGCCACCAACATCCCGGGCGCTCCCCCTGCAGCTACCAAGGCAGAGCTACCCGAATTGCTCGTCGGACTTCCCGAGGATCGTTACCTCAACCGCGAACTCAGCTGGCTCGATTTCAATGCCCGTGTTCTCGCATTGGCTGCCGACGAGTCACTGCCGTTGCTCGAACGCGCAAAGTTCCTCGCCATCTTCGCTTCCAATCTCGACGAATTTTTCATGGTCCGGGTCGCCGGACTCAAGCGCCGCGACGAGACGGGACTGTCGGTCAGGTCCGCCGACGGCCTCTCCCCACGCGAACAATTGGCGCTCATCGCGCGTCGCACCCAGGAACTCGCTGACAAGCACGCACACGTGTTTCTCGACTCGGTCCGCCCTGCCCTGGCGGCAGAAGGCATTTCAATTGTTCGATGGGCCGACCTCAGTGCCGACGATCACGGCCGGCTCTCGGCGCATTTCCACGAGCAGGTCTTCCCGGTACTGACGCCGTTGGCAGTCGATCACGCCCACCCGTTCCCCTACATCAGCGGACTGAGCCTCAACCTCGCCGTGACAGTGAAGGACTCCGTCACCCGCGGCGAACACTTCGCTCGCGTCAAGGTTCCCGACAACGTCGGCCGGTTCGTGCGAGTCAAGAGCACGACATCTTCGTCCACCATCGATTCTTTCCTCCCGATGGAAGAACTGATTTCGGCTCATCTGGACGTGCTGTTCCCCGGAATGGAAATCGTCGAACATCACGCTTTCCGAATCACACGCAACGCCGATTTCGAGGTCGAAGAAGATCGGGACGAGGATCTGCTGCAGGCACTCGAACGTGAATTGGCGCGTCGTCGTTTCGGTTCACCCGTTCGCCTCGAAGTTGCCGACGACATGACCGAGCACATGCTCGAACTGCTTCTGCGTGAACTCGACGTCGATCCGGCCGACGTGATCGAGGTTTCCGGTCTCCTCGACTTGTCCTGCCTCTGGCAGGTTTACGCCGTCGACCGCCCCGCTCTCAAAGACGCTCCGTTCGTCCCGGCGACGCATCCGGCGTTCGGTGAACGCGAGACTCCGAAGAGCGTGTTCTCGACCCTGCGCGAAGGCGACGTGCTCGTCCACCACCCATACGACTCGTTTTCCACAAGCGTTCAACGCTTCATCGAACAGGCCGCCGCCGACCCGCAGGTGCTCGCGATCAAGCAGACCCTGTACCGCACTTCCGGCGACTCCCCCATCGTCAATGCACTGATCGACGCCGCCGAAGCGGGCAAGCAGGTTGTCGCGCTGGTGGAGATCAAGGCCCGCTTCGACGAGCAGGCCAACATCAAGTGGGCACGCAAACTCGAGCAGGCCGGCGTTCACGTCGTCTACGGTCTCGTCGGTCTCAAGACTCACTGCAAGACGTGCCTCGTCGTCAGACGAGAGGGCTCGACCATTCGTCGTTACTGCCACATCGGCACGGGCAACTACAACCCGAAGACCGCGCGCATGTACGAGGACGTCGGATTGCTCACCGCAGCACCGGAGATCGGTGCAGACCTCACCGACCTCTTCAACTCGCTGACCGGATACTCCCGAAAGACGAGCTACCGCAACCTTCTCGTAGCGCCGTACGGGGTTCGCCGCGGGATCATCGAGCGGATCGACAACGAGATCGCTCACAAGCTCGCAGGCCGCGATGCCGGTATCCGCTTGAAGGCCAACGCATTGGTCGACGAGCAGGTCATCGACGCGTTGTACCGCGCATCCAAGGCCGGTATCCCCGTCGAGATCGTGGTCCGCGGAATCTGCGCGCTCAAGCCGGGCGTTCCCGGCCTCAGCGAAAACATCGAAGTACGTTCCATTCTCGGACGCTTCCTCGAACACTCGCGAATGTTCCATTTCCGCTCGGCCGACGAATTCTGGATCGGCAGCGCAGACATGATGCACCGCAACCTCGATCGCCGCGTCGAGGTCATGGTGCAGGTCAAGGACCCGAAACTGTCGAAGCAACTCGGTGACATCTTCGACTCCGCGCTCGATCCCCGAACTCGCTGCTGGGTACTGCATCCGGACGGGAGTTGGGTCGCTGCCCCCGAACGCGGTGAGGACGTACGTGAGCATCAACAGTCGTTGATGCGCAGCCGCACCGCCAGCGGGTCTTGACGGGCTCGGATCACACAATGAGCGACAAGCCGGTCAAAGCCAACATCTTTGCCGCAGGCGCGGTTCTGTGGCGGAAGGCTCCTCAGGATCCTTCCGCCATCGAGATCGCCGTCGTACATCGACCGAAGTACGACGACTGGTCATTCCCCAAAGGAAAGCTCGATCCCGGCGAAACCTTCTTGACCGCAGCAGTTCGCGAGGTCCGCGAAGAGACCTCGATCACCGGACGTTTCGGAAGGCACCTCGGTGGCGTGACGTACCCGATCCCGGGACATCGCAAACTCAAACGGGTCGAATACTGGTCGGCCGAAGCAGTGGACGGAGATTTCGGGCCGAATAGCGAAGTGGATGTTCTCTATTGGCTTCCGGTCACCGAGGTCGCCGATCATCTTTCCTACCCGATGGATCGAATGATTCTTCGCCGCTTCGTTTCCCTTCGGCCTGACACGAAAACGGTATTACTCGTCCGCCACGCAAAAGCTGGAAGCCGTAAGCGATACAAGGGCGACGACAACGTGCGTCCACTCGACGCCAAGGGCAAAGAGCAATCCGCCGCCTTGGTCGAACAGCTGAAAATCTTCGGAGCCGATTCGGTTTTCGCGGCTGACCGTACGCGCTGCATCGACACTGTGATGCCATTGGCGGAGGCATTGGGTGTAGAGATTTCGACGGAACCTCTTCTGACCGAAGAAGGTTACGAGGCCGATCCCGACGCCGCCAGGGCGCGTGCGCTGCAGATCGCCGCACTGGAGGGCACTCCCGTAATCTGCAGCCAAGGAGGCGTCATCCCCGATTTGATGCGCTGGTGGGCTGATACGGCCGGTGTAACACTGCCCTCGGCGCGCAACCGTAAGGCGAGCACTTGGGTGCTCTCGTTCCTCGACGGCCGTCTGGTCGCCGCGGATCACCTCGACAGCCCGCTCCCCAAAGTCGCCAACTCCTGAGGGATTTGGACCAACCGACACCCAGCTCGATTCGGTAGTTTTGCAAAGCACTGAAACACAGGAGAATTCACACTTCTCCCAGACAGCAAAAAAGAGGTGCAGCCGCGGATCTGATCCGCGGCTGCACCTCTTTGTCTTACGGCATCGGGTTTTTCACCCGAACGCGACTACTTTGCGCGCTTGGCCGGAGCCTTCTTGGCCGGAGCCTTCTTGGCTGCGGTCTTGGCGGGGGCCTTCTTGGCCGGAGCCTTCTTGGCCGGAGCCTTGGCTGCGGTCTTGGCCGGAGCCTTCTTGGCGGGAGCCTTGGTGGCAACCGTCTTCTTGGCTGCGGTCTTGGCCGGAGCCTTCTTGGCGGGAGCCTTGGTGGCAACCGTCTTCTTGGCTGCGGTCTTGGCGGGAGCCTTCTTGGCGGGAGCCTTCGCGGCAACCGTCTTCTTGGCTGCGGTCTTGGCCGGAGCCTTCTTGGCCGGAGCCTTCTTGGCTGCGGTCTTCTTGGCAGCAGCCTTCTTGGCTGCAGCCTTGGTGGCCGGTGCTGCTACGCCACGCTTGACTGCCGGGCCGGTGGCCGGAAGCTTCTGTCCACCAGCGATAACAGCCTTGAACTGCGCACCCGGACGGAAAGCCGGAACCGACGTCGGCTTGACCTTGACGGTCTCGCCCGTACGCGGGTTGCGTGCAACACGTGCTGCACGACGACGCTGCTCGAAGACTCCGAAGCCGGTAATGGTCACGCTCTCGCCACGGTGGACGGCGCGGACGATGGTGTCCACGACGTGCTCCACTGCGTCGGTCGCTGTGCGCCTGTCCGAACCCAGCTTTTCAGTCAGAACATCGATGAGCTCTGCCTTGTTCATTGAAATTCCTCCGCTAATTGTGGTCCACCGTCGGACCGACTGAGAACCACGGTAAACCTGATAACGGCAAGAGTCTATGTGCCACGCCAATTCTCATTCAACGTGACTGCGAAATGGTGACCTATTTCTCTTCCCGCGCGGAGTTGCGGATTTCGGTTCAGCCCTGCGAAATTCGGGCTGGAAGGGTAGTCGGTTTCCATGAAGGCCTTGACTTTTCGAACTCGGAAATCGCGTCTACCTGCCGCAATGTCAGTCCGATGTCGTCGAGACCCTCCAGCAGACGCCACCGTGTGTAGTCGTCAATATTGAACGGCACCACCGTAGTTCCGGCGCTGACGGTCCGATTCTCGAGATCTACTGTCAATTCCAATCCGGGCTGCTCTTCGAGCAACTTCCAGAGCAATTCGACGTCGCTCTGCTCGACCTGTGCCGCTACGAGACCGGCTTTTCCGGCGTTTCCGCGGAAGATGTCGGCGAACCGGGAAGCGATGACGACCCGAAATCCGAAGTCGGAGAGAGCCCACACGGCATGCTCACGCGAAGAGCCCGTGCCGAAATCGGGACCGGCCACGAGGACACTTCCCTTGTCGTACGGAGCCAGATTGAGAATGAAGTTGGGGTCGGTACGCCAGCCTGCGAACAGTCCGTCCTCGAATCCGGTGCGCGTCACCCGTTTCAGGTACACGGCAGGGATGATCTGGTCGGTATCGACATTCGAGCGTCGCAGCGGGACGCCGATACCCTTGTGCGTGGTAAAGGATTCCATCGAAATTCTCCTCGAGATGGTAAGTGGGTCAGACCAGATCGGCCGGTGCCGAGAGCGTTCCGCGGACCGCCGTGGCAGCCGCGACGAGCGGGGAAACCAGATGGGTCCGGCCGCCTTTACCCTGTCGGCCTTCGAAATTCCGGTTGGACGTCGATGCCGAACGCTCGCCGGGAGCAAGCTGGTCAGGGTTCATTCCCAAGCACATCGAGCAACCGGCCTGGCGCCATTCAGCCCCTGCCGCTGTGAAGATTTCACCGAGACCTTCGCTTTCGGCTTGAGCCCGCACCCGCATCGAGCCGGGAACGATGAGCATCCGAACGCCCTCTGCCACATGGCGACCCTCGAGCACCTCCGCCACTGCGCGCAGGTCTTCGATGCGTCCGTTGGTGCACGAACCGACGAACACGGTGTCGACAGAAACATCCCGAAGCGGCATACCGGCGTCGAGACCCATGTAGGTGAGCGCCTTCTCGGCTGCCTGACGCTCGCTCTCGTCGACGATCAGTTCGGGATCAGGCACACGGTCGCCGAGCGGCGCACCCTGTCCCGGATTGGTTCCCCACGTGACGAAAGGCGTCAATGCGCTTGCGTCGATGTGAACCTCGTTGTCGAATTCCGCGCCCTCGTCGGTCTTGAGCAACTCCCACGCGGCGACGGCTTCGTCCCACTCTGCGCCGGACGGTGCATGCGGACGGCCCTTGATGAACTCGTAAGTGGTCTCGTCCGGTGCGATCATGCCCGCGCGGGCTCCGGCCTCGATCGACATGTTGCAGATGGTCATACGAGCTTCCATCGACAGTTTGCGAATGGCCTCGCCGCGGTACTCCAGTACGTAGCCCTGGCCGCCGCCGGTGCCGATCTTGGCGATGACTGCGAGGATCAAGTCCTTGCTCGTGACGCCGGGAGGCAGCTCGCCGTCGACCGTGATCGCCATGGTCTTGAAGGGGCGCAACGACAATGTCTGCGTTGCCATCACATGCTCGACCTCGCTGGTGCCGATTCCCATTGCGAGCGCACCGAATGCGCCGTGCGTCGACGTATGACTGTCGCCGCACACCACGGTGGTTCCGGGCTGCGTCAGGCCGAGCTGCGGTCCGACCACATGCACGATGCCTTGGTCGAGATCGCCCATGCGGTGCAAGCGAACTCCGAACTCCTCGCAATTTCGGCGCAAGGTGTCGACCTGAGTCTTGGACACAGGATCTGCGATCGGCTTGTCGATGTCGATCGTCGGAACGTTGTGGTCCTCGGTGGCAATCGTCAGGTCGGGACGGCGCAACTGGCGTCCCGCCAGGCGAAGTCCGTCGAATGCCTGGGGGCTCGTCACTTCGTGAACGAGGTGGAGATCGATGTAGATGAGGTCGGGATCCTGCCCCTCCCCTTTCACGACAACGTGGTCGTCCCACACCTTCTCGGCGAGAGTGCGTGCTTTCTGTGCCATGTCTTCCACCTCTGTACGTAGCCTCGCGTCGGCGGACTACGGGCTGGCCCGCCGCGCGTGAAGTAGGTCCCCAGCCTTCACAGCAGATGCAGACTGTCCCGAGGAAATGCGCTATCCCTCCAGGAAATGCGGTAGCATCCCACTATGCGAGAATCTGGTATCGACCTATGAGACAGCATAGCGGCATCGGCGTCCTGGACAAAGCAATGGGCGTGCTTCATGCAGTAGCTGAGGAACCGTGCAGCCTCACCGAACTCTGTGCACGAACCGGTTTGCCGCGCGCGACCGCCCATAGACTCGCCGTCGGTCTCGAAGTCCATCGACTCCTCACTCGCGACTCGGACGGTCAGTGGTGCCCAGGGCCCGGACTCGCCGAACTCGCTGCCACCGCTAATGATCCACTCATTGCTGCGGCCGGACTCATCCTCCCCCGCCTTCGCGAAATCACCGGCGAAAGCGTCCAGCTGTACCGTCGCGAAGGCACACAACGCATCTGCGTCGCGTCGATGGAACCACCGACCGGCCTGCGTGACACGGTGCTCGTCGGAGCCCGACTGCCGATGAACGCCGGATCCGGCGCCAAGGTCCTTCTCGCATGGGCAGATCCACAAACCCAACGGACCGTCCTCGCCGATGCGTCGTTCGGCGAACGAGTGCTCCTCGAGGTTCGCCGGCGCGGCTGGGCACAGAGCGCGGCCGAACGTGAGCCCGGTGTCGCCAGCGTCGCGGCTCCCGTCCGAGACTCGGCAGGCGCTGTCATTGCCGCGATTTCGGTCTCCGGCCCCATCGATCGGATGGGTAGACGACCGGGAGCCCGCTGGGCGGCGGACCTTCTCGCAGCTGCCGAAGCGCTCCACAAGCGTCTGTAATTCGTGACACAGTAAGGCCTTCAGATCCTCGAGCACGTAGGAGTACGACGCGACCATGGCAGGAAAGCAGCGTAGTCAGATCACGATGACCGAGGCCGAAATCTCGAGCTTCGTCGAAAAGAGCCGTACGGCAACGATGGCGACGTTGAGCGCCGACGGAATGCCTCACCTGATCGCGATGTGGTTCGCGATAGTCGACGGCGAAATCTGGTTCGAGACCAAAGCCAAGTCGCAGAAGGCCGTCAATCTTCGCCGGGACGCCCGAATGTCCGTCCTGATCGAAGACGGTCAGACGTACGACACGCTCCGAGGAGTCTCGATGGAGGGTTCCGGGGTCATCGTCGAAGATCCGGAAGCCCTCTTCGCTGTGGGAATCAGCGTCTGGGAGCGGTACACGGGCCCGTACACCGACGATCTCCGCCCGGCCGTCGACGCGATGCTCCACAAGCGCGTCGCGGTACGGTTCGTTCCCGATCGAACTCGTTCGTGGGATCACCGCAAGCTCGGGATGCCTGCGATGCCTCTTTCCGGCTCTACCGCACCGCCGCCGCAGCCCTGAGGTTCGTGAGCGGAAAAATCACGAGCAATCGAATTCGGGCCGGCGTAGTTTCACCAACAGGCCCAACAACAAGGAGTGAGCATATGAGCGATCTCGACAGCAACACCCCGTCCGAACCCGAATCCCAATCGGAGGAAACCAAACGAAAGTTCCGTGAGGCCCTCGAACGGAAGAATCATCAGAACGCCAAATCGACCGACCATCGCGACGGACAGTCCAAGGTCCACAACACGCATGGCCCGGCCGATCACAAGCGAGAGTTCCGCCGTAAGAGCGGATAACCGATCGCGGACAACAGAGTGAGATGACGATCACCCCCAGTCGAATTCGACTGGGGGTGATCGTTTTTCGCATCGCCGGAAACATTTCCCGCACATACGAAAAGACCCCCCGATCAATGATCGGAGGGTCTTTCCTTTGTAGCCCCGACGGGATTCGAACCCGCGCTACCGCCTTGAGAGGGCGGCGTCCTAGGCCGCTAGACGACGGGGCCAGGACACGCTTTTAAACGTGGTATTTCAGTCTTGCTCTTGGATGCTCAGCAAGCTTAGCTTGTCTGAGTCCGGCCACAAAATCGACCGGATTTCCGCTGGGGTACCAGGACTCGAACCTAGAATGGCGGTACCAGAAACCGCTGTGTTGCCAATTACACCATACCCCAAGGTCTTGCTCACCAGCCTTGCTCGATCCGCTTCGCTGTTGTGCTCGGCGGCTCGTCTCCGGCCGAAAAGAAGATTACCAGTACCCCTGCCCCAAATACCAAATCGTATGGTCACAGGAGGTTTTTGCTTCATTTTCGGCCGGAAGACCGTCCGATCTAGGCGGTTACCGCTGCCCTACCGGCGCGCAACCGAGCGAGCGAGACCTCACGACCGAGCAATTCCATCGACTCGTACAGCGGAGGGCTGATGTGAGAGCCCGTGATCGCGACCCGAACCGGAGCGAAGGCCTTACGCGGTTTGAGCTCCAGATCCTCGATGAGGGCCTTCTTGAGTGCTTCCTCGATACTGGCCGCCGACCACTCTGAGATGGCATCGAGCGCCGCAAGAGACGCGTCCAGAACCGGACCGGCATCTTCCTTCAAGTTCTTTGCCGTCGCGGCCGGATCGAGAGCAAACGACGCCTCGTCGACGAACAGGAATTTCAGCAGATCCCACGCGTCGGACAGGACGACGATGCGCGTCTGCACGAGGTCCGCCGCAACAGTGAACGTCGCTTCGTCGACGTCGGCGCCGATGTGTCCGTGCTCCACCAGGAACGACTTCAGACGACCGGCGAAGTCGGCCGGCTCGAGCAGACGAATGTGCTCGGCATTGATCGCGTCGGCCTTCTTCTGGTCGAAGCGGGCAGGATTGGAGTTGACCTTGGAGACGTCGAAGGCCGCAACCATCTCGTCGAGCGAGAAGACATCGTGATCGTCGGCGATGCTCCACCCGAGCAGAGCCAGGTAGTTCAGCAATCCCTCGGGAATGAAGCCCCGATCGCGGTGGATGAAGAGGTTGGACTCGGGATCGCGCTTGGAAAGCTTCTTGTTGCCCTGACCCATCACGAAAGGCAAGTGCCCGAACGACGGTGTGAAATCGGCGACACCGATACGAATCAATGCCTCGTACAACGCGAGCTGACGCGGAGTCGAGGACAGCAGATCTTCGCCGCGCAGTACATGGGTGATCTTCATCAACGCGTCGTCGACCGGGTTGACCAAGGTGTACAGCGGAATGCCGTTGCCGCGAGTCAGCGCGAAGTCCGGAACGGTGCCTGCCTTGAACGTGGTCTCGCCCCGCACCAGGTCGTTCCAGGTCAGATCATGATCGGGCATCCGGAGGCGGACGACGGGCTTGCGCCCCTCGGCGATGTAGGCAGCGCGCTGCTCGTCGCTGAGCTCGCGATCGAAGTTGTCGTATCCGAGCTTCGGATCGCGTCCGGCCGCCTTGTGTCGCGCTTCGACCTCCTCGTTCGTCGAGTAGGACTCGTAGGCCTCGCCCGCGGCCAGCAACTTGGCAACAACGTCGAGATGCAGGTCGCGACGCTCGGACTGGCGATACGGTGCGTGCGGCCCACCGACCTCCGGGCCTTCGTCCCAATTGAGCCCCAACCAGCGGAGGGCGTCGAGGATGGCCTGGTAGGACTCTTCACTGTCGCGCTGCGCATCGGTGTCTTCGATACGGAACACGAATGTGCCGCCGTGGTGTCGTGCGAATGCCCAGTTGAACAAGGCGGTGCGCACCAAACCCACGTGCGGGGTTCCGGTGGGTGACGGACAGAAACGGACGCGTACTTCGCTGTTGGTCATGGCTCACTTGGCTCGGCGATGATGGATGGTCGTACTACAGGTTAGTCCGGCAGCCCTTCCTCCATCCGGCCGATCACTTACCCGGCAGGACGTTGATGCGTGTCATGTCGCCGTCGTAGTAGGCCAGCAGTCGCTTGTCCATGACCTTTCGCCACAGCGGCGGCACCCACGCGCAGACGATCATGACTGCGTAACCCGCTGGAAGTTGCGGCGCTTCGGCCGCACTTCGCAGGCTCTGGTACCGCAGACGCGGATTCGCGTGATGGTCGCTGTGACGCTGAAGTTGATAGAGGAACAGATTGCTGACGACGTGGTCGCTGTTCCAGCTGTCCTCGGGCGAGCACCGGACGTACGAGCCGTCAGGCCGCTTCGCACGTAGCAAGCCGTAGTGCTCGAGATAGTTGGCGGTCTCGAGGAACGTGAAGCCTGCAATTGCCTGAACGGCGAGCCACGGCGCAATTTCCCAGCCGAACGCGGCGATCAGACTGCCGAACAGAACCACACTCATCGCCCACGCGTTCAGGATGTTGTTGCGGTAACTCCACGTCCGTCTCCCCTGACGCCTCAGACGAGCGCTTTCGATCCGCCATCCCGAGCGCAGGCCGCCGATGACGCTGCGAGGCAAGAAGAACCAGAAGTTTTCCTTGTACCGCGAGCTGGCCGGATCCTCCGGCGTCGCGACGCGGACGTGATGACCATGGTTGTGTTCGACGTAGAAATGGCCGTAGAAGGACTGCGCGAGCGCTACTTTCGCGAGCCACTTCTCGAGCTTCTCACTCTTGTGCCCCAATTCATGCGCCGCGTTGATCCCCACACCGGCAACCACGCCGGCAGTCATCGCGAGCGCGAACTTCTCCCCCGCCGCCATCGGCGCGTTCACCCAACACCACGCGACGAACACCAGCCCGACGTATTGGAGGGGCAGGAACAAGTACGTGCACCAGCGGTAGAAACGATCCTCTTGCAATTCAGGGATCGCTTCGTCCGGTGGGCTGTTACCGTCCTCGCCCGCCAGGAGATCGATCAGGGGAATGACGATGACGATCAGCCACGCCCCGATGGCCCAGAAGAGCCCGAGACTGAATTTGTCGACCAGGAACCACGCAGCGAACGGGCTGAGAGGAACCAGCAAACCCAGTGGCCACAGGTAGCGCTTCTTGTCTCGCCACACCGGCCGCTGCCCGTTCCGCGCTTGCCCTGCCGCTGTCCGGGAGGCTTCCGCGAAGGTCGTCATGTATCACCACGTTTCTGCGCAATCCACTCGATTGCCCCATCGGCTTCTATCCAGTTATCGGTCACCCTACTGCTCAGCGTTACATTTCAGGGAATTTGGTCTGTTACGGGCCGCGACAGCAAACCGTATGGCGAACTCTCCCAACCTGGCCAAATCCGACATAACGCCAGGAGGATCAGAGGCGAAGCTTCGCCTGGGTCATGAAACCCGCAGGTCAGTCCCGGAGCCTGATTTCTTCGAGTCGGTTGGCAATCCCGATCAATCCACTGGCGATAGTTACCATCTTGCAACTTTTCTGCGACAGACACCTCTCGACCTCACACCACGACGGAGGCCCCATCCGGTTGGATGGGGCCTCCGTAGTCGCGTGACTGAACGAACCGGGTCAGGATCAGCTCTTGGCGGTCACCGGGTTCGTGAGCGTGCCGATCCCCGAGACCGTGACCGACACGGAATCGCCGTCGACGATCGGGCCTACTCCGGCGGGGGTGCCGGTGAGGATGACGTCGCCAGGCAAGAGAGTCATCACCGCCGAGATCCACTCGATGATCTTCGGAATGTCGTGGAGGAGAAAAGCCGTGCTGCTGTCCTGCTTGACCTGACCGTTCACCTCGGTCTTGATGTCGACGTCGGACGCATCCAGACTGGTTTCGATCCAGGGGCCGAGTGGGCAGAAAGTGTCGTGGCCCTTCGCGCGCGTCCACTGCCCGTCGTGACGCTGATGATCTCGCGCCGACACGTCGTTGGCGATCGTGTAACCGAGGACCACGCTCAACGCCTTCGCCGCCGGAACGTCCTTGCACGGTTGACCGATGACGACCGCGAGTTCACCCTCGAAGTGCACCTCGTTCGAGGTGGGAGGCAAGACGATCGGGGCACCCGGGCCAACTATGGACGTGTTGGGCTTGAGGAAGATCACGGGGTCCGCGGGAGCCTCTCCGCCCATCTCCGCGATGTGATCTGCATAATTCTTGCCGATGCAGATCACCTTGCTGGCGAGAATCGGAGCCAGCAGACGGACATCGGCGAGCGGCCAACTTCGGCCGGTAAATGTGGGGTTCCCGAACGGGTGCTCCGCAATTTCCTTGGCGACGAGGGCATCCTCTTCACCTTCGATACTGACGAACGCAACACCATCGGGACTGGCAATTCGACCAAGACGCATGCCGGCCAGTCTATCGGGGTGCCGGAAACGACTGACGCGCGCAAGCCGAAAGGCTCACGCGCGTCAGTCTCGTGAAAGAATTCCTTACAGCGCTGCAGTGATCCGGTCGCCGATCTCCGTTGTGGAGATGGGACCTTCGCCGCGGGTAGCCAGGTCGGCAGCGACCACAGCCTCTACCCGAGCGGCGTCGTCCTCGCGTCCGAGATGGCGAAGAAGCAGTGCGGCCGAGAGGATCGCGGCGGTGGGATCAGCGATTCCCTTGCCGGCGATGTCCGGAGCACTGCCGTGAACGGGCTCGAACATCGACGGGTTGGTACCCGAGGCATCGATGTTTCCGCTTGCGGCCAAACCGATGCCACCGGTTACGGCGCCGGCGAGGTCGGTGATGATGTCACCGAAGAGGTTGTCCGTGACGATCACGTCGAAGCGCGACGGGTCGGTGACCATGTAGATCGTGGCCGCGTCGATGTGGCAGTACGCGGTTTCGACGTCCGGGAACTCGGCACCGACGGTCTCGATTGCACGCGTCCAGATTGCGCCCGCGTTGGAGAGCACGTTGGTCTTGTGAATCAAGGTGAGGTGCTTGGACCGGGTCTGCGCCAAGGCAAATGCGTAACGCACCACGCGCTCGGCCCCGAACCAGGTGTTGATCGACACCTCGGTTGCGATCTCGTGATCGGTGCCGACGCGGATCGCTCCACCGTTTCCGGTGTACGGACCCTCGGTGCCTTCACGAACCACGACGAAGTCGATCTCCGGCTGGGCCGCCAACGGCGACAGCGCACCCGGATACAGCTGTGCGGGGCGAAGATTCACGTGATGATCGAGCTGGAAGCGCATGTTCAGCAGCAGACCACGCTCGAGGATGCCGGGTGCGACGATCCGCGGATCACCGATGGCGCCCAACAGGATTGCGTCGTGCTGACGAATCTGGTCCAGCTCGTCCGCCGGGAGCAACTCGCCGGTGGCGTTGTAGCGACGGGCACCGAGATCGTATTCGGTGGTTTCCAGATCCGGAACCAACTTGCCGAGCACCTTGAGCGCTTCGGCTGTGACCTCGACGCCGATTCCGTCACCCGGAATGACCGCAAGCTTCATGGAGTCCTCATCTCAGTAGAACTGTGCGCCTTTATCAACCGCGGGCGGTTGATAAAGGCGCACAGCAAAAACAATCAGGAAAGGTCGACCTGGGCGACGCGAGCGTCGAGCTGCGAGACGATTGCCTCGACCTCGGCGTCACCGACGACGCGATCGACGCGCAAGATGACAGTTGCGCCTTCGCCTTCGGCATCCTGGCTCAGTGCTGCTGCGAGGATGTCGACGCCCGCGTTTCCGAGGACGGTACCGAGGACACCGAGAACGCCCGGGCGATCGCTGTAGTGAACGACGATGTTGTGGCCCTCGGCGCGCAGGTCGAAGCTGCGTCCGTTGATGTTGACGATCTTCTCGACCTGCTGCAGACCGGTGAGTGCGCCCGTGACCGACGTGACCGTGCCGTCGGCGGCAACTGCACGCACCTCGACCGCGCTGCGGTGAGCAAGAGCCTCCGAGTGCTTCTCGACCGACACGGTCACGCCGCGCTGCTCGGCCAGTGCCGGAGCGTTGACGAACGTGACGGCCTCATCGCTGCTGGCGGAGAACACGCCGCGTAGTGCAGCCAGGCCGAGGATGTCGACGGTTTCGGCAGACAGCTCGCCGGTGGCGACAACCTGCACGGTCTGCACAGCTTCGGGCGACAACGTCGCAGCGAGGAGACCGAGCTTGCGGACGAGCTCGAGCCACGGAGCAACTTCTTCGCCCACGGGGCCGCCGGAGACGTTGACAGCCTCGGGAACGAATTCGCCTGCCAGAGCGAGGAGAACACTCTTCGCCACGTCGATGCCTGCGCGGTCCTGAGCCTCGGACGTCGATGCTCCGAGGTGCGGGGTGACAACGACGTTGTCGAGCTCGAAGAGCTTGGAATCGGTGCACGGCTCGGTGCTGAACACGTCGAGACCGGCGCCGCGGACCTTGCCGGAGACGAGTGCGTCGTAGAGCGCATCTTCGTCGATCAGACCACCGCGAGCGGCGTTGACGATGATGACGCCGTCCTTGGCCTTGGCGAGGCGCTCGGCGTTGATCAGGCCGGCCGTTTCCTTGGTCTTGGGCAGGTGCACGGAGATGAAGTCGGCGCGCTCGACGAGCTCGTCGATGGTGACCAGTTCGATGCCGAGCTGCGCTGCGCGCGCTGCGGGCAGGTAGGGGTCGTACGCGATGATCGTGGTCTCGAACGCAGCGAGACGCTGCGCGAAGAGCTGGCCGATGCGGCCGAGTCCGACGACACCGACGGTCTTGCCGAGGATCTCGACACCGTTGAACTTGCTTCGCTTCCAGGTGTTCTCACGCAGAGTCTTGTCTGCTGCGGGAATCTGGCGAGCGGTCGACATGAGGAGCGCGACAGCGTGCTCGGCAGCGGAGTGAATGTTGGAGGTCGGTGCGTTGACGACCATCACGCCGCGCTCGGTGGCTGCGGGGATCTCGACGTTGTCCAGGCCGACACCGGCGCGGCCGATGATCTTCAGCTTGGTGCCGGCAGCCAGAACCTCGGCGTCGACGGTGGTGGCGGAACGGACGAGAATCGCGTCGGCCTCGGGTACCGCGGCGAGCAGCGCCGGGCGGTCGGGTCCGTCGACCCAACGCACCTCCACACCGTCACCGAGCGCCTCGACTGTGGACGGCGCGAGCTTGTCGGCGATCAGAACAACGGGACGGCCAGGCTGGCTCACGTGCAAACTCCCTGATTAGGTGGGTGTGAAGGTGGTTTAACCACCGATAGTTTAGTGCGCGCTCACTTGGAATCCACAACGCGGTAGGCAATACCACATAGTGGACACTTTCGCGGGCAAATTCTCGATGGAATATGAATCCGGACTCAGACGACCCGGAAAACGACTCCGGCCCAATGCCGCGCTGGTTCAACGTAATTGAACCGGCGCGGCATCAGGCCAGTGGAGACGTGGAGCGTGAAACTGCGAATTACGCGGTTTCGGTGATCGGACGATCGACCCAGCTCATCAGGTCGCGCAGCTTCTTGCCGGTGACCTCGATGGGGTGCTCGGCGTTGGCCTTGCGCAGGCCCTCGAGCTCGGTGTTGCCGTTCTCGACGTTGGCAACCAGACGACGGGTGAACTCGCCGGACTGGATGTCGGCCAGGATCGCCTTCATGCGCTCCTTGGTGTCGGCGTCGATGACGCGCGGGCCGGAGAGGTATCCACCGAACTCAGCGGTGTCGGACACCGAGTAGTTCATGCGGGCGATGCCACCCTCGTACATGAGGTCGACGATGAGCTTGAGCTCGTGCAGAACCTCGAAGTACGCCATCTCGGGTGCGTAGCCGGCCTCGACCATGACCTCGAAACCGGTCTTGACCAGTTCCTCGGTGCCGCCGCAGAGCACGGCCTGCTCGCCGAAGAGGTCCGTCTCGGTCTCTTCCTTGAACGTGGTCTTGATGACGCCTGCGCGGGTTCCGCCGATGCCCTTGGCGTAGGACAGAGCAAGAGCCTGGCCTTCACCCTTGGGATCCTGGTCGATGGCGATGAGCGCGGGAACGCCCTTGCCGTCGACGAACTGACGACGCACCAGGTGGCCGGGGCCCTTGGGGGCGACCATGCCGACGGTGACGAACTCCGGAGCCTTGATCAGGTCGAAGTGAATGTTCAGGCCGTGACCGAAGAACAGCGCGTCGCCGTCCTTGAGGTTCGGCTCGATGTCATTGGTGAAAATGCTCGCCTGAGCGGTGTCAGGTGCGAGCACCATGATGACGTCGGCCCACTCGGAAACCTCTGCCGGCGTACCGACCGTCAGCCCCTGCTCTTCAGCCTTCTCACGCGACTTCGAGCCTTCCTTGAGGCCGATGCGCACATCGACGCCCGAGTCACGCAGGCTCAGCGAATGGGCGTGGCCCTGGCTTCCGTAGCCGATCACAGCAACCTTGCGGCCCTGAATGATCGACAGATCGGCATCGTCGTCGTAGAACATCTCGACTGCCACAGTTCTCAACCTCTCCTTGGATTTTTACGTGTCTAAAAGTACTAGCGGGTGGCCGTGATCGACTTCGGCCCTCGACCGACTGCCACGACCCCGGACTGAACGATCTCCCGGATACCGTACGGATCAAGCATCCGCAGCAGTGCATCCAGCTTGGACCGAGTACCGGTCGCCTCGATGGTGACGGACTCCGGAGAGACGTCGATCACCTTGGCGCGGAACAGGTTCACCGTTTCGATGACCTGCGTGCGCACGCTTGCATCAGCGCGCACCTTGATGAGCACGAGCTCGCGAGCGACGGATGCTTCACCGTCCTGCTCGACGATCTTGATGACGTTGATCAGCTTGTTGAGCTGCTTCGTCACCTGCTCGAGAGGGAACTCGTCGACCGTGACGACGATGGTCATACGTGAGATCTCGGGGATCTCGGTTCCGCCCACCGCAAGGGATTCGATGTTGAATCCGCGGCGGGAGAAAAGTGCGGAGACGCGAGCCAGCACGCCTGGCTTGTCCTCGACGAGAACACTGAGGGTGTGACTGGTGCTCACTTCTGATCCTCCCCTGTGCCCGCGGCGGGTCCGGCTTGCTCGCGTGACATGGCTTCGTGGATGACGGCGGGCTCGGCAACTGCCTCGTCGTCGTCGAACAGCGGCCGGATGCCCCGGGCCGCCATGATTTCGTCGTTGCTCGTTCCGGCAGCGACCATCGGCCACACCTGTGCGTCGGCGGTGACGATGAAGTCGATCACGACAGGCTTGTCGTTGATGGACTGCGCCTCACGGATCGCAGCTTCGACATCTTCTTCACGCTCGACACGAATTCCGTGGCAGCCCAATGCTTCTGCGAGCTTCACGAAGTCCGGGATGCGGATGGCGCCGTGCGTTCCGAGGTTGGTGTTGGAGTAGCGCTCTTCGTAGAAGAGTGTCTGCCACTGGCGCACCATGCCGAGGTTGCCGTTGTTGATGAGGGCAACCTTGATCGGAATACCTTCGAGTGCGCAGGTTGCGAGTTCCTGATTGGTCATCTGGAAGCAGCCGTCGCCGTCGATCGCCCACACCTCGGTGTCGGGCATACCCATCTTGGCGCCCATGGCTGCGGGAACCGCGTACCCCATGGTGCCGAGCCCGCCCGAGTTGAGCCACGTGCGCGGCTTCTCGTAGCCGACGAACTGCGCGGCCCACATCTGGTGCTGACCGACGCCGGCGCAGTAGATGGCATCCGGTCCGGCGAGCTTGCCGACGGTCTGGATCACGTACTCCGGGCTCAGCTGACCGTCGGTGGGACGGTCGTAGCTCAGCGGGTACGTACGACGGATGTCGTTCAGGTACGCCCACCACTCGGTGAGGTCGAACGTGGTGCCCGTGGCCATGTCGGCACGGATCGCCTCGATGAGTTCGGTGATGACCTCTTTGCAGTCGCCCACGATCGGGACGTCCGCGTAGCGGTTCTTGCCGATCTCGGCCGGGTCGATGTCGGCATGGATGACCTTGGCGTCGGGCGCGAAGGAATTCAACTGACCGGTGACGCGGTCGTCGAAACGCGCACCGAGGGTGATCAGTAGATCGCTACGCTGCAGAGCGGCGACTGCGGCAACGGTGCCGTGCATTCCCGGCATACCGCAGTTGAGGTCGTGGCTGTCCGGGAACGCGCCGCGGGCCATCAGCGTGGTGACGACGGGGATACCGGTCAGCTCGGCCAATTCGAGCAGCTCCGGCGAGGAGTCGGACTTGATGACGCCGCCACCGACGTACAGAACCGGCGACTTGGCGTCGGCGATCAGACGTGCAGCTTCACGAACCTGCTTGCCGTGCGGCTTGGTCACCGGGCGGTAGCCCGGCAGACGCATCTCCGGCGGCCACGAGAACGTGGTCTGCGACTGCAGGATGTCCTTGGGGATATCGACCAGGACGGCGCCGGGGCGACCGCTGGCCGCGAGGTAGAAGGCCTCGGCCATGATGCGCGGGATGTCGATCGCGTCGGTGATCAGGAAGTTGTGCTTGGTGACCGGCATCGTGATGCCTGAGATGTCGGCTTCCTGGAAGCCGTCGGTACCGATCAGCGAGCGCGCCACCTGCCCGGTGATCGCGACGATCGGAACGGAGTCCATCTGCGCGTCGGCCAGCGGCGTGACCAGGTTGGTCGCACCGGGACCCGAGGTGGCCATGCAGACGCCGACCTTGCCGGTCGCCTGGGCGTAACCGGTGGCAGCGTGGCCTGCACCCTGCTCGTGGCGCACGAGCACGTGGCGGACCTTGACCGAATCGAAGAGTGGGTCGTAAACCGGGAGCACGGCACCGCCGGGAATGCCGAATACCGTGTCGACCTCGAGCTCTTCGAGGGCTCGAACCACAGACTGCGCGCCGGTTACCCGCTCAGGCGGGAGCTGGCGACGGTTGGCCGTCTGGGTTGCGGCAGCCGCGGTTGTCGGGCTCGGTGTCCCTGACTTGCGCGGCGTGGGTTGAGGCCGTGCTGTTGGTGCGCTCACTGGGAAATCCTCTGATTCTGGCTCCGGGCAACAAAAAACCCCCGTCAGCATCTGCTGAGCGAGGGTGGCGCGTCGTTATCTGGTGAGTTGAAAAATCGACTCAGGCGACGACGCGCCGGCCGATTACGAGCAACTCATTCTGTTTCACGCACTCGACAGTAGAGGCGCTAGTCGCGAACGGCAAACTTGGTGAGTCGACCGTCCCAGAATCTGAGATACATCGGCTGCAATGCGAAGATGTAGAGGTGTCAACTTCGCAGCAGCCCGTGCCACCGGCTCAATCATCCCACACGCCGAAACCACTTCGGCACGTCATCCGCATTTCGCAGCTCGCTTACATGGCGTGCGCGTTCCTTCTGTTCGCGGTCAGCTTCCCGATCTTCGGGTGGCCCGTCGCCTTCAGCTGGTTGCTGATCCTTCCGATCATCGCCGTCTATCTCGTCGCGCGACTGCGCACCACCGTCAGCCCTGACGGCCTCGAGGTCCGCTCGACGTTCTCCAAGCGCACCCTCGCCTGGGACGACGTCAAGGGTTTCCGCTTCCCGAAGCGGAGTTGGGCGCGCGCGGAACTCACCGACGGAACCGAGGTGACCCTGCCTGCGGTCAGCTTCGTCAGGCTTCCCGAGATCGCGATCGCCAGCGGCGGCCGCATCACCGATCCCTACGCATCCGCCGCAGAAGCCTTCGCCGCCAAGGAAGCCGAAGAGGAAGAAGCAGCTGCAGAAGCAGAAGCAGAATCCGAGCTCGTCGAGAACACACAGGACCAGCCCGAAGAGAAGCGCCCGTAGCACGCGAGTAGCGTTGAAAGGCCCTCGCTTCTATTTGAGTGGACCAGCAACGATCACATAAGGAACACGCCCATGCCCCCGTTGAGGTCACGCACCACCACCATCGGACGTAATGCTGCCGGAGCCCGATCCCTGTGGCGCGCCACAGGAATGACGGATTCCGACTTCGGAAAGCCGATCGTCGCCGTAGCGAACTCGTACACCCAGTTCGTACCCGGCCACGTGCATCTCAAGAACGTGGGCGAGATCGTTGCCGAGGCCATCAGTGCGGCCGGCGGCGTCGCTCGTGAGTTCCACACCATCGCAGTCGACGACGGCATCGCAATGGGCCACGGCGGAATGCTCTACTCGCTCCCGAGCCGCGAGATCATCGCCGACTCGGTCGAGTACATGGCAAACGCCCACACAGCCGACGCACTGGTGTGTATCTCCAACTGCGACAAGATCACTCCCGGCATGCTCAACGCTGCAATGCGTCTCAACATCCCGACCGTCTTCGTCTCCGGTGGTCCGATGGAGGCCGGTAAGGCAGTGGTCGTCGGCGGCGTGGCCCAAGCCCCCACCGACCTCATCACCGCGATCTCCGCCTCTGCCAACGATGCCGTGTCCGACGAGGGCCTCGACGAGGTCGAGCGCAGCGCGTGCCCGACATGCGGGTCCTGCTCCGGAATGTTCACCGCCAATTCCATGAACTGCCTGACGGAGGCCCTCGGCCTCGCATTGCCGGGCAACGGCTCCACGCTGGCAACTCACAAGGCTCGTCACGCACTCTTCTCTCGTGCGGGCACCACCGTGGTCGAGGCTGCCCTCAAGTACTACCGCGACGGCGACGAGTCGGTGCTGCCACGCAACATCGCGACCCCGGCAGCGTTCCGCAACGCGATGGCTCTCGACGTCGCCATGGGCGGTTCCACCAACACCGTCCTGCACACGCTGGCTGCGGCGCAGGAAGGCGAGGTCGACTTCGACCTCGACACCATCGACGCGATCAGCCGAAAGGTTCCGTGCCTGTCCAAGGTCTCTCCCAACTCGGACTACCACATGGAAGACGTCCACCGCGCCGGCGGAATCCCCGCCCTGCTCGGTGAGCTTCGCCGCGGCGGACTCCTCGAAACCGACGTGTCCACCGTGCACACCAAGAGCTTCGACCAGTGGCTCGACGACTGGGACATCCGCTCCGGCAAGGCAACCGACGAGGCAATCGAACTCTTCCACGCGGCTCCCGGCGGCGTGCGCACCATCGAACCGTTCTCCACGGACAACCGTTGGTCTGCCCTCGACACCGATGCGGCCGGCGGCTGTATCCGCGACGTCGAGAACGCCTACACCGTCGAAGGCGGCTTGGTTGTCCTGCGTGGCAACATCGCACTCGACGGCGCAATACTCAAAACGGCTGGCATCGACGAGGAACTGTTCTCCTTCCAGGGCCCGGCGCTCGTCGTCGAATCCCAAGAAGAAGCCGTCTCGGTCATCTTGCAGAAGAAGATCAAGGCCGGCGACGTTCTCGTCGTGCGCTACGAAGGCCCCAAGGGTGGCCCCGGCATGCAGGAAATGCTGCACCCCACTGCCTTCCTCAAGGGCGCAGGCCTCGGTAAGGAATGCGCGCTGATCACCGACGGTCGTTTCTCGGGCGGAACCTCCGGGCTGTCCATCGGTCACATCTCCCCCGAGGCTGCCGCAGGCGGAATCATCGGTCTCGTCCAGAACGGCGATCAGGTTCGCATCGACGTCGCCTCGCGCACGCTCGAGATCCTGGTCGACGACGACGTCCTCGCCGAGCGACGCGCGAAGATGGAGGCCTCGGAGCGCCCGTGGCAGCCGGTCGATCGTCAGCGCACCGTGACGACAGCACTGCGCGCCTACGCCGCTCTGGCGACGTCCGCCGACAAAGGCGCGGTTCGCTACGTTCCGTAAGTTCTGCCACGAATCGAAAAAATCCCCGGCCGCTTTTCGGCCGGGGATTTTTTCTGTCAGCGCTCGTGCGGCTCGAGACGCCCGTAGCCGATGTGACAGTCACACAAGGTTTTCGGGCAGCCGCACGTGCGGCAACCAACTCAGCTCCACGAGAATGCTCGCCAACGGGCCACGACAGAGGGTCGACAGAGTCGGGTTCATGTCACCTCGGAGAAGAACGTGGGACCGACTGCGTCCGAACACGCCATACTTCCTCCGGTGTTGTATGAGCTTGAACCACAACCTAATCCGATCATCCCGTCGCCGACACACTCTGCCACGACGCGTGATCGACGCTCGAGTGCATCCAGGTACGCGGTGGTCCTCTCGCCTACCGCCCCGATACGGGTGAAATGGGACGTGCTGGCACAGCGACAGTGCAACTCATCGACAGCAAGACCGACCGACAGGTACCGAATAACCGGGCGACACGCGGAGCACCAACGGAACGATATGAGCTATCAGACATTTCAGACCGAATCGCGCGTCCGGCTCGTGAGCGAATTCACTTGGACGTAGGGTTTCAGACACCAGCTGATCAATTCAGATACATGAGGGGGGATGACTTTCAGTCAGGTGATCATTTCGGTCAGTTCGAGCGAGCCGACTTGCACACGGCGCTCACCAGTGGTTCCCTCATCAGGTCGCTGAGACGCACATCACAACGACGACAGTCAGCCACCGCCCGTCACCCACAAGGTCGACGGGAAACAACCAAGGAGCAATACATGCCCGGAGTCGGCATATGGCGCACCAAATCCGTCGAGCAATCGATCGCGGACACCGACGAGCCTGAGACAAAGCTCAAGAAGGAACTGACCGCGAAGGACCTCACGGTATTCGGAGTCGCCGTCGTCATCGGCGCAGGCATCTTCACGCTGACTGCTCGAACCGCAGGCAATGTCGCAGGACCCTCCATTTCACTGGCATTCGTTCTCGCTGCCATCGCCTGTGGCCTCGCCGCGCTGTGTTACGCGGAGTTCGCCTCCACCGTCCCCGTCGCAGGCAGCGCATACACGTTCTCCTACGCCACGTTCGGGGAGTTCGCCGCCTGGATCATCGGCTGGGACCTCATTCTCGAGTTCGCTCTCGCCTCCGCCGTCGTCGGCAAGGGCTGGTCGCTGTACCTCGGCAACGTCATCGGGGCCAGCGGAAGCACCACCGCCCACATCGGTTCGATCAGCTTCGACTGGGGCGCTCTGCTCATCATCGGCGCGATCACGCTGATCCTCGCGATCGGCACCAAGGTTTCCTCGCGAGTCTCCGCGATCATCACCGCGATCAAGATCGCAGTAGTCCTGCTCGTCATCGTCGTGGGCGCGTTCTACATCAAGAAGGAGAACTACTCCCCCTTCATCCCGCCGTCCGAAGGAACCGAGAGTTCTGCAAGCGGAATCCATCAGACCCTGTTCTCCTGGCTGACCGGCGCAGGCGGAAGTAGCTACGGCGCTTACGGATTGCTCGCCGCAGCCAGCCTCGTGTTCTTTGCCTTCATCGGTTTCGACGTCGTCGCCACCACCGCCGAGGAAACCAAGAACCCGCAGAAGTCGTTGCCGCGAGGAATCTTCGGCTCGCTCGCCATCGTCACGGTTCTCTACGTTGCCGTCACGCTCGTACTGACCGGCATGGTCAAGTACACCGAACTCAAGGACGGCAGTCCGTTGGTCGGCGATTCCAGCGCCACCCTCGCAACCGCATTCGAGGCCAACGGCATTGGTTGGGCACAAACCGCCATCAACTTCGGTGGCCTGGCCGGCCTCACGACAGTTGTCATGGTCATGATGCTCGGCCAGACCCGCGTCCTCTTCGCCATGTCCCGTGACGGCCTCATGCCGCGCAGCCTGGCCAAGACCAACGCCAAGGGCATCCCGATGCGCATCACGTTGATCGTCGGTGGCATCGTTGCCGTCCTGGCAGCGTTCTTCCCAATGGGCACGCTCGAAGAGATGGTCAACATCGGAACGCTGTTCGCCTTCGTCCTGGTTTGTGTCGGTGTCATCGTCCTTCGCCGCACCCGCCCCGACCTGCCGCGCGGATTCCGCGTCCCGCTGGTGCCGTTCGTTCCGATCGTCGCCGTGCTCGCCTGCGGTTGGCTGATGCTCAACCTCTCGGTCGAGACCTGGATCCGGTTCCTCGTCTGGATGGCCATCGGTGTGCTCGTGTACTTCGCCTACGGTCACCGCAAGTCGGTCCTCGGTCGCAAACTCAAGGACGGAACCGCCATCCCGTCCGCGAACGCCGACCCGGTACTCGTCAAGGACTGATCCTTCATAAACGAACCGCCGCTCTCCGATTCGGAGAGCGGCGGTTCGTTTTGTTCGACGGCGCGAGTATCAGATGAGCGGATTGGCACCGTTCAGGAAGATCCAGGTGCAGACGCCGGCAGCGATACCGAGGATCAAAACCACGAGCGATCCGATAAACGGACGAGTTGCCCAGCCACGACGACCGTCGAGCGCAATACGACCTGGTCCCGTCAAAATGATGACGCCCGCACAGATTCCGAGCAGCATCTCGTACTCGGTCCCGGCCGGGGCGAAGTACTCCAGGCCGGGTGCGCTCGCCTGACGCAGCGCCCACGCATTGATCATCACCGCCAGAACCGACGCTGCCGCAACGGGAGTCAGCAACCCGAGGATCAGGAGGGCGCCACCTGCGACTTCACCGACGGCGCCGAGTATCGCCATCCACTTCGCCTGCTGGAACCCGGCGTCCGCCAGCATCGACTCGAACCCGTTCAGCCCCGGCCCGTTCCAGATACCGGTCAACTTCTGCAGACCGTGCACCAACGCAGTTCCACCGACGGCCAATCGCAGTGCAAGCAACCCGAGGTCGAGAGTGCCTCGGCCCCGCGGAGACTCAGTTGTACCTGCCACGGCTTCGGCGGTGGGGACGGCGGCGATCGGAGCGTCGTACGCCGTCTCACGCTCGAGAGCCACGGTCGGCTGATCCGCGCCAGGTGCTCGGTATGTCGGTATCTGTTCGGTCAGGGAGTTGGCGTTCGTGGAACCGAAATCGAGATCGTCGTCGGTCCGCGGCAACGGATTCTTGGCGCTCACCGTCGGAAATTGTTCGGTGGGCGAATCATACGGACTGGACACATTGCCCGTCGGCTTGTCCGCATCCGACAACTCGCTGGGATCTTTTCGCTCGTCAGTCACGTAGGTGAGCCTATGACCGATTCACGAACTCGACGGGGAACCTTGGTCCGGCGTGGCGGCATCTGCCGTGCATTACGTAACGTCTTGGGCATGACTACGGGTAGGCATGCAGCGCTGGGCGCACTGGCGCTGGTGCTCGGGACATCGTTGCTCGCAGGTTGCGCCGACTTCGACGAATCGACTGCCTCGCCGTTCACACCCGAACCGACCAACCAGGCCAGCGCGGAAGTGCAGCCGGAGAACCCGCCGCCGTCGACCACGCCGCCGGCGCCGCGGACCGGCCCCCTCGGACCGTGTCAGGATGCCGACACCGCCGTGATCGCAACCTGTCTCGACACCACGGGTGGGCTCGTCACACTCCCGGATGGGAACTCCGGACTGGTCGCCGAACGGCGGACCGGCCGGATCATGCAGGTAGCTCCCAACACGACACCGGTCGAGGTAGCCAAGATCGACGTCGACGGCAGCGGTGACGGCGGCCTGCTCGACATCGCACTCTCCCCCACGTTTGTCGAAGACAACCTGATCTATGCCTACGTCACCACCGGAACGGACAACCGGGTGGTCCGCATCGCTCCGGGTGACACCGCCAAGGAAGTACTCGGTGGAATCCCGCGCGGCGCGAGCGGCAACGGCGGGTCACTGGAGTTCGCGGCCCCGGACCAGCTCATGGTTCTGACAGGCGATACCGGAAACCCCGCGGTTGCTCAGGATCCCGCCTCGTTGGCGGGGAAACTCTTGCGGGTCCGATCGCTGACACCCAACGCTGCGCCGCCTCGCCCGGAAGTTGTTCTGTCCGGAATCGGAAACGGCGGCGGCGTGTGCGTCGATCCGGGAATCGCGACGTGGGTCACGGACCGAACCACTCTCGAGGATCGCCTCCAACGCGTCGGCGCCGACGGCACGGTGACATCCCCCGCGTGGACGTGGCCCGACCGACCCGGAGTCGGCGGGTGCATCGCGGCGCAGGGAGTGGTAGCTGTCGCGCTGGGGGCCGGCAAAGCGATCTCGGCGCTGGCCGCAGATCCAGGAACAGGAGCAGTTACGACCGCGCCGTCGGCAGTGGCGAAAGACACGTACGGCCAGCTGGGCGGTTTGGCACTCGGATCCGACGGTTTGATGTGGGCGAGCACGATAAACAAATCCGCGGGCGAGCCGGGTCCGAACGACGACAAGGTGGTCAAGATCCCGATGCCGAGTGGCAGCGGCGGGATCGACTGAGCCGCCATGTCTGTTCGGTCACGGATCCCGTGACCGAACATGCACAGATGCGTACTCTTTTGTTAGCGGGGCTAAACACCACGCATTTGCCAGGACCGGTTGGCCCAACCACGACAAAGGAGTCGGTATGAAGGCAATCCAGTACACGAGAATCGGCGCAGAACCCGAACTCACGGAGATTCCCAAACCCGAGCCCGGTCCAGGTGAAGTGCTCCTGGAAGTCACCGCTGCCGGCGTCTGCCACTCGGACGACTTCATCATGAGCCTGCCCGAGGAGCAGTACACCTACGGCCTTCCTCTCACGCTCGGCCACGAGGGCGCCGGCCGGGTCGCCGCCGTCGGCGAGGGCGTCGAAGGACTCGACATCGGAACCAATGTCGTCGTCTACGGACCCTGGGGCTGTGGCAGCTGTTGGCACTGCTCGCAAGGACTCGAAAACTACTGTTCTCGGGCAAAAGAACTCGGCATCAATCCTCCTGGTCTCGGTGCACCCGGCGCGTTGGCCGAATTCATGATCGTCGATTCACCTCGCCACCTCGTCCCGATCGGCGACCTCGACCCGGTCAAGACGGTGCCACTGACCGACGCCGGTCTGACGCCGTACCACGCGATCAAGCGTTCACTGCCGAAACTTCGCGGTGGCTCGTACGCCGTCGTCATCGGTACCGGCGGTCTCGGCCATGTCGCCATCCAACTCCTCCGCCACCTCTCGGCAGCAACCGTCATCGCACTCGACGTGAGCGCGGACAAGCTCGAACTGGCAACCAAGGTAGGCGCTCACGAAGTGGTTCTGTCCGACAAGGACGCGGCCGAGAACGTCCGCAGTATCACCGGAAGTCAGGGCGCCGCACTGGTTCTCGACTTCGTCGGCTATCAGCCCACCATCGACACCGCGATGGCTGTCGCCGGCGTCGGATCGGACGTCACCATCGTCGGGATCGGCGACGGGCAGGCCCATGCCAAAGTCGGGTTCTTCCAAAGTCCTTACGAGGCTTCGGTGACAGTTCCGTACTGGGGTGCCCGCAACGAGCTGATCGAATTGATCGACCTGGCGCACGCCGGCATCTTCGACATCGCGGTGGAGACCTTCAGTCTCGACAACGGCGCCGAAGCGTATCGACGACTGGCCGCCGGAACGCTCAGCGGCCGCGCGGTTGTGGTCCCTGGTCTGTAGACCGACAGCGGCAAAACGACAGCGAAAAACACTGATGCCCGGCCGAATTCGATTCGGCCGGGCATCAGTGTCAGAAATTCAGTGTGCGCTAGCTGCACGCCTCGATGACAAGTTCCTTCACACGAGCCGCGTCTGCCTGTCCACGAGTGGCCTTCATGACATCGCCGACGATCTTTCCGGCGGCCTGCACCTTGCCACTGCGAATCTTGTCCGCGATGTCGGGGTTCGCTGCGAGCGCTTCGTCGACGGCTGCCTTGAGCTTGGTTTCGTCACGTTCGACGACCAACTCCGGGTGGGCCGCGACAACCTGCTCCGGGTCACCCTCGCCGTCGAGGACGTGATCGACGACCTGGCGAGCCACTTTGTTGTTGAGCTTGCCGCTGTCGATGAGAGCTACGACCTGCGCAACCTGCGCCGGGGTGATCGGCAGAGCACCGAGTTCGACGCCACGGGTGTTCGCCTGCTGTGACAGGTAGGACAGCCACCAGGAGCGCGCTGCCTCGGGCGAAGCACCGGCCTCGGTGGTCGCGATCACCAGATCGATGGCACCGGCATTGACGAGGTCGCGCATGACCTCGTCGGAGATTCTCCAGTCCTTCTGGATCCGCGCACGGCGAATCCAGGGAAGCTCCGGCAAGGTACCGCGCAGTTCTTCGACCCACTCGGCGCTCGGAGCGACGGGCTCGAGATCCGGTTCCGGGAAGTAGCGGTAGTCCTCGGCCGTTTCCTTCCGGCGTCCCGCTGCGGTGGTGCCGTCGCCTTCCTGGAAATGGCGGGTCTCCTGGATGACCTCACCGCCGGCGTCGAGAACTGCTGCCTGACGGCGCATTTCGTAGCGAACTGCGACCTCGACGCTCTTGAGGGAGTTGACGTTCTTGGTCTCGGTGCGGGTCCCCAGTTCGGTGGAACCGATCGGCATGAGGGAGATGTTGGCGTCGCAGCGCATCGATCCCTGATCCATGCGGACGTCGGAGACGTCGAGGGACTTCAGCAGATCACGAAGCGCCGTGACGTACGCGCGAGCAACCTCGGGGGCGCGCTCACCGGCACCGTGGATGGTCTTGGTGACGATCTCCACCAAGGGAACGCCCGCACGGTTGTAGTCGAGCAGCGAATGGCTGGCACCGTGGATACGACCGGTAGCGCCACCCACGTGGAGGGACTTACCGGTGTCCTCCTCCATGTGGGCGCGCTCGATCTCGACGCGCCACGTCGTGCCGTCGTCGAGGATCACGTCGAGGTAACCCTCGGTTGCGATCGGCTCGTCGTACTGGGAGATCTGGTAGTTCTTCGGCTGATCCGGGTAGAAGTAGTTCTTGCGTGCGAATCGGCCCCACGGCGTGATGGAGCAGTTGAGCGCAAGGCCGATCCGGATCGCGGACTCGACAGCGGCTGCGTTCACCACCGGCAACGAACCGGGCATGCCCAGACAGACCGGGCACACCTGGGTATTGGGTTCGGCACCGAACTCGGTGGGGCACGGGCAGAACATCTTGGTCGCGGTGCCGAGTTCTACGTGCACCTCCATACCCATCACAGGCTCGTACTTGGTCAGTACTTCGTCGTAATCGAGGATGTCGGGCGCATCGACAGCAGTCATGGTGATCAGTTTATGCGTCTGCGGCTCAGCCGAAGAATGCGGCTGCCTCCTCGTAGCGCTCCTTGGGCACCGTCTTGAGTTTGCGGGTCGCCTCGGCGAGCGGAACGAGGTCGATGGACGTTCCGTGCAACGCGACCATCTGACCGAAATCTCCGCGGTGAGCTGCGTCGGTGGCATGAACGCCGAAGCGAGTGGCGAGGATGCGGTCGTGCGGCGTCGGGGTGCCACCGCGCTGAATGTGCCCGAGGACGGTGGTGCGAACTTCCTTGCCGATCCGGCGCTCGATCTCGTTTCCGAGCTGCTGCGCGACACCGGTGAAGATCTTGTGGCCGAACTCGTCTATGCCACCTTCGCGCAGGGTCATCGACGCGGGATCGGGCATCGCACCTTCAGCCACGACGCAGATGAAGTGGGAGTCGCCACGCTGGAAGCGCTTCTTGACCATCGCGCACACCTCGTCGACGTCGAACGGCTGTTCCGGAACCAGAGTCAGGTGTGCCCCCGACGCCAGTCCGGCCTGCAGCGCGATCCAGCCCGCATGCCGGCCCATGACCTCGACGAGCATGACGCGCTGGTGCGATTCGGCCGTTGTATGGAGCCTGTCGATGGCGTCGGTGGCGACAGCCAAGGCGGTGTCGAAACCGAAAGTCACGTCAGTGCAATCGATGTCGTTGTCGATCGTCTTGGGCACACCGATCACGGGTACGCCGCTCTCGGAAAGCCAACTGGCCGCGGTGAGAGTGCCTTCGCCGCCGATCGGGATCAGGACGTCGATCCCGTTGTCGTCGAGAGTCTGCTTGATCTGATCGAGGCCCGCACGGAGTTTGTCGGGGTTCACGCGAGCGGTGCCGAGGATCGTGCCACCGCGGGTGAGGATGCGGTTGATGCGGTCATCGGAGTCGAGCGGGACCTTGCGGTCCTCGAGCAATCCTCGCCAGCCGTCCCGGAATCCGACCACGGTACTGCCGTAACGACCGGCCGACGTACGTACGACGGCGCGGATGACCGCGTTCAAGCCCGGGCAGTCGCCGCCGCCCGTGAGGATTCCGATTCGCATAGTGCAGCACCTCTCGTGACCGGATTGTGGATCTTGGTGTCCATCTTCCCCCAGTCACGGTATTGCCGCAGGATAGCGGCGTTGCCGAGCCGCAACGCCGCGCCGCACGGGACCCCTAACCTGGCGTGACGAGCCCGCTTTCGTACGCCAACACGACTGCCTGGGCGCGATCGCGCAGATCGAGCTTCGACAGCACCTTCCCGACATGGGTCTTGACGGTCTGCTCGGCGACGAACAGCCGCTCGGCGATCTCGACGTTGGACAATCCGCGGGCGATCAGTTCGAGTACCTCGCGCTCACGCGGGGTCAGGGCGTCCAGCGCTGCGGGCCGTGCGCGCGGGGCCGCCCGCCGGCTGGTCACATCGGCAATCAGACGCCGAGTCACCGTCGGCGCCAGCAAGGCCTGCCCTTCGGCAACGACGCGTACCGCCCGAATCAGCTCCTCAGCCGGTGCGTCCTTGAGCATGAAACCGCTCGCCCCGACGCTCAGTGCCTCGTAGACGTAGTCGTCGATGTCGAAAGTGGTGAGCATGAGGACTCGCACCGGTGGTTCCCATCCGGCGGACAGAATCTGGCGGGCAGCGTCGAGTCCGTTCATCTCGGGCATGCGAACATCCATCAAGACCACATCCGGACGCAATCGCGCGACCTCGGCGACGGCGATCTTGCCGTCCGGCGCATCGCCGATCACACTGATGTCGGGCTGGGCGGAGAGTAGGGCTCCGAACCCTTGTCGAACCATCGCCTGGTCATCTGCGATGAATACTGTGATGGGCACTCGGACAGCCTAGGCGGGCATCGACGGCAACTCGGCCCGGACCTCGAACCCTCCGTCCTGTCGCCGGTTTGCCAGCAGCATGCCGCCCACCGCCGAAGCCCGCTCTCGCATTCCGCGGATTCCGTTGCCACCAGTGGTTTCCGACGCCGAGTGCTGATTGCCACCCAATGGCGAAGGTCCGTTGTTCACGAGCGCGCTCACCGATTGCGGACCGAAGGCCACGGCGACATCGATGGGTCCGCCTGGCGAATGCCTGGCCGCGTTGGTGATCGACTCCTGAATGATCCGGTAGAGCGCAAGGCCCGTGGATTCCGAGACCGACGCTCGATCGCCGTCGACTCGCCACGATACCGGCAAACCGGCACGGGTACTGCCGAGCAACAGTTCGTCCAACTGGTCGACGCCCGGTTGTGGAGCCGTCACCACGGTGTCCCCGTCGCTGCGCAGGACTCCGAGGAGGCCACGGATCTCGTTGAGCGCTGCTCGCCCTGTCTCACTTATCGATTCGAATTCGGTTCGGATCTCCGGAGTGACTGCATCGAGTCTGTACGGCGCACTCTGAGCTTGCACGACCACCATCGACATGTGGTGGGCCACGATGTCGTGCAAGTCGCGGGCGATCCGCGCCTTCTCCTCGAGGATCGTGCGCCGTGTGCGCTCGAGCTCACTGACTTCCTCCTGCTTGGCCAACTGGCGGCGCGAGAGAACCAACCAGCGGATCAACAGGCAGAAGACGACCAGGGCACTCAGCCCGACAGCCCAACCGGCGCCGTCGCTTCCCGGGGCGTTGCCGAGAAAGAGCAGCACTGTGGCGATCCAGGCGACACCGACAACCTGAATGGGCGCCCGCAGACTCACTGCGGCCAGCAACGACATCAGCACGATGATGTGGACGACCTGCCACGGGTAGTCGTAACCGGGAGTGTTGTCGAACACCAACGGGATGATCAACGCCGAGACCGCCGACACCGCCCACCCCAACGGAGCGTTGATCCGGATCAGGACGAACGGAAATGCAGCCAACGCGGCGACGAAGGGCATGATCGGCGGCGAAACATGATGCGTCAGTTGCAGTGTCGGCCAGGCAATCGAATAGAGGATCAGAGTGATCGCTACGATGACGATGTTCCAGAACTGACCGCGGGCCACGAAACTGGTTGCCCGACGCACTTTCTCCGAATGAACGACCGCCCCGTCGAGGCCGGACAGCATCGACCCGGCGGTGGCGTATGTCGGCGCGGGCACATCCGGTGCACCCTTGTTCTTCCTACGGACCTTGATCACTCGTCAAGCCTATGAAGGCGAACCCCGAAAGTCCTCATACTGCAGAGTGAGATCCCCCTACCTCCGAGGTATCACAGGGGAGGGAATTCTCACCCGAATGCGCGTCGGAGAACCCCTCCACAGAGCGATGACCGTCAGGATTGTCCGTTCATAGCGTGAACGGCATGCGGATCACACGGGTGAAAGACCTCTCTCGAAGCGCCGGCACCTGGGCTGCCCTGGCGCTGGCTGCAACGGCAGCGATCACTGTCACTGCCGGAGCGAGCGGAGCCCAGTCGCCCCGCACCGAGAATTCGAACGCATCCAGGGCGATCGCCACCGTGACTACTGCGGATGCCGCTGACGCTGCGACCACCATCCCGGCGGACTTTGCGGCATTCGCCGGTTACACCCCCGCCGTCGTCGACGGATACCTCGCCAATCCCCACGGCGACTGCTCGTCGCCGGTCCCACTTCCCGACGAATTCGACTCGGCCTGCAAAGCGCACGATCTCGGCTACGACCTACTCCGCTACGCGCATTCGCACGGAACGGAACTGGGGCCGTGGGCACGTCAGGTCCTCGACGGTCAGCTCGACCAGCGAATGCATGCCGCGTGTGAAGACCGCACGTCCTTTCTCTCACGAGGGTATTGCTTCGCGATGGCCGATGTAGCCGTCACGGCTGTGAACGGAAATTCTTGGCGCCAAAGCTATCTGACGCCGGTCGCCGAATCGGGATTCGGTTACGGCACGGCCGGTGTTCTGGCAGTCTCCGCCTTCGGCTTCACCCTGATGCGATCGCGGCGCCTCGACCCGTCGAACGAGTTCTCCTACTCCCCGAAAGCGATTGCAGCATGAGCGTTCTGAATGCGTCACGGACCCCCGTCCTCGCCCGAGTCGGGGCGCTCGCACTCCCCCGTGTGTCCACGAGCGTCGCCGTGGCAGCGATGTCCGCCATCTCGCTGGCTCCCGGACTCCTGCCGCGATCAGCCGTACTACAAGGGGTGTTCAGCGGTCTGCTCGTCGCGGCCGGACTACTGGCGATGTGGGCGTTCTCCGCGGTAGCCCGTCGGCTCGTCCCCGACCGGGTCAAGGCCCGATTCGACGAACGTCATTGGCGCATCACCGCGTTCGGGTTGTCGACTGCCGGCACCGCAGTTGCGATGTTCGCCGCCGCCGGTTGGCAGAACTCGTTGCGAGCGGCAATGGGCGCACCGTCTGCCGGACTTCTCCACTGGGCGGAGGCGGGTTGCATTGCAGCACTGACCGCACTTGGTCTCTGGGGCATCGGGATCGGAATTTCGAAGGCGCTGCGGTGGATGGGTTTCGCGCGGAGCGTCGGCGCACTGGTCATGGGTGTTCTCGGAGTGCAGTTGGTAGTCGGTCCCGCCGTGTGGAACGGTCTCTCCGATTCGTTCGACAAGTCCAACGCGTACATCGACACCGCTCTGACACAGCCACTTTCGGCCTCCGCGACAGGCAGCTCCGAATCGCTCATCTCGTGGACGTCGATGGGCGCGGAGGGGCGCAAGTTCGTCGCAGCAGGCGAAGACTCGGTGCGCGTCTACGCCGGTTTGGATTCGGCACCCGACACTGCATCACGTGCCGCGCTCGCGGTGAGCGAACTCGATCGCGTCGGCGGCTTTGCCCGCAACAGCGTCGTAGTGGCCGTTCCGACCGGATCAGGGTGGATCGACACGCATGCAGTCGACGGTATCGAGCAACGGTTCGGCGGCGACGTCGCAATAGTCGGGCAGCAATACTCCGACGCACCCAGCTGGGCGACATTCCTGTTCAGCCGCGACGACGCCGAAGAATCGGCAACCGCTCTGTTCACCGCCGTCGGCAGCCACATTGCCGCTATGCCCGCCGAGGATCGACCGGACCTGTTCCTCTACGGACAGAGCCTCGGCGCCGTCGGCGGCAGCGCCGCACTGTCCGAGGGCAGTCCCATCGTCCCGTGCGACGTGTTGTGGGCAGGTCCCCCGGCCGGCGCGACACGGACGGACGGCGCAACCGTCCTAGCGAACACGTCCGACCCGGTGGTGTGGTGGTCGCCTGCCCTCGCGACACAGAAACCGGATCTGAGCCGTGCCGTGCAAGATGCACCGATCCCGCAGTGGATCCCGGGTGTCACGTTCTTGCAGACCACCGTCGACATGCTCGGTTCTCTCGGTGTCCCCGCCGGTCACGGCCATCGCTACGGAACCGATCAGGGGACGGCCCTGAGGACTTGCTCCTGAAACTGCTGTGCGCCTTTATTAACCGCGGAGGGTTGATAAAGGCGCACAGCAAACAGGTCAGACTGCAGTCGCGATCGGGCCGCGAGCTGCTTCGTAGGCCGCACCGACACGGTAGAGGCGCTCGTCAGCCATGGCGGGCGCCATGATCTGCAAGCCCACCGGCAGGTTGTCGTCCGCGGACAGACCCGATGGGACCGACATCGCGCAGTGTCCGGCCAGGTTGGTCGGCAGCGTGCACAGATCGGAGAGGTACATGGCCAACGGATCGCCGACCTTCTCCCCCAACTTCCACGGCGTGAACGGGCTGGTCGGCGAGACCAGTACGTCCACCTTCTCGTAGGCCTTGTCGAAATCGCGCGCGATGAGCGTACGAACCTTGAGCGCCGAACCGTAGTAGGCGTCGTAGTAGCCCGAGGACAGTGCGTAGGTACCGATCATGATGCGGCGCTTGACCTCCGGACCGAAACCGGCGGCGCGGGTTGCCGCCATGACCTGGTCGGCACTCATGTTGCCGTCGTCGACACGCAGTCCGTAGCGCATCGCGTCGAAGCGAGCCAGGTTGGACGAGACCTCACTGGGCAGCACCAGGTAGTACGACGCGAGCGCGTGCTCGAAGCTCGGGCACGAGACCTCGACAACCTCGGCACCGAGTGCCTTGAGCTGCTCGACGGCAGCATCGAAGGAAGCGATGACGCCGGGCTGGTAGCTGTCGGAGTGAAGTTCCTTGACCACACCGACTTTGACGCCGCGCAGGTCGCCGTTTGCACCTTCGCGTGCGGCGGCGACGACCGGACGCACGGGGGCGTCGATGGACGTGGAGTCACGCGGATCGTGTCCGGCGATGACCTCGTGCAGCAGAGCGGTGTCGAGCACGGTGCGTCCACAGGGGCCGCCCTGATCGAGCGAGGACGCGCACGCGACGAGTCCGAAGCGCGAGACGGTTCCGTACGTCGGCTTGGTTCCGACTGTCGCGGTGACCGCAGCGGGCTGACGGATCGAACCGCCGGTGTCAGTGCCGATGGCCAGCGGGGCCTGACGGGACGCGAGCGCAGCCGCACTGCCGCCGCCCGAACCACCGGGGATGCGGGTGACGTCCCACGGGTTACGCGTCGGGCCGAAGGCCGAGTTCTCGGTCGAAGAGCCCATCGCGAACTCGTCGAGGTTCGTCTTGCCGAGGATCGGGATGCCGGCAGCGCGCAGCTTGGAGGTCAGAGTCGCGTCGTACGGCGCGACCCAGCCTTCGAGAATCTTCGACGCACAGGTGGTCGGCATGTCCGTCGTGGTGAAGATGTCCTTCAACGCGATCGGAACGCCGGCGAGTGCCGAAGCGGGTTCGTTTCCGCCTGCGAGCGAGTTGTCCACTGCTGCGGCGGCTTCGAGAGCCTGTTCGCCTGCAACGTGCAGGAAGGCGTGGTACTCGGTGTCGACGGCCGCGATGCGGTCGAGATGCGCCTGCGTGACCTCTACCGAGGACACCTCACGCGAGTGGATCTTGCCGGCCAGCTCAGCGGCGTCCAGCGTGGTCAGATCGGTCATTCGCCCTCTCCAAGGATCTGCGGAACCGCAAAGCGATCCTGTTCGACTGCGGGTGCTCCGGACAATGCCTGCTCGGGGGTCAACCCGGGCACGATCACGTCGGGGCGCGTCACGTTGGTGACGGCATTGGGATTCGCCATGGGCGGGACGTCGTCGGCCGCAACCTCGGTGACCACCTTGACGTGGTTGAGAATCGAATCCAACTGACCGGCGAACTCGTCGAGTTCGGCATCGGACAGGGCGAGTCTGGACAGCCGCGCGAGGTGCGCGACCTCGTCACGGGAGATGGCAGGCACCGCGGGGCCCCTTTCGGAAGAGGACGTGAACATTGCCGGTCCAGCCTAGTTGCTCGCCGCGACAGACCTGTAAGCACGCCTGCTGTATCGAACGACGAGCACGCTCACTGTGTCGATCGCCACGCCGGATGCCCGCGGTGTGTTTCGCTCGTGTGACAAGCATGTGCATCCGGCGTGACGCCGCCGCGGCGCCCACCATCGCAGGTTGGGCAAGTGCAAAGATGAGTCAGGCCCGGGTCGACGTGATCCGGGCGAGAACCGATCAGCGAAAGGCACGCACGTGTCGTACCTGCTTCGCGTCCAACTGCCCGATCGACCAGGCAGCCTCGGCGCGCTCGCCGTAGCTCTCGGATCCGTGGGCGCAGACATCCTCTCCCTCGACGTCGTGGAACGAGGTGACGGTTTTGCCATCGACGACCTCGTGGTCGACGTCGAACCGGGCGCGCTGCCCGACACCTTGATCACCGCTGCCGAGCATCTACCGGACGTGCTGGTCGATTCGATCCGCCCCTACGCCGGGATTCTCGACACTCACCGCGAGCTCGAACTCATAGATTCCGTTGCGACGGCCCGAAACGATCGACTACAGGTCCTCGTCGACGGCGCGCCGCGTGTACTGCGAGTCGGCTGGTGCGTCGTCGCGGACATCGGCAAGCACGGTGCGTACCGCGTCGTCGGTAGCGCCGGCGCGCCGGAAACCCACGCCACCGACATTCCGTGGATGCCACTGGACAAGCCCACCGCCCTCGACGGCGAGGCCGACTGGGTTCCGGACGTATGGCGCGACATGAACACCAGCCTCGCTGCCGCACCTCTCGGCTCCGGCAATCGAGTCCTCATGCTCGGTCGTCCCGGTGGGCCCGAATTCCGCCCTTCGGAGATAGCCCGCCTCGGCTACCTCGCAGGAATCGTGGCGACGGTACTGGGTTGACCAGGCTGGCTGATCAGGCCAGGCCGCGAACCATGACGGTCAGTTCCATACCGCGAATCGGCTCCCACGCCCGCTCGGGATCGGGGACGAAACCGTTGCGGTCGTAGATACGACGGGCATCGACCATCTCGGGCTGCGTCGAGATGACCACCGAGTGATCGCCGCGGTCGTAGGCTTCGGCGATCACTGCGCGAACCAATGCGGTTCCGGCGCCCGATCCCCGAGCTTGCGGCGAGACTGCGAGCATGCGGAACTCGAGTTCGCCCTTCTGCGCAACATCCGCGAAGGGCGTGCCGGGTTCTGCGATCGTCAACGAGCCCACGACTTCGTCACCGAGAACCGCAACCAGCACCCGCCCCTGCTCCACCCGAGTTGCGGTGTCGCGCAGGCGCTCCGCGTACGGCGATCCGCCGGTGACAAATCCGCCACCCACGTACGACTGCACAGTCAGCTCCCCGACGGTCTCGAACTCAGCCGGTAGAACTTCACGAATCTCGATCATGGCGTCACTATCGCACCCAGCACACCAATCTCAGAAATCGGACAAAGTCACTCTGATTCGTCCAAATCGGTGGGAGCGACCGCATCCGGGCCATCTTCGAGCAACCGCCGGAAGCCGTCTTCGTCGAGCACCGGCACACCCAATTCGACCGCCTTGACGTGCTTGGAACCGGGCGCTTCACCGACGACGACAAACGCAGTCTTCTTCGAGACCGACCCTGCCGCCTTGCCGCCGCGCACCAGAATCGCTTCCTTCGCCTGATCACGCGAGTAGGTCTCGAGCGAACCGGTGACGACGATCGAGAGACCCTCGAGATTGCGCGGAATCGAATCGTCGCGTTCGTCCTCCATGCGTACTCCGGCCGACGCCCACTTGTCGACGATCTGCTGGTGCCAGTCGACGGAGAACCACTCCACGACGGCGGCGGCGATAGTCGATCCGACGCCGTCGACTGCAGCCAACTCGTCGACCGAAGCTTCCCGAATGCGTTGCAGCGAGCCGAATTCGCCGGCCAACGCCCTCGCGGCAGTGGGTCCGACGTGCCGAATCGACAGTGCCACAAGCACTCTCCACAGCGGCTTGTCCTTTGCCGAATCCAGGTTGGCCAGCAAGCGTTTTCCGTTGGCGGACAGGGATCCCGCATTGGTGCGGAAGATCGGAACTTCGATCAGTTTCTCGGCGTCGAGTGAGAAGAGATCACCCTCGTCACCGATGACCTTCGCCTCCAACAGCCCGGTCGCGGCCTCGTACCCGAGCACCTCGATGTCGAATGCACCGCGCCCCGAGACGTGGAACACGCGCTCGCGCAACTGCGCCGGACAGTACTGCTGATTGGGGCATCGCACGTCGACGTCGCCCTCTTTCGCGGGTGCCAACAACGTGCCGCACTCGGGACAATGCGTCGGCATGACGAACTCCCGCTCGGTACCGTCACGAACGTCTGCCACGGGCCCGAGGACCTCGGGGATAACGTCTCCGGCCTTACGCAACACCACGGTGTCGCCGATCAGCACACCCTTGCGCTTGACCTCGGATCCGTTGTGCAGCGTGGCCAAGGACACAGTGGAACCCGCCACCGTGACGGGTTCCATGTACGCGAACGGCGTCACACGACCCGTACGTCCGACACTGACCCGGATGTCGAGGAGCTTGGTCGTGACCTCTTCCGGCGGGTACTTGTACGCGATAGCCCACCGTGGTGCGCGCGACGTGGTGCCCAGACGTCGATGTAACGACATCTCGTCTACCTTGACCACCAATCCGTCGATCTCGTGCTCGACGTCGTGGCGGTGTTCTCCCCAGTACTTCATCTTCTCGACCACGGCGTCGGCGCCGACCACCCGTGAGGTGTGCGTGGACACCGGCAGACCCCAGGCGGCGAGGGCCACGTAGGCGTCGTACTGCGAGGCCGGCTCGAAACCTTCCATGCGCCCGAACCCGTGGCAGATCATTCCGAGGCGGCGACGCGCGGTGACGGCAGGATTCTTCTGACGCAGGGAGCCCGCCGCGGAGTTGCGCGGATTGGCGAACGGCGCCTTCCCCTCCTCCACCAGGGAGGCATTGAGTGCTGCGAAGTCCTCGAGGCGGAAGAACACCTCGCCACGCACCTCGAGCAGGCTCGGAATCGGGTACTCGTCCGTGGCGGTAAGGCGCTCCGGGATGTCGTTGATCGTCAGAGCGTTGAGCGTGACCAGCTCGCCCGTACGACCGTCACCGCGGGTTGCGGCACGAACGAGTTTGCCGTTCTCGTAGACGAGATTGAGGGCGACACCATCGATTTTCACTTCACAGAGATAGTGCAGTTCCGGCCCGGTTTCCTGCTCTACCTTGGCGATCCATGCTCGGAGCTCCGACTCGTCGAAGACGTTGTCGAGGCTGAGCATCCGCTCGAGGTGGTCGACGGACGTGAAGTCCGTCGCGAATCCGCCACCGACGAGTTGCGTCGGAGAGTCGGGAGTTCGCAGATCCGGGTACTGCTCTTCGAGAGCATTGAGCTGCCCGAGCAATGTGTCGAATGCACCGTCCGAAATGACGGGCGCATCACGAACGTAGTAGCGGAACTGATGCTGGCGTACCTCTTCGGCCAGCTCCGTCCACTGCTCGCGCGCCTCGTTGGGCGCTGGCTGCATTGCATCCGCGGTTTCAGTCACAGCTAGAAGATTATCGGTTCACACCGACACACCACACGACTCCACATCGGAACGCACACACTAGAACGCCGACGGATCGTCCACCAATGCCTTGCCGACGTCTGTACACAGCCGAAGGGCGGCACGAGCCCAGTCGAGGTTCGCACCCGAAAGACCGCAACGCGGAGTGACCGCGACCTGGGTCTGCAGGAGTTCACGAGAGAAGCCGAGACGATCTACCAGTGTGACGGCGGGCATCGCACACTCTTTCCACGTCACCGGCTTTTCCGGCTCCACGGACGGAACCAGACCGAGCGCCAATTCCTTGCCGGCGTCGAACAACTGGCCGATACCGTCGAGATCGCGTGAGCCGATGAGCGACATGTCGAAGCTCACGCCGAACGCCTGGCTTCGCCTCAGTAGATCCCACGGCATGTCTGTGCCGCAACTGTGGACGATTGTGGGCAGTCCGCAACCGCTGATCGTCGAGTCGAGTACGGCGAGTGCCTCGGGTTCCGGCAGTGCCGGAACGCTCTCCATCTTGGTGCGCCCAGGCAGCGAACCGGCCAGAACTGCCGCGATCTGCGGCTCGTCCAACTGAATCACCACTGCGGCGCCGGTGCGGCGAGTGACCTCGGCCGCATGACGCGCGAGACCCTCACCGAGTGATTCTGCGACGTCGCGGAGCGCACCGCGGTCGACGAGAACTCGCGAACCGTTTGCGACTTCGATCTCGGCACCGAGTGTCAGCGGGCCGGCGACTTGGAGCTTGACGACGTGGTCTTCGCCGACCAAGCGCGCTGACTCCCAGGCTTCCTCGAGCGCGTCGAGATCCTGATTCAGAAAGTCCTCGGCTCGCTTCGCGACATTGCCCCTCCGAGGCACGACTCGATAGGCACGGGTCGAGGCGTCGAGGTTGATATCGACCAGAATTGCCCCCGCCCGGCCGACCATGTCAGCGCCGAGTCCGCGGCTCGGCAACTCCACCAGATGCGGGAAACCACCCAGCTCGCCGAGGATGGTTGCGGCACTTTCGCGGGCATCCGCGCCCGGCCAGGACCCGATTCCAGTGACGAGACCACCGATGGAAACCTGCTGCGTCACAGTGTGTTCGGCTCGGATTCGGTACCCGAGATGGTGCCACTGCCGAGGACCTGGTCACCCAGTTCGCGGTCGGGGCGATACAACACGACGGCCTGTCCCTTTGCGACGCCGGTCAGTGGTTCGCGCAACGAGATCGAGATACCGCCGCTTGAAGTACCGTCGTCGACGGCCTCCGCAACGGCCTGCGCCAGTCCACCGTGCGCACGAACCTGCACCATGCATTCGACGGGGCCCTCCGGCGCCTGGCCCGAGGTCCAGATCGCACGCTGCGCCGAGATGGCCCAGACGTCGAGATTCTTGGCCGAACCCACTCGGACCGTTCCGGTTTCGGGCTCGATCGCGGTCACGTACCGCGGACGGCCGTCACCCGCCGGACCTTCGACGCCGAGACCCTTGCGCTGTCCGATCGTGAAGCCGTGTACGCCGTCGTGCGCAGCGAGGACTTCACCCGAATCGGCGTCGACGACGCTTCCCGGACGAACGCCGATGCGCGCACCCAGGAATGCTCGGGTATCGCCGGTCGGGATGAAGCAGATGTCATGGCTGTCAGGCTTGTTCGCCACAGCCAGACCGCGCTCGGCGGCTTCCTCGCGGATCTGTTCTTTCGGTGTGTCACCGATCGGGAACATCGCTCGCGAAAGCTGCTCAGCCGTCAGCACACCGAGGACGTACGACTGGTCCTTGTCAGCGTCGACCGCCCGGCGCAGGACGCCGTCTTCGAGGCGCGCGTAGTGACCGGTCGCCACGGCGTCGAAGCCGAGAGCGACTGCACGGTCGGCGAGTGCGGTGAACTTGATCTTCTCGTTGCAGCGCAGGCACGGATTGGGGGTCTCACCCGCTGCGTACGACGCCACGAAGTCGTCGATCACGTCTTCCTTGAAGCGATCGGCGAAATCCCAGACGTAGAAGGGTATTCCGAGAACGTCGGCGGCGCGCCTGGCGTCGCCGGCATCTTCCTTCGAGCAGCATCCACGCGAACCCGTCCGCAATGCGCCCGGCGCCGTGGACAAAGCAAGATGAACGCCGACGACGTCGTGTCCGGCGGCGACAGCGCGGGCGGCGGCGACAGCGGAGTCGACACCTCCGCTCATGGCTGCGAGTACTCGCATCAGCGATCCCCTCCACGCGAACCGGCACCGGCAAGACCGGCGGCCCGAGCGCGCTCTACTACTTGTGGAAGCGCAGCGATGAGCGCGTCCACATCGGTGACACTCGACGTATGTCCGAGCGAAAATCTCAGTGAGCCACGCGCGACGGGCGATTCGACGCCCATCGCGATCAAGACATGGCTGGCTCTGGCCACACCGGCGGTGCAGGCCGAACCGGTGGAACATTCGATACCGGCGGCGTCGAGCAGCATCAGCAACGAATCGCCCTCGCAGCCGGGGAAGGTGAAGTGCGCGTTACCGGGAAGCCGATCGGATCCGGTCGGGCCGTTGAGCACCGACTCGGGAAGAATCTCCAGGACTCCGTCGATCAAACGGTCACGCAACTGCGCCAATTCCCTTGTGCTGGAATCGAAGTTCTCGACGTTTGCGCGCAGCGCCGCAGCCATCCCGACAACGCCCGCAGTATCCGGAGTGCCCGAACGCAGATCACGTTCGTGTCCGCCGCCGTGGAGGAGCGGCACACACGGAACCTGGCGTCCGAGCAGCAGTGCGCCGACGCCGTGCGGACCACCGAACTTGTGTGCCGCGATGCTCAGCGCGGACAACTTGCTCGCCGCGAAATCGACCGGCAATTGCGCAACGGCCTGAACCGCGTCGCTGTGCATCGGAATCTCGAACTCAGCCGAAATCTCCGCCAACTCCACGATCGGCATGATGGAGCCGACCTCGTTGTTGGCCCACATCACCGTCACGAGTGCTACCTCGTCGGCGTGGACGGAAAGCTCGTCGCGCAAGGTCTGCGGGTCGACGACACCGTTCTCGTCGACCGGCAACCACGTCACGCGCGCGCCCTCGTGCTGCTCGAGCCACTCGACGGCGTCGAGCACCGCATGATGCTCGACGGAGCTGGCCAGGATGCGAGTGCGTCGCGGGTCTGCGTCACGGCGAGCCCAGTAGATGCCCTTGACCGCGAGATTGTCGCTCTCGGTGCCTCCGGAGGTGAAGATGACCTCCGACGGCCGCGCACCCAGGCTGGCGGCGATCGATTCCCGCGATTCCTCGACGCGGCGCCGGGCCGCACGGCCGGAGCCGTGCAGCGAGGACGCGTTGCCCACGGTTTTGAAGGTATCGGTCATCGCCTCGATAGCGGCTGCCGACATCGGAGTCGTGGCGGCATGATCGAGGTACACCGGAAATCCGGCGTGGGCACTGTGTGCAGGCAGAGTCATGGCTTGACAAGGATAGCCCAGCACGAGAGTTCGACCAGCCTCGCTCAGCAGGCTAAGCGCTCATCGCCGGGGAAGGATCGATTTGTCCCACGGCTTGTGTCACGAGTTCCGGTGCGGGGTCGAAGATGTCGTGAGCTGCCAGATCGATGATGTCGACGCCGCGTACGGCTCTCTCGCATCGCTGCGCGAGATCGGCTCGACACTCCCCTGCCTCCTCGAGCGGAGCCAGCCTGACCTTCACCTCGACGTTCTTCTGACGCAGGATCCGACGGATGGACTGACCGATCGTTTCGGTGCCGACAAAGCAAGGTCCGGTGCACAGGGAACCGTCGGCGTTCTCGTAGCGGATCGCCATCGGCTGAACCGGGCATTCGGCGTCGACGGCTGCTTGGAACATCGCCGGACGAAAACCGCCGTACGCCCGCCCGCACCAGGTCGTTCCCTCGGGGAACACCATCACCCGGACACCTCGCTGCAGGCGTTCGCGAACGACGTCGACGGTTACGGGGAGTTCACGCAGGCGAGCGCGGTCGATGGGGACGACGCGCATCCGGCGCGCGAGACCGCCGAGCACTGCCCAGTCGAGCAGGTCGGCGCGGGCGACGAAGTTGGCCGGAGCAACGGCGCTCGCGACGAGGACATCGGTCCAGGACACGTGACCGGCGACAACCATGACCCCGTCAGGTTCCGCGCGCCCCAACCGCTGATCGTCGACCGTCAGCTTCATCCCCAGACAACGAAGCAACGCGCGCGAGTATCCGCGTTGCATCTCAGTACGCCAGGTCCGCGGGAGCAGCCAGCCGGCCGAAAGCACAGGCGCAGTCACCAGTGCGGCACCGACCATGACCCCGCGGGCCATCACGGTGATACTCGACACACCGGGTGCGTCCGCGGGTAGGCACCCGTCGCCGCAGGGGCTCGTCGGCACCCAGTACGGCACCGCCGCGGTCATCAGCCGATCCCCGACTCGTGTGCGGCGGCCGCCGATCGCAGCCGTTCGAGGTAACGCTTGTTGGCCGAGTGAAGGCCTTGCAGTGCAACAAAATCGGCCACGCCGAACTCGGGATCGTGGGCGGGCTCCCCGCAGATCATCGCGCCCATCCGCAAGTAACCACGGAGCAACGGCGGCATCGTCACGCGTTCCGGTGCGGCGATCTCGTCGAGCGTCAGACCCCCGAGGACCACCGGGTTTCGTGGGATCACCCGCCGCGACCCCGGACTGGCGTGCTTGTTCATCACGAAGTCACGGACGCCGCGGACATCGGCGCCGGCGATTGAATCGGGGCTCGGCAAGACGGGCACGGAGACGCAGCCCATCACCCACTCGTATCCGGTCAATTCGAGATAGTGCAGGATGCCCGACCACATCAGGCTCAGGACGGATCCGGTGCGGTGAGCGGGATCGACGCACGCGCGACCCATTTCCACAATCCTGTTCGACACCGGATCGAGCGCGGAGATGTCGAATTCGGTTGCGGTGTAATACCCACCCGCCGCCGCAGCGGAATCCGGCGGCAGCATTCGGTAGCAGCCGACGTACTCCTCGGTGATGTTGTCACGAACGAGTAGATGGTCACAGAATTCGTCGAAGCCGTCGGCGTCGAGTTCGAAGACCCCGGCCGAGGCCGGGAGGGAGAAGCCTGGCTCGGAGGCGAACACTCGGTATCGAAGGCGCTGCGCTGCGACACGATGCTCGCGGTCGGAGGAGACGATCAGGGAATATCTCGGCTGGGCGACCTCACGGCCGAGATTGTCACTCGCGGAGCGAAGGACTGACGTAATTGTCATGCGCAAGGTTTATCGAGCGCGAACGGCGTCTCGGTATCGACGAAGTGACATGCCGATGCAGGCCGGGTGAATAAAGCACTGTGCGCCTTTATCAACCGCGGGGGGTTGATAAAGGCGCACAGCAGTTTGTGCTTTTCAGCCCTTGTGGGACTTCACAGCTTCGGTGAGCTGCGGTGCGACATTGAACAGGTCGCCCACGATGCCGAAGTCGGCGATCTCGAAGATGGGTGCCTCTTCGTCCTTGTTGACCGCGACGATGGTCTTGGACGTCTGCATGCCGGCACGGTGCTGGATGGCACCGGAAATGCCGAGCGCGATGTACAGCTGCGGCGAGACCGTCTTACCGGTCTGACCGACCTGGAACTGTCCGGGGTAGTAACCCGAGTCCACAGCGGCACGCGAAGCACCGACTGCAGCGCCGAGGGAGTCGGCCAACTCTTCGACGACGGAGAACTTGTCCGCGCTGCCGACACCACGTCCACCGGAGACGACAACCGACGCCTCGGTGAGCTCCGGGCGGTCGCCGCCGACGATGGGCTCACGCGAGGTGACCTTGACGGCACTCTCGTCCTGAGCCGGAACCTCGACGGTGATCTGCTCGCCTGCGCCGGCCTGCGGAGCAGCCTCGACTGCGCCCGGACGAACCGAGTAGACCGGAACGTCGCCGTTGGCCTTGGCCTCGACGGTGAACGCGCCACCGAAGATGGAGTGGACGCCGGTGCCGTCAGCCTTGATCTCGATGACGTCGGTCAGCAATCCGGAGCCCAGACGTGCGGCCAGACGACCGGCAACCTCTTTGCCCTCGGTGCCGGCTGCGGTGATGACTGCTGCCGGGCTGGTGGACTCGACCAGAGCGGCGAGAACGTCGACCTTGGGCGTGACGAGGTAGCCGTCGATGTCGTCGGACTCGGCGACGTAGATCTTCTCGGCGCCGGCTGCTGCCAGAGCGTCGGCGAGCTTTGCTGCGGTGCCCGCGGGGCCGGCGACAACTGCCGACGGCTCACCGAGTGCGCGTGCAGCGGTGATGAGTTCGGTGCTGACCTTCTTCAGCGCACCCTCTGCGTGCTCTACGAGCACAAGTACTTCTGCCATGACTTAACTCTCCCTGAGTTCTTCTGCTGGATGTCTAGAAGGGCGCGATCAGATGACCTTGTTGCTGACGAGGTAAGCGGCAATCTTGGTGCCACCGTCTCCCTCGTCGACGATGCGCTCACCAGCGGTACGGGGGGGCTTGGGGGTGGAGGACGTCACGGTGGTGCCGGCGTTGGCAACTCCGACGGTCTCCGGGTCGACTCCGAGGTCGGCCAGCGTGTAGACGAGAACTTCCTTCTTCTTCGCGGCCATGATGCCCTTGAAGGACGGGAAGCGCGGCTCGTTGATCTTCTCGGTGACCGAGACGATCGCGGGCAGCGAAGCCTCGAGGCCGAAGACGCCCTCGTCGGTCTCGCGCTCACCGGTGATCTTGCCGTCGGCGACGACGACCTTGCGCAGCTGCGTGAGCTGCGGGATGCCCAGGTACTCGGCGATGATGGCCGGAACAGCGCCGACGCGGCCGTCGGTGGCCTCGTTGCCGGCGATGATCAGGTCGGCAGGCTCGTCGTTCTCGAAGGTGATCTGTCCGAGAGCAGCAGCGAGCGTCCATGCGGTCTGGATCGCGTCGGAGCCGTGCAGTGCCGGGTCGTTGATGTGGACGGCCTTGTCGGCGCCCATCGAGAGAGCCTTGCGGATAGCGTCGGTGGCGCGGTCGGGACCTGCGGACAGCACCGTTACCTCACCGCCCTGAGCTTCCTTGATGAGGAGTGCTTCTTCGACGGAGCGCTCGTTGATCTCGTCGAGGACTGCGTCGGCGGCTTCACGGTCAAGCGTGTAGTCGCCGTCGGTCAGCTTGCGCTCGGACCATGTGTCGGGGACCTGCTTGATCAAAACAACGATATTCGTCATGGGTCTTCGTCGACCTCCTGTGTGTAATTCACCTGATAAATCGTCTGTGGTGCTCGCGCAGTCCGAGCGTCCGAAAAGAGAGTCCGACAGGTCTCCCTACGGGCGAATTTCTCGGTTCACGTCGGCTGTGCGTTAGATTACCCCACGTTAAGTTACCGGTGGGTAACTTAACGTGGAACCTCGTCCACCATAACGGCACGAACAGGAATTGACAGCAGTGATCTGGACCACGGCGAACACGTTCTACTCGGATGGCACTAATCTCGCACGGGTGAGTGAAACGAGTGTCAGCAACCACGAGGACGCACCCCTGCCCTTGACGGGCGAACGAACCGTGCCAGGAATCCCCGAGGAGAACTACTGGTTCCGACGCCACGAAGTGGTGTACCGCGCACTTCTGGAGCGCTGCACGGACCGCCGAGTCCTCGAGGCCGGTTCCGGAGAAGGCTACGGCGCCAACATGATTGCGGACGTCGCAACAAAGGTTACCGGCCTCGACTACGACATCTCCGCGGTCGAGCACGTCCGTGCCCGCTACCCCCGCGTCGAGATGCTCCACGGCAACCTCGCCGAGCTTCCACTGGCCGACAACTCGGTTGACGTCGTCGTCAATTTCCAGGTGATCGAGCACCTGTGGGATCAGGGTCAGTTCCTACGCGAATGCTTCCGAGTTCTCGCTCCCGGCGGTGAACTTCTCATCAGCACCCCCAACCGGATCACCTTCTCCCCCGGCCGCGACACGCCGCTCAACCCTTTCCACACTCGTGAGCTCAACGCCTCCGAAATGACCGAATTGCTCGAAGACGCCGGATTCCGCGTTCAGTTGATGACCGGCGTCCACCACGGTTCACGTCTGAAGGAACTCGACGCCAAGCACGGCGGATCGTTCATCAATGCGCAGATCGACCGCGCGTTGGCCGGCGAGCCCTGGCCGGAAGATCTCACCCGCGACGTCGAGGGCATCACCGTCGACGACTTCAGCATCAGCGAACCCGACATCGACGACAGCCTCGACCTCGTCGCTATTGCCGTGAAGGAAACCGGCGAGTGAGTAACGCAACACCCGTCACCGAACCGGGGATGTTCGCCCTGGTTCTGCACTCCCATCTGCCGTGGCTCGCCAACCACGGCAGATGGCCAGTCGGCGAGGAATGGATCTACCAGTCCTGGGCTGCGTCGTACATTCCGCTCGCCGCCGCGCTACGACGCCTGGCCGACGAGGGCCGATCGCACCTGCTGACGCTGGGAATCACGCCCGTACTCGCGGCCCAGTTGGACGATCCCCACTGCCTCGCCGGGATGCATCACTGGCTCGGCAACTGGCAAATCCGCGCCCACGAGGCTGCCGGCATGCCGGACGCGGCGCACCGCGAACTCGGCGCGCGCGAACACCGGGCGTCAGCTGCCGCTCTCGCAGATTTCGAGACTCACTGGCAGCACGGCGCCTCACCGGTGTTCCGCGACCTCATCGATCGCGAGGCCTTCGAGCTTCTCGGCGGGCCGCTGGCCCACCCGTTCCAACCGCTGCTCGATCCTCGCTTGCGGGCGTTCTCCCTCCGCGAAGGTCTCGCCGACGCGCATGCCCGGTGGAATCACACTCCGACCGGGATCTGGGGACCTGAGTGCGGGTACACCCCGGGCATGGAGCGCGGGTACGCCGAAGCGGGCGTCACCCACTTCATGGTCGACGGCCCCGCCTTGCGCGGCGACACGTCCCTCGGCCGCCCGGTTCGAGAATCCGACGTGGTTGCATTCGGCCGCGACCTGCAGGTCAGCTACCGGGTCTGGTCCCCCAAGTCCGGATATCCGGGTCACGCCGCCTACCGCGACTTCCACACCTACGACCACGAGACGGGTCTCAAGCCGTCGCGAGTCACCGGACGGACCGTCGACTCCGCCGACAAGTTGCCGTACGACCCCGAACTCGCTGCGGCCGCCGTCGACAAGCATGTCGCCGACTTCGTCGAAACCGTTCGGGCGCGTCTGCGCAGTGAATCCACCCGCATCGGCCGCGACGCCCTGGTGGTCGCAGCTTTCGACACCGAACTGTTCGGGCACTGGTGGCACGAGGGTCCGCAGTGGCTCGAAAAACTCCTGCGCGCGCTTCCCGAGGCCGGAATTCGCGTCGGCACCCTCGCCGACGCCAAGGCATCGGGATACGTCGGCGAACCCGTTCAACTCGAGGATTCGTCCTGGGGATCGGGTAAGGACTGGCGTGTCTGGGCTGGCGATCAGGTGTCCGACCTGGTGCAACTGAACTCCGAAGTGGTGGAGACCGCGCTCGGCACCGTGGACAAGTCTCGCGGACGCGACAACGCACCCGGACGACCGGAACTGCGAAACCGGGTCAACGATCAGGTACTTCGCGAGACACTGATGACGGTTTCGAGCGATTGGGCATTCATGGTGAGCAAGGATTCGGCCGCGGGGTACGCCCGCGAACGCGCACACAAGCACGCCCATGCGACCAGGGAAATCTCCGAAGCGCTGGTTTCCGGCCGCGATGCCGTCGCCGTGCGACTCGCCGAAGGCTGGAATCGCGCCGACGGGTTGTTCCCGGGACTGGATGCTCGCCGTCTACCTGACACAGAACTGAGTCCGTCGTGAAAATTCTCATCGTCTCGTGGGAGTACCCACCGGTCGTCGTCGGCGGGCTCGGTCGACACGTCCACCATCTCGCCACCGAATTGGCAGCGGCGGGCCACGAGGTCGTGGTGCTCTCACGCCGCCCCTCCGGCACGGATGCGTCGACGCACCCGACGATCACGCACATTTCCGAGGGCGTCCTTGTCGTCGCAGTGGCCGAGGACCCCGCGCACTTCGTCTTCGGCGAGGACATGCTCGCGTGGACCCTCGCGATGGGTCACGCGATGGTCCGGGCCGGGATGGCGCTGCACAAGCCAGGAGTGGGCGAGGGCTGGCAGCCCGACGTCGTGCACGCGCACGACTGGCTGGTCGCGCATCCGGCGATCGCCCTGGCCGAATTCTATGATGTCCCACTGGTTTCCACACTTCACGCCACCGAGGCGGGTCGCCACAGCGGCTGGATCTCCGGACGCATCAACCGCCAGGTCCACTCCGTCGAGTGGTGGCTGGCAAACGAATCCGACTCTCTCATAACCTGTTCGGCGTCCATGCAGGAAGAAGTGACCGAGCTCTACGGCCCGACGCTGCCGCCGATCACCGTCATCCGCAACGGAATCGACGTGACCACGTGGAACTTTCGCGAACGTGGACCGCGATCCGGACCGCCGAAACTCCTCTTCGTCGGCCGCCTGGAATACGAGAAGGGCGTGCAGGACGCCATCGCAGCACTCCCCCGAATCCGTCGTAGCCACCCCGGCACGACCCTCGCGATCGCGGGCGAAGGCACCCAGTTCACCTGGCTCTACCAACAGGCACGCACGCATCGCGTCGCGCGGGCGGTGGACTTTCTCGGCAACCTCGATCACACGGAACTGCTCAGCTGGCTGCACGGAGCGGACGCCATCGTCCTGCCGTCGCGCTACGAGCCGTTCGGGATCATCGCCCTCGAAGCGGCGGCGGCCGGCACTCCGCTGATCACGTCCACCGCAGGCGGACTGGGCGAAGCCGTCGTCGACGGGGTGACGGGGATGTCCTTCCAACCGGGCGACATCGCCGGGCTCACCTCGGCTGTCCGCGAGGTACTCGACGATCCCGCCGGGGCGCAGGAACGGGCAGTGGCCGCCCGCGCACGCCTGACATCGGACTTCGACTGGCATCAGGTCGCCGAGGAGACTGCTCACGTCTACGCGGGCGCGAAGCGTCGGGTGCGGCAGCCGTTGGCCCGTCCGCAGGTCCCCGAGCGTCCGCTGCCCGGTCGCTGAGCTCACTTCGTGCTGATCTCAGGGGGTCGGGAGTGGCGCGGTGAAACGAGAACTCGCATCCCCGAGCAGATGGCCTGGTGGCAGCATCCGGCCGCACAGCACGAGCAGGAGATCCTGCGCCGCCCCGTGAACCTCGGCGCCGGCACCGTACGTCCAGTCTCGGTCGTCGGCGCGCAACCGAGCGCCGTCGAGGTCAGTTCCGAAATACTTCAGGGTTTTGGGCGAGAGTCCGCTGAGCACGCGAGTGAGCCGGTCTTCGGGCACCACGTAGTCGTCGCCGAGTGCCACGCGAATGTCCTGACCGTGGATCACGTCGTGCGAGAGCGCACCCTCGAAGCCGCCGCCTGGTGGCTTCCACGGGTGTGCAACGTTGTCGCGAAGCGAGGCAAGCAGTTGTCGCTCAACGACTTCGGACGCATCGGCGAGCGCTCGCCGGTTCGACATCTTGTTGAAGTTTCCGCGTGACTTGACCATTTCCACGACGAATCGCGGCGCCGAGTATCGGTAGGGCATGGTGATGTGCGCGATCACTTCGCGGACCCGCCACCCCTCGCACAGGGTCGGCGCGTTCCACTGCTCCGTGCTCAGGCCTTCGAGAAATCCCACCAGTTCGCGGCGCTGCGCCACGACCCATTCGGGTGTCTGTTCGCTCATGTCGGCACTCCTTTCACCGGCGCAGACTTTCGGCGCCGATACCGATACAGACCGGTGGCGGCGCCGAAAGTAATCGCTGGTTCTGCCAAAAAGTGAGCTACGACGTCGACGACGCGTCGGCAGCGTCTGCGGCGGCCTTCTTGCGCGCGATGTCTTCGAGCGCCGCGATGTACTTTGCACGATCGGCAGCGCCGGCTTCCCAATCGGACTTGCGGTTCTTGACCGCCTTCGCGGGCGAGCCGACCGCGATGCTGTAGTCCGGGATGTCGCCTTTGACGACGGCGTGCGCCCCGAGGACACAACCGCGTCCGACGCGGGTATTTCGCAGCACGGTGACCTTCGCTGCCACCCACGTGTCCGGGCCGATACGGACGGGGCCCTTGACGATGCCCTGGTCCTTGATCGGGGTGTTGATGTCGTCCATGCGGTGGTCGAAGTCGCAGATGTAGCACCAGTCGGCTACGAGCGTCGACGCACCGATTTCGATGTCGAGGTACGTGTTGACGACGTTGTCCTTGCCGAAGACGACCTTGTCGCCGATGCGCAGCGAGCCTTCGTGGCAGCGGATCGCGTTGCCGTCACCGATGTGCACCCAGCGCCCGATCTCGAGGCGGGACAGGTCGGGGGTGGAATGGATTTCGACGTTCTTGCCGAGGAACACCATGCCGCGCAGGATCACGTGCGGGTTGGCCATCTTGAACTTGGCGAGACGGTAGTACCGCACCAGATACCAGGGTGTGTACGCCTTGTTCGCCAGAACCCATTTGAGGGAATCGACCGTCAAGAACTTGGCCTGATCGCTGTCGCCTCGGCGTGATCCCCGCCATCGAGTGCGCAACGGTGCGCCCCACATGCTCGTCATGAGTGTTCAGCCTACGTGGGGCCGACTCACCGACCCTCGGGGTGTGCCCCGTCACGTTGCCCCGGTCGGGATAGTCTCTGGTCCGGGCTTGTGCAGTTACCGAGGGCTCTTGATCAAGTGAAGGCAGGGAGATTGTGATGCGGCGGGTCCTACGGTCGTCCGTGATGGTGTCGACGGCGATCGCTGCGGCCCTGATCGCCGGTTGCGGCAGCGACGACGGACGGGTGGACCGGTACGCGTCGGCGGGTTGGCCGGCCATGCATGCCGACGCCCGCAACAGCGACACGAGCCCGGTCACCGGATCACGCGATGTCGAGTTCGCATGGTCACGCCCTCTCGGCGGTCCGGTTGCCGCGTACGCCTCGGTGGCCGCGAACGGTCAGAGCTTCGTCACCGCGCGCACCGAGAACGGCTGCAATCTCTTCTCGTTCCAGATGGATTCGGGTCGGAAGAAGTGGTGCGCTCGACTCAACGACGGAGTAGTCGCCTCGACGCCCATCGTCGACACTGCCACCAATGTCTACGTCGGCGAGAGCGGCGCGATGATGTCCTTAACCGAGACTGGTCAATTGCGTTGGCGCACGCTCGTTGTGGGCACTCCTCTCTCGTCACAGTTCACCGGCGACGGAAACCTGTTGTTCATCACCCAATTGGGTCAGATCAACGTGCTCAACCCGCAGACCGGCGCAAAAGTGGTTCCGTCGTTCGACCTGATCCCGCCGCCGTCGATCGACCAGGGCGCGAATGCAGAACTCATTCCCGACAACAAGGGTTTGAACGAGTGCTTCCTCGGCACGTCCGGCTGCCCGGTGGCCAATACCCCGGCAGTGGACCTGGGCACCGGCAAGTTCTACTTCACCTTCTACGGACCCAGTTCTCAGGCAGCCGATCTGGTGGCCATGAAGTACACGGGCGGCGACAATCCGTCCATCACCCGCGAGTGGTCCACCGACGCGCTTCCCGGTGGAACGGCGTCGAGCCCGGACCTGTCGAAGGACGGCAAGACCGTCTACGCCACCGACAACAACGGATCTCTCTGGGCAGTGAACGCCGAAACCGGTGACACCAGGTGGAGTTACGACATCGGCTTCAACTCGGCCGGTAGTGCCTCGACGTCCGACGACGGTTTGATCATTCCCGCCGGCGGCGACAAGGGGCATCTCCTTGCCGTGCGCGACGAGGGAGATCATGCCGAACTGGTCTGGGAGCGTAAGGACCTTCTGCAGCTGGGTGTTCCGGCGCAGACCGCCGGCAACACCGGATACACCGTCGTACGCGAGGGTGAGAACGGACTGAGCCTGATCACCTTCGACACCGAAACCGGTGAGACGGTGGATCAGGACACGTTGCCTGGCGCGGTCGGCTTCACCGTCGGCACCTCGATCGGACCCAAGGGCGAAGTGTTGACGCCCAGCGCAATCGGTGAGCTGTTCGTCTTCAAGTGAGCTAGCGGGATGCCTCACAGATGAAGGCCGACGCCGATCGCCCGATCCGTACGATCACGACGCTCAGTGCACGCGAGCCCTTGAGCTTGAGCCGTGGACGCAGCACTGCCGGGTCCACGTCGACTCCTCGCACCAGGATTTCGGCCACACCGCAGTCCCGCTTGGACAGTGTCTGTTTGAGCAGTTTCTCGGAGTACTTGATCTGCTCGAGGATCCGGAATCCGCGAACTCCCTCAGGGACGCTGTCACCGGTCAGATAAGCGATGCGTGGATCGAGCTGCCAGAGGCCGTGTCTGGCCGCGTAGTGGCGCACGAGGCCCGCGCGTACCACCGCTCCGTCCGGGTCGATGATCCACTCCCCCGGCGCTTGCTCCGGAATCACGTCGTCCTCGGCGTCGGTGATCGCCCATCCGCTCCCGTCGGAGCGAAGGACCGAAGCTCGGCGCGTGACGCCGGACTCGGCCAGTCCCGTCGACCACAGGCAGGCTTCCTTGACGCCGCCGTCGAGTGAGACGACCTCGACTTCCCCGTCCCAGCCCAGATTGTCGAAATCGAGTCCCGGAGCGCACTTCACCGCGAGATCACGGCCGGAGTACGCCTCGATGAGGTCCGGCAACGGTGGCATCAACGCTGCCGGATCGTGAGTGCGGCGACCGCCCGATCGCCGTGCGGGGTCTGCCAGTACGACGGTGTCGCGTGTCGTCGGGCGGAGCGCGTCGGCCCGCAGCAACGCTGCGCTCGGCACATTGCGCTGTGCCATCGCCAGGCGAACGGAATCGATGTCGCTGCCGATCACGCGATGCGCAATTCCGGTCAAGGCATGCAGTTCGGCGCCGATGGAGCACGTCACGTCGTGGACGTCGCGCCCGATCAGACGCTGCGCGCGGTGGGCCGCGACAACGCCGGGAGTGGCTTGTTGCATCGCGTCGTCCGTGAACAACCATTGCTCACTGCCCGGCAGTTTGGCGGCGGCTTTACGTCGAAGCAGGACGGTGTCCACGAGCGCAGGCATGTGATCACGGAAACGCGTACGCGCCCGGCCGATGTCGGCCAGACGCGTACGCGTGGACAGTTCGAGCTGATCCACCTCGGCCAAGGCAGCTACGCCGGAATCACTTCCGAGATAGTCGACGTCGCCGAGGGTGAAGTCATAACCCAATTCAGTTGCCGGGCTTCACGCCGGTGATCATGACGTTGTAGAAGAATCCGCGAGGAACGACGTGGCGGAGTACCTTCTCGTCGACCCAGCTGAGTGTCTTCCAACCACCGAAAGCGAAACGCCCCCAGCCCCAACCGAGCTTCTCCGGCGGAACAGCCGCTTCGAAAGTACGGACAGGCCAGCCGAGAAGCGCCGCGGCGAATTCCTCGGTGGCAGCGTGGACCTGATCGGCGCCCGCAGACTTCGCCATGTTCTCGAGGTCGGTGGGGTCGAACGTGTGGATGTCCACGACAGCTTCGAGAGCTGCTGCACGAGAAGACTCGTCGAGTTCCTCTTGCGGACGACGCCAGTCTGCGAGGAACGGCAGCTTGGTCACGCGTGTGGTTGCTTCCCACGTCGCGCGGCCGAGCCAGCGGGCGTAGAAGTTGCCGACAGTGGTGGGCTCACCGGCGAAGACGAAACGTCCGCCGGGCTTGAGGACACGAAGGACCTCACGCAGCGACTTCTCGACGTCCGGAATGTGGTGCAGCACGGCGTGGCCGACCACCAGGTCGAAGGTGTTGTCCTCGTACGGAATGGTCTCGGCATCGGCAACACGGCCGTCGACCGGAAGGCCGAGGCTTTCGGCATTGCGCAGTGCGACCTTGACCATGCCGGGCGAGAGGTCGGTGACCGAACCGGTCTTGGCGACTCCACCCTGCATCAGGTTCAGGAGGAAGAATCCGGTGCCGCAACCGAGTTCGAGCGCGCGCTCGTACGGGAGCGGCTGATCGCCCGCGACGGCGTCGAAACGACCACGTGCGTAGTCGATGCAGCGCTCGTCATACGAGATGGACCACTTGTCGTCGTAGGTTTCGGCTTCCCAGTCGTGGTAGAGCACCTGGGCGAGCTTGGTGTCCTTACGAGCGGCCTCGACCTCTTCGGCCGTGGCGTGCGGCCGCGGCGCGGGGTCGACTACCGAGGTGTCGGTAGCGGCGGGCGGCGTGACGGTTGCGTCGTCATTCGGGCTGGCTGTCATGGCGGCTATCCTACTCGCTGGTAAGAGATGAACAAGTTCTAGTTTAGGGGAGCCTACTCGCCCGTGAACTCGGCCTTGCCCGGACCGTTGGCGATGAACGACTCCATGCCGATCGCCTGATCCTTGGTCGCGAACAATCCGGCGAACAGATGCTGCTCGATCTTGAGCCCGGATTCCAGGTCGGTGTTCAGACCCTCGTCGATGGCCGCCTTGGCAGCAGCCAACGCACGTGACGCTCCCCCGACGAACTGCGAGGCCCATGTCCGGGCCGCGGTGTACACGTCGTCGGGAGCGACGACCTCGTCGACCAAACCGATGGCCAACGCCTCGTCAGCCCCGACGAAACGGCCGGTGAAGACCAGATCCTTGGCCTTGGCCGGACCGATCAGACGAGCCAGACGCTGCGTTCCGCCGCCACCGGGAATGATTCCGAGCAGAATCTCCGGAACTCCGAGCTTGGCATTGTCTCCGACGATCCGGCGATCGGCCGAGAGTGCAACTTCGAGTCCACCGCCGAGTGCGTATCCGGTGATCGCGGCAACGGTCGGCTTCGGGATGGACGCCACGGCGCCGAGTCCGGCCTGCATGCCGCCGATCGCGTCACGGATCTGGCCGTAGTCCATCTCGGCCATTTCCTTGACGTCGGCACCTGCTGCGAAGACTTTCTCGCCGCCGTAGACGATGACGGCCTTGACTGCCTTGTCGACGGTCGCAGCGTGTGCGGCAGCAGCCAACTCGTCCTGAACCTGACGGTTCAGAGCGTTCATGGGCGGACGCGCCAGACGGATGGTGCCGATGCCTTCGGAAACCTCGAGAGTCACAAATTCAGCCATGGTCGAGAGGTTACTTTGCCGCCTTGACCGACCACGGATGCGGCCCGGCGACGTAGTAACCGTCCTGGTTCGGGAACTCGACGCGCAGCGTTTCCTCGTCGGTGATCAACGTAGGCAGGATGACGGGAATCTCCGGCTCGGCTGCGAGTATCTCCGCCACCGAACTGAACTTGGCCAATTCGGTCAGCTGACTCCACGTCGGCGGCAACAGGATGCTGCCACCCTCCCGCCAATGCGCCAGCGCGTCTTGCGGGCTCTGCCAACGAACCTCGGCGGCCTCGGAGGTGACGCCGTCCGCGATCTGTCCGGTCGGTGACGCTGCGACGAAGAAGCGCGTGTCGTAGCGGCGGGTCTCGCCCACCGGCGTGATCCAGTTCGCCCACGGCCGCAGCAGATCCGTTCGCAGGACCAGGTTCTCCTTCTTCAGGAAATCGCTGAACGACAGCTCGTGCTTTTCGAGAGCTACTCGGTCCTGTGCGTAGCCGGCCGTGTCCGCGACGACGGTGTCCGCGGTCGGTCCGGCGAGTAGGACGCCGCACTCCTCGAAAGTTTCCCGCACCGCAGCCAAGACGAGAGCCTTCGCTCGAGCCACATCCGTGCTGAACCGCTCGGCCCACCATTCGACCGACGGTCCGGCCCACTCGACCTCGGCCGTCGCATCGGACTTGTCGACGCCGCCGCCGGGGAATACCGTCATGCCCCCGGCAAACGCCATCCCCTGTACTCGTTGAAGAAGGAAGATCTCGATCCCGGATTCGGCATCGCGCACCAAGATGACGGTCGACGCATCCTTGGGCTCGGGGACAGCGTTTGCATTCTCGTTAGCCATGCTTCGCGAACCTACGCGATCTGTGATCTGGGCCGCATTTCAGGTCCCACTGAAGCTCACGCGCGATGAGCTCCGGACGGCCTCGCACGGCGCGCGAAGTATCGGCCGTCCGCCTTGTCGAGGCTGATGGACTGGCTGAATGCCGCGCTCAGATTTTCGGCGGTGATGACGTCGTCCAGAAGGCCCTGAGAGACGACCTCCCCTTCCTTGAGAAGGAGTGCGTGGGTGAATCCCGGCGGGATTTCCTCGACGTGATGGGTGATCAGAACGGTAGCCGGGGCGTCCGGATCGGCAGCCAGTTCGGCGAGTCTAGCCACAAGTTCCTCACGTCCACCGAGATCGAGCCCGGCGGCGGGCTCGTCCAGGAGAAGAAGTTCGGGATCGGTCATCAAGGCTCGCGCGATGAGGACGCGCTTGCGCTCGCCTTCGGAAAGCGTCCCGTACGTCCGATCCGCCAGGTGCTCGGCGCCGAGGCTTTCGAGCATCTCCACAGCGCGCGAGGTGTCCATGGATTCGTACTCCTCGCGCCACCGACCGAGAACGGCATAGCCCGCCGACACGACGAGGTCGCTGACCTTCTCGTCGCCGGGCACGCGGTTCGCCAACGACGACGAGGACAAACCGATTCGCGGGCGCAACTCGTTGACGTCGACCTTGCCGAGAACTTCGCCAAGGAGGTGGGCAGAACCACTGGTCGGGAAAGTCTCACCGGCCGCGATACGCAGCAGCGAGGTCTTGCCGGCACCGTTGGGTCCGAGCACCACCCATCGCTCGTCCAGCTCCACTTTCCAGGTGACGGGCCCCACGAGAGTGGACCCTCCCCGACGGATGAGTACGTTGTCGAAATCGATGAGCAGATCTGGATCAGGTAGCGGCACCCGAACATCTTCCCGCACATTCTCCGGCCGTTCACGGCAGGATCATCTTGCGTGTCGCCTCTCATCGAAACTCACACCCCGACGCCCGGGTCTCCGTTCCCACTCGGCGCCCACATCGTGGACTCCGGAACCCAGTTCGCGGTCCACGCCCCAGCTGCGTCGAGCGTCCAGATCTGCCTGATCGACCAGGACGGAAACGAAGATCGCGTCGAACTTCGGCAACACACGTACGGAATCTGGCATGGAATCATCTCCGGGATCGGTGCGGGGCAGCGTTACGGAATTCGGGCGTCCGGCCCGTGGAATCCGCGCGCCGGGCTGAGACTTAATCCACACAAGCTGCTCGTCGATCCGTGGGCGCGCCGCATCGAGGGGGATCTCGGTGATCACCGTGCCCTCCTGTCGTACGCCGACGATCCCTTCGGCGACCCGTCGACGGTCGACTCGCTCGGCCACGTGCCGCTGTCCGTGGTGACTCCCGGCCTCGCGCCCGCCGGAGCCCGCCTCGAGACGCCGTGGGAGGAAAGCGTCATCTACGAACTGCATGTGGGCGCGTACACCGCCAGTCATCCAGGAGTACCCGCCGCCCACCGCGGAACGTACCTCGGCCTGACGGCACCGGCCGTGATCGATCACCTCGTCTCACTCGGCGTCACTGCCGTGGAACTGCTTCCCGTACAGGCGTTTCTGACCGAACAGAGCGTCCGCGAGCGAGGGATGCGCAACCACTGGGGATACTCGACGGCGTCGTACTTCGCCCCGCATCCCGGATACGCGGCAACTCCGGGCGGCGAAGTCACCGAGTTCCGGATCATGGTCGACGCACTACACGCGGCAGGCATCGAGATCATCCTCGACGTCGTCTACAACCACACCTGCGAGCAGAGTGTCGACGGAATCAGCGTCAGCTGGCGAGGTTTGGACGGCCCCGGCTACTACCTTCTCGACAGCGACGGCCGCGACATCGACCTGACCGGGTGCGGCAACACGGTCGACGCCTGCTCCCCCATCGCCGTCCGCATGATCACCGACAGCCTCCGCTACTGGGCCACCGAAATGGGTGTCGACGGCTTCCGATTCGATCTCGCGAGCGCGTTGGGTAGGCCGCGCGGCGGCGGCTTCGACCAGCGGGCGTCCATCTTGTCGGCCATCTCCTCCGATCCGGTACTGACCCGGTGCAAGCTCATCGCCGAACCGTGGGATGCGACGGCCGACGGTTACCAGGTCGGAAACTTCGGACTCCAGTGGTCCGAATGGAACGACAAGTACCGCAGCACCATTCGCCAGTTCTGGAACGGCGGATCCAGCGTCCGGAAGGTCGCGTCGCGCCTCGCCGGTTCCGAGGACATCTTTGCCGGCAGCGGCCGTCGCCCCTGGGCGTCGATCAACTTCGTCACAGCGCACGACGGGTTCACCGCCGCCGATCTGGTCGCGTACAACCACAAGCACAACGAAGCCAACGGTGAAGACAATCGTGACGGCGCCGATCACAACGATTCGTTCAACCACGGAATCGAAGGCCCGAGCACCGATCCCGAGATTCAGGACGCCAGGGCACGTCATGTACGGGCGCTACTGGCCACGCTCGTGCTGTCGACAGGCACACCGATGCTCACCGCCGGAGACGAGTTCGGCCACAGTCTCGGCGGAAACAACAACGCGTATTGTGTTCCCACACTTGCCTCCCCAGCCGATTCGTGGGCCCTGGACTGGACGGCGGCCGATCAGTCGTTGGTGCAGTTCGTCTCCCGAGCGTTCGGATTACGCCGAGCGGCACCGGCGTTGCGTCAGCCCGAATTCTTCGAAGGCAGAAGAAGACTGGAGCACCCGGACCTCGTCTGGTTCGACGCTGCCGGCGTCGAGTTCGACGACACCGCATGGTACGACGAGAGTCACCGAACGCTGCAGGCCTGGATCGACGGAGCCGACGTTCGGTCTCACACTCGAACCGGGCGCCCACTCGGTGACGACAGTTGGCTCCTGATCCTGCATTCCGGTGGACCGGTTCAGGTCACCGTCGGCACTCCGGAATGGTTCGACGGCACCTTGACTGCATCGTTCGATTCGGCTTCACCCACCGGAGAACCTGCCTCCACGGCCGAAGTTCCCGTCGGCACCGAGATTTCGCTGACCGGCCCCACGGTCTTGGCCTTACGTTCCGTGACACGTCCTCCGGTCACCGCTGCTGTCATGGAATCCGGCAGCACCTTGATGAGGAATTGAATGGTCGGTCCGATCCCGAAGGCGTACAACACTGTTCCGACGCCGACGGTTCCACCGAGGAGCCATCCGGTCGTGAGGACCGCGATCTCGATGCTGGTACGCACGAGCCTGACCGACAGACCTGTGCGAGCGACCAGTCCGGTCATCAATCCGTCGCGGGGGCCCGGCCCCATGCCCGCGCCGATGTAGAGAACGCTGGCCAGTCCGTTGAGGAGGATTCCCGCGACCATGATCACGGCTCGAACTGGCATGGAATCAAAGACCGGCAAGAAGGCCAGTGAGGTATCCACCGAGATGGCAATTACAACGACATTGGCGACCGTTCCGAATCCCGGCCGCTGACGGATCGGAATCCAGAGCAGCAGTACCACCGCACCGGTAATCGCAGTGATCACGCCGAAACTGAGCGAAACGTGCTCGGCCACACCCTGATGGAAAACATCCCAGGGATCCAGACCAAGACCGGCTGTGATCATCATGGCCATCGAGAAGCCGTACAACCACAGACCGACGAACAGCGAGGCGAATCTCCGTATCAACACTCGACCATCTTGATGGCCACTGGACTGTTCATCCATAGCCAAGTTGCCGATACTGGACTGGTCGGTTGCGTCTCTACGGAACCGCGATGACTGTCATGGAGCCTGGTGCCACTTCCGTGAAACCAGCGTCACGAACCGCGACGGCCTCCGACTTCTTCAGCCGAACTACTGCTTCGGCCCACTGTTCCGGGCTCGCGTCGCGCACTGAGCAGCGAAAGTCGTTCTGCGCCCAGGCCCAGCACTGTTTCTCGGACATGGCCGCCGCCAACAACATCGAGGCATGCCCGACCTGTGCCGACGCCTTGCCTACCGTCATCTCGAGCGCCGAGTCGATCCACAGCACCGGAAGACCAGGCTCCGGCGGGCCAGGCTCGTCGTGCTCGAGATCGGTCCCACCGATCTGCAACTTCTTGATTCGCGGGTCCAGTTCTCCGACCGGCCCGGGAACCAGAGCCCGCGCCTGCGCGCCATCCACATCGACGGTGATTCCCGGTACCTCCTGCGCGGCGAGCCACTGCGCTCCTCGCGCTCGACGAGACACCTTCCGAATCCGGGCACCCACCCACGCCGAATAGTCCTCGTGCCAGGGGCCGGGTTCCCCGTCTTCGGTGAACCCGACGCGTTCGTCCAGACACAGCGCCACAGCCGCCGTTGCCGCAGCCTCGAGCAGTGCGGTGCGCTTGGGCGGGTCTGCCTTCGGAATGTGCAGAACGATCGGCATCGCCAACACCAGCGCCGGATCCGCGGGATCGTCTCGCCCTCCGTACCCAGCAGCCAGCACCGCGTGGCGCTCGCGCCAGCGCGAATCGGGGCCGGACATCACAGCTGGATCGGAACTGAATGCTGGATCGGAACTCATGGAATCGGTACGCGTCGCACGCCACCGTCGACGGCGTCCGCAGCCTCGACCTCGTCGCGGGTCACACCGAGAATGAACAGCACAGCGTCGAGGAAGGGATGCGACAACGCAGCATCTGCGACCTCCCGCAACGCAGGCTTGGCGTTGAACGCCACGCCCAGGCCCGCGGCGTTGAGCATGTCGATGTCGTTGGCACCGTCACCGACGGCGACGGTCTGTTCCATCGGCACACCGACCTGATCGGCGAACTTGCGCAGCGCAACGGCCTTCGCGGCGCGGTCGACGATTTCACCGATCACACGTCCGGTCAGCTTGCCGTCGACGATTTCGAGGGTGTTGGCGTGCACGAAGTCCAGTTCGAGTTCGTGCGCGAGGCCTTCGATGACCTGCCGGAAGCCACCCGACACTACGCCGCAGTGGAATCCGAGACGGCGCAGGGTGCGAATCGTGGTTCGCGCACCCGGCGTCAGTTCGATGCTCTCTGCCACCTCGTCGATGACGGAGGCGTCGAGACCGGCGAGTGTCGCCACACGCTGGTGCAGTGATTCGGTGAAGTCGATCTCGCCGCGCATCGCAGCTTCGGTGACGGCGCGGACCTCGTCCTCGACGCCGGCCTTCGCGGCGAGCATCTCGATGACCTCGCCCTGGACGAGCGTCGAGTCCACGTCGAACACGATCAGACGCTTGGCCCGGCGAGCGAGACCTGCGCGCTCGACCGCAATGTCGACGTTTTCGAGTGCGGCGACCTCGGCGAGTCCGGTGCGCAGCTTCGCGTCGCCGTCGGCCGTATCGGCCGCGCTGACGCTGAGTTCCAGACCGGTGACCGGATAGTCGGCGACACCACGGATGGAATCGATGTTTGCGCCCTGCTTCGCGAGTTCGCGTGCAACCGATCGCATTGCGCGAGCATTGACCGGGCTACCGAGAACAACGACCGCGTGGGTGGACACCGCGGGCCGTCCGGGATCGGCACCGATTTCGATGTCGACGTTCATTCCGACCGTCGCCATCGCCTGTTCGAGTTCTTCCTGAAGCGCCTCGGGATCGTTCGGGCAGGCAACCATGACCCCGAGTGTCAGTCGACCTCGAATCACCACCTGCTCCACGTCGAGTAGACGCACATCGTGCCGCGACAGCGCCGCGAACAGTACCGAGGTGACGCCAGGGCGGTCCGGCCCGGTCACAGTCACCAGAACAGTGGTGTCAGAGGCACCCACCGAAAACTCCGATCGTTTCTTCGTTCGCGTCTTGATCGTCACTATTGTGCCAAGCGAAAGGCCCCACCCGTTACTCGGGCGGGGCCTTCGCTGATTACTTCAGTGTGTTACTTCGCTCAGGAGCGGCTGTCGGTTCCGGGGTCGCCTTCGTCCCCGACCGTGAGCGGCTCGTGACGAGCATCTTCGAGCACGGTGCTGGCGTTCTTCCCGCCGTGGCCGGGGCCGACGTGCGCTTCCGCGCGCATCCGCTCCACCATGTGCGGGTAGTGCAGCTCGAACGCCGGACGCTCGCTGCGGATGCGCGGCAACTCGGTGAAGTTGTGACGCGGCGGCG